>JBKQLG010000073.1:0-4653 GCA_052147235.1 Occallatibacter sp.
CTCTTCTCCTCATGGGCTTGTTGAGCGCCGCGTCCGCGGCTCAGAATGTTGCCGCGCATCCCCACTGGCCGGGTCTCGGACAGCTCTTCGTGGGTGCTTGTTATCAGCCCATCGATCGCACGCCCGAACAGATTGATGACTGTCCCTCGCCGAAATACCGATCTGCTGTTAAATCAAACAGATGTGCGCGGATCCAGCTTGACTGTCTGGGTGTAAAGCTGGATCATATTTCCCGACGGTAGATATTCTTGTAGGTGGTGTTGCAACCATGATACGGGGAAAATCCAATATTGACGCACCATCCGGCAGTAGAACACCAGGACTCATCCCAGAGGCCGGGATCGTTCGTCTGCAAGTTATTGAAAATTGGTCGGGGAGAGAGGATTTGAACCTCCGACCCCCTGGTCCCGAACCAGGTGCTCTACCAGGCTGAGCCACTCCCCGAACGTGGGTTGCAGGAGCGTATCGCTGGGCGCGGCCTGGCGCGTTTTCCCCTTGATTACGCTCCTGCTAGTGTAGCAGAATCCCAGGTGTAACGGAATCGCTCTAACTGCAGCCGCTGGTGGAGCCGCAGCTCATGCAACGGTAGCAACTGCCGTTGCGGACCATGATAGCGCCGCAGACCGAGCAACTGGGTGCGTCGCCCATCTCATACATCGTGCGCATCGCGTCGGCGGCGTGGTAGATGCCGCGGTCGGCGAGGCTGGGCGCAGGCGTCGCGCCTGAAGCCGCAGTCATCTCCGGAGTGAAGCCGGCTGCATTGGATGCCTCAATGCCGCCGCCCCCAACCTTGTCACTGCCAAAATGAGTGGCCGGAGCGCTGATCTGGCTCAGCCTGCGGGCAACCTCCTCGGCCAGCCGGGCCATTTGACCCTGCGAGATGGCCTCATCCTCCTCCTCTTCGGTCTCTGGAATCATGGTGGGCGGGGCGGGCAGTTGCTCGGCATGGGGAGTCAGGCTGGCAAAGAGCGAGAGTTGCGTGCCGGAGAGGAAACGCAAGTTGAGCCAGCGGAAGATGTAGTCCATGAGGCTTTTGGCGTAGCCGATCTGCTCGTTGCCGGTCCAACCGGAGGGCTCGAAGCGGGTGTGGGCGAACTTCTCGCAGAGCACCTTGAGCGGCACGCCGTGCTGGAGCGAAATCGAGATTGCCGTGGCGAAGGCGTCCATCAGGCCGGAGACGGTCGAGCCTTCTTTGGCCATTTTAATGAAGATTTCGCCCACCTGGCCGTTGGGGTAGAGGCCGACGGTGACGTAGCCTTCGTGGCCGGCGATGGAGAACTTGTGGGTGATGGAAGCGCGCTCGTCCTGCAAGCGATGGCGGACGGCGCGAGGCGGGCCGTTAAGATCCTGAACGGCTGGGTCCGCCGCGGAGTCGAGGGCTGTCGAGGGCTGGAGGAAAGGCACCGCGGCGGCTTTGGCGATCTCATGCAACGCGCGCTGGAAGGCGGCCTCGGCGAGGAGGACCGACTGGGCGGTGACTTCGAGTTTTTCACCGGCCTTGGCTTCCAGAGCCTTGAGGTCGTCGTCGGCGCCAGGCTCTCCAGCAGCCAGCTGAGTCAGCACACGGCCTCCGGCGGCATCCAGCGGCGAGGGTTCGCGCTTGGCGTCGTCCATGCTGGTGTTGAGAGGCTGGGTGCCCTTGGAGCCGTCGCGATAGATGGCCACGGCCTTGATACCCTGACGCCAGCTCTCGGCGTAGGCCTCAGCCACGTCCTCGACGGTGGCTTCCTGGGGCAGGTTGACGGTCTTGGAGATGGCGCCGGAGAGGAAGGGCTGCGCGGCGGCCATCATCTTGATGTGGCCCATGTAATGGATGGAGCGGGTGCCCTTGGAGGGCTTGAAGCTGCAATCGAAGACGGCCAGATGCTCGGGCTTGATGCCGGGCGCGCCCTCGATGGTGCCGGTGGCGTCGATGTAGCTGACGATGGCGTTGACGTCGTCGCTGGAGTAGCCGAGCTTGAAGAGGGCCGCGGGGACGGTGTTGTTGACGATCTTGATCATGCCGCCGCCGACCAGCTTCTTGTACTTGACCAGCGCCAGGTCAGGCTCGATGCCGGTGGTATCGCAGTCCATCATGAAGCCGATGGTGCCGGTGGGCGCGAGGACCGTGGTCTGGGAGTTGCGGAAGCCGTAGCGCTCGCCGTATACCAGCGCCATGTCCCAGCACTCGCGGCTGGCGTCGATGAGGGCGTCAAGCTGGGGCACGTTGAAGGGCTCGCCGCTCTGGCGCGATGCGCCGATGTTGTTGACCTCGGCGCGATGCATGCGGATCACGTCGAGGAAGGGCTCGCGGTTGATGTAGAAGCCGGGGCATGCGCCACCCTGGCGATCGATGTTGTCGGTCAGCGGCGTGGCCGAGGTGATGGAGGGGCAGTTGGCGGCCACGATGGAGGATTGCAGGTAGGCCTGGCCGCTGAGGATGGCGGTGAAGGCGGCGGCCAGATCGCGGCCGGCGGCTGAGTCGTAAGGCAGGCCGAAGGCCATCAGCAGCGCGCCCAGGTTGGCGTAACCCAGGCCCAGCGGGCGATAGTCGTGGGAGTTGCGGGCGATCTTCTCGGTGGGGTAGCCGGAGTTGTCCACCAGAATCTCCATCGCGGTGATGACCACCGAGATGGAGTGCCGGTAGGCGGGAATGTCGAAGTTGCCGGCCGGGGTAACATACTTCATCAGATTGAAGCTGGCCAGATTGCAGGCCGAGTTGTCCAGGAACATGTACTCGGAGCAGGGGTTCGATGCAAAGATGCGGGCGGTGTTCTTGCAGGTGTGCCAGCGGTTGATGGTGGTGTCGAACTGCATGCCGGGATCGCCGCAGAGCCATGTGGCCTTGGCAATCTTGTGCATGATCTCGCGCGCCTTGTAGCTCTCCACCGGCTCGTGGCCTCTGACAGTGTAGGTGGAGAAGTCGCCGTCGCTCTCGTAGGCGTGCATGAACTCATCGCTGACGCGGACGGAGTTGTTGGCGTTCTGGAAGAAGATCGACGAAAAGGCCTCGGAATCCGGCCCGCTGCCGTCGTAGCCGGCCTTGATGAGTGTGTGCGCCTTGGCCTCTTCCTTCTCTTTACACTCAATGAAATCAACAATATCCGGGTGATCCACGTTCAAAATCGCCATTTTGGCGGCGCGGCGCGTCTTGCCGCCGGACTTGATGACGCCGGCAAAGGCGTCCAGGCCGCGCATGAAGCTCAAGGGGCCGCTGGCGGTGCCGCCGCCGGAGACGGATTCATGGCTCGAACGCAGGGAACTAAAGTTGGTGCCCGTGCCGGAGCCGAATTTGAAGAGCATCGCTTCGGTCCGGGCTAGGTCCATGATGCCGCTCATCGAATCTTCAACGGAGTTGATGAAGCAGGCCGAGCATTGCGGATTGTGGTAGCCGGTGGCGGAGTAGCGCACGCCGCCGGTCGCTGGGTCCCAGTGCCAATTCTGCCCCTCCGCATCCGGCTCCAGCCGGTCGCAGCCCACATTGAACCACACCGGCGAGTTGAAGGCGGCCTTCTGCGTGAGCAGCATATGGGCGAGCTCGTCGTGGAAGACGGCTGCGTCTTCAGCCGTGGCAAAGTAGCCGCCGGCGATACCCCAGTCGCGCACGGTTTCAACCACGCGGCCAACCAACTGGCGGACGCCGGTCTCACGCTCAGGCGTGCCCAGCTGACCGTGGAGATATTTTGAGGCAACGATATTGGTGGCCGTCATCGACCAGTCGACCGGTACCTCTACGTCCTTCTGCTCAAAGATGGTGTTGCCTTTGGTGTCGGTAATGGAGGCGGTACGGCGCTCCCACTGCACCTCGTCGTAGGGGGATATGCCGTCCCGGGTAAAGCGGCGGGCAAAGGTAAGGCCGCGGTGCAGATATGTGGCCTGGGAAGGAACCGTTGCACTATGAAGATCAATCTCGCTCATGGCGTCCTCTCTCAATAAAAGTCAGTGAAAAAACCCTCCATCGTCCGGCGCAGCGCTGCCAGGAGGGTGAAATCTCAAATCAACGTACGGAACTGGTGTAACTGGCAATCCCAGAAGAGCCTTGGCGAGGGTTCCTGCCGCATTGTGCCGCTTACGGGCGGCATCTTTGGGCGGCTTTGGTTACGGGCTCGAGCACCTCTGGAATTACGAAGGAAAAAACCGGTAGCTTTACGAGATTTCAGGGGCTGCCAAGGGGTCTGACGCCGGCGTTTCGTTACAATCCCTTAACAGCCGCAGATGAAAAAATACCGCTGTCTGTGGTGCATGTCAATACCCAACCACAATATCTAGTATTTTCGTAACATTTGCTGCATCCGGTTGTTCAATACGGCCAGTTTGCCTGTGGAGAACTCACAGAAGCCGCCTCCTGAGCGGGTTTTCGCTCGCCGGATGTAGCGAAAACGGTGCAGGAAATGGGGTTCCGGTCCAGCGGCTCTCCCGGCTGCCCGTTTTGGAGTGGAACTGGTCCGGCCGTTCCGGCCTGGAAGCCCCGATCCGGCGTGCGCAGGCTCTCAACCCATCACCAAGCGTAGCCCCGGCGCTATGGCGACACAAGGCGCAGAGATGGTGCATTTCAGGGTAAGCGCTGTGCGAGTTGTGGAGAATGGGCAAAAAACCTGCGGAGGTAGCGGAGCTAGCGGTGTTAGCGGAGTTAGAGCGAGGCCGGGTGCCCCATCCAAGCTCTGCTTGGGTGGG
>JBKQLG010000074.1:0-14721 GCA_052147235.1 Occallatibacter sp.
GCCCAGTCCCGCCGCGCGCCCGGTCCAGTCGTCGCGCAGGCTGCGGATCCCATCCTCCTCCACCTGCCGGAGGCGGTGTCCCAGCTGCGGCAGGAGCGCGGCCAGGACGGCGTCCCAGCGGTATGCCGCGCCGGCCAGCCGGTCCAGGCTCACCCCTTCTGCCCAACACCCTCCAGAAAGAAGCCGCTGTAACCGGGGTTTATCACCTCCAGGTCAGCGACATTCCCGCCGCTCCCGACGAAGAGTGGATGCCGCCCGCCCAAGGCCTGCTTTATCATGTGACCTTCTATTACAAGAACGCCCATGACAACGTAGACTACTGGATCAACGAGGCCAAGCGCCGGTCAAAGGAAGTGGATCACTTCGCCGAAGCAAGCAATCCGATCAAGCAAGCGGTTGCCGGCCTGATTTCCCCCGGTGACAGCGATCTGGAGAAGGCCAAAAATCTCTACCAGGCCGTGCAGGCGCTGGATAACACTGACTTCTCCCGCAAAAAGAGCTACTCCGAACTCAAGCAGCTCAAATTGAAGGCCGCCAAGCATGCCGAGGACACCTGGACGCAAAAGAGCGGCTCCAGCCAGGACATCACCCTGCTCTATCTGGCTATGCTGCGCGCCGCCGGCCTCACTGCCTTCGACATGAAGGTGGCCGATCGCAGTGAACGCGTCTTCGATCCCGGCTATCTCAATTTTCACCAGCTCGAAGACGATATCATCGTCCTCCGCATTGGCGGCCATGATCTCGTACTCGATCCCGGCGAAAAAATGTGCCCCTTCCTGACCATGCACTGGCGCCATTCCAAGGCCACCGGCATCAGCCTCAGCTCCAGCGGCAACTTCATCGGACTCACTCCCGAACAAGCTTACACCGACAACAAGACCGTCCGTGTCGGCGACATCACCCTCGACGATCACGGCGCCATCACTGGAAACCTCCGCTTTATCATTACCGGCCAGAAAGCCCTCCGCTGGCGGCAGCTTGCTCTCCGCAACGATGCGGACGAAGTCAAGAAGCAATTCGATCACTCGCTAGAGTCCTTGGTCCCCGATGGCATAGATGCCCATATCGATCACTTCCTGGGTCTCGACGACCCCGACGTTAATCTGATCGCCATCGTCAACGTCCACGGGACGCTGGGCGCGGCAACCTCGAAACGCCTCCTGCTTCCCGGCTTCTTCTTTGAGACCCGCGGCGGCCATCCCTTTGTCAATCAGGAAAAGCGCCTGGAGCCCGTGGATATGCAATATGCCGAACAGGTCACCGATCAGATCGTCTATCACCTGCCGACCGGCATGACCGTGGAAGGCGCGCCTCTGGACACCAGGATTCCTTGGGAACGCCATGCTGTCTTTGTCACCAAGGCAGTCACCGCGCCCGGCCAGGTCACCATCGTCCGCCAACTCGTGCGCGCCTTCACCTTAGCCAAGCCCGAGGAATACCAGGATCTTCGCGCCTTCTACCAGAAAGTCGCCGCTGCCGATCAACAGCCACTCGTTCTCACCCGCACTCCCGTTGCCCGAGGAAACTGATCATGAGAAAGCCGCTCTCTTGCAAAGCTCTCTTCGGCCGCCTTCTGCTGGCTGGCCTCTTTCTCAGTGTCTGCACACCCAGCCACGCCGGATGGTTCAGCAGTGATAAGCAACCGGTTCCACAGTGGGCCCTCGATGCCTATAAGAACCGCACTCCCGATTACGCGAAGGACGCCGCAGCGGTGGTTCTCTTCGATGAGTACCTTGAGACCGTCGACGGCCAGGGCCGCGCCGTTGAGCGTGAGCGCGAAGCCATCCGCATCCTCAAGCCGCAGGGACGGCGCGATGCGGCGTGCGGCGTCGAATACGACGTCGACGAGAAGGTCAACTACTTTCGCGCCTGGACCATCGCCGCCGATGAAAAGCAGTATCAGGCCCAGGACACCGACTTCGTCGATGTGGGCGATACCAACATTCCCATCATGCTCTCCACCCGTAAGGCACGAGTCGCCCACCCCCCGGCCGTCGATGTCGGCGCGGTCGTAATCTGCGAGTCCGAAGAGCTGATGGAGCCCTACATCCAGGAGAAGGCCTGGCATTTTCAGAGCGGCATCCCCATCGTCTTCCAGGCCCTCGAAGTCGACCTGCCCGCCGGCCGCGCCCACTCCGAGGCGTGGCACAGATTCCCGCCCGTCAAGCCTATCGAGGTCGCGCCCAACCATTGGCGCTGGGAGATCAAAGATATGCCCGCCCTCGACCTGCGCGAGCTGCGCTCCGGTCCGGAATGGGCGGCCCTCGCCGCGCGCATGTCCGTCCAGTGGGGCGATGCCGCCGTCGAAGGCAAGGACAATCAGTGGCGCGCCATCGGCCAGTGGCTCACTAATCTTGAGGCCAACCGCCCTGACCCGTCGCCGGAGATCATCGCCCAGACGCAAAGCCTCATCGCCGGCGCGCCGGACTTCTACACCAAACTCAGCCGTATCACCGAGTACATCCAGAAGAACGTCCGCTACTTTGTTGTGATGCGCGGCATCGGCGGATTGCAGGCCAACCACGCAGCCGATATCTTCCGGAACCGCTACGGCGACTGCAAGGACAAGACCACTCTGTTGATCTCCATGCTGCAGGTGGCTGGGATTCATGCCTTTTATGTGCCGGTGGACGACCGCCGCGACGTCGTCGATCCCGATGCGCCCTCGCTGGAAGGCAATCACATGATTACCGCCATCGAGATTCCCGCCGACGTGCTGGACCCGCGCCTCAAAGCCATCGTCAAAGCCAAAGACGGCAAGCGCTATCTCATCTTCGACCCCACCAATCAACGCACTCCTGTTGGCAATCTGCCCTACTACGAGCAGGGCAGTTACGGAACCCTGGCCGCCGGGTCTGCCAGCCAGATTATCCCCCTTCCGGTGCTGGAGCCCGACACCAGCATCAAGGAGAATAAAGGGGTCTTCACACTCACGGCGGACGGTACGCTGACAGGCTCCGTGGACTCCTCTCAAACCGGGTCGGCAGGCGCTAACATTCGCTATTTAATCAAGGACACCGACGAGAAGGAGCGGAGGGAATATTGGGAGCGCGTTGTCGCCGAGACCCTTCCCGGCGTTACGCTTGATTCCTTTGAGTTTGTCGAACCATCCGCGCTAGACAAACCCATCGAACTCCACTACAAGGTGACAGTGCGCCAATACTCCCATCAGGCCGGTCCGCTTGTGCTCGTCCGCCCCCGTGTCGTCGGCACCCATGCCTTGCCCTTCGACGATAAGCCGCGCATCTATCCCATCGACCTTAACGCCACCGGCCTCAGGCGCGACAGCTTCGACATCGCCATCCCCCCCGGCTACGCTGTCGATGAAACCCCCGACCCGGTCTCGCTCGATCTCGACTTTGCCAGCTACCACTCTTCGGTCTCGGCCAAAGGCAACCTCCTCCACTACGAGCGCGAATACGTCGTTCGCCAGGTCGAGCTGCCCGCGGCCCGTGCCGCCGACTTCCGCCACCTGGAGTCGGTGATTCTGTCCGACGAAAAGAACGCCGCCGTCCTCAAGAAGCAGTAATCTATCTGCGTTTTCCTTTTTCAAACCATAAATCTGGGTGCCCCAGGTCCCGATTCTGGGACCTGGGAATCCAAAACCCTTAGTTTATGGAGCGTCCGGCCGGATGCCGATCACGCTCATCATGCGCCCGGCATGGCCCTGGGAGGCGCGATGGGAGAAGAAGAGCTCGCGCTGGCAGCATGTGCAGCCGCCTACCAGATGAATCGCGCGGGGTTTGAGTCCCGCTGCCAGCAACTGGCGGCGGTTGGCTTCGACTAAATTCAGATGCAGGCTCGGGCCGATATGCGAGTGTCCCGGCGCGCGCTGCGTCATGAACAACATTGGGTACTTTGCGCGCACCGGGTCGGCGTCGGATACCTCGCGAAAGAGCTCGCGGGCGTAGGCGAACTGCGATTCGAATTCGGAGAATGTGTCTTCGCCGACGGCGTAGCAGCAGGGGCCGATGCCGGGACCAATGGCGGCAATCAAATCCTTAGGCCGGGAGCCGAAGTGGAGCCTCATGCGGCCCACGCCGCTTTCGACGATGCGCTTGACCGTGCCGCGCCAGCCGGCGTGGAAGGCGGCCACCGCGCGGCGTTTGCGATCGGCTACCAGCACCGGGATGCAGTCGGCGGTCTGAATGGCGAGCAGCAGACCGGGCTGATCGGTCATCAGGCCATCAGCTTTGCACCCCTGCGACGAAGACCTGTCGCCGGGGACACCGCTCCTCCGCGGGTCTTCGCGACTAGCGTCCGTGGCGCTGGCAAGAACCACCATGTTGGAATGAATCTGGCGGAGAACGACCAGCGGCGTGGCCGGGTCTCCAGTAATTGCCTCGGCTAGCAGGCGGCGATTTCGGATCACGGTTTCCCGGTCGTCGTCGGCGGTAAAGCCCAGATTCAGCTCACCCGGCGCATCGTCAGCGCAATACACCCGGCTAAGGCCGCCTCGCCGGGTGCTGAAGCCATGCCAGAGCCAGTTGATCTTCTCCCAGCCCGCGACCGGCAGCCATTCGACGCCATTCGGAGCAACACGGGGCAGGGGCGCGGAGGGGATGAGTTCCTGCCGCGCCGCGCGCTCAAAGCGCATCCGGAGGGTGACGCCAGATGCCTTCCACCCCAGCGACGAAGACCGGTCGCCGGGGACCCCGGCCTTGCCGCGCAGATTGCTCTGGAGGCCAGCCTGTTCAAACAGCGCGTCTATTGCCTGGAGGTCAGCTTCGGGGCGAGTCTTTGGAGTGGAGGAGGAGCGCATCTGGCTTCAATTCTATCTGGCGATAGAGGAGCGAATGGGCCTGCCTTCCGGCAGGCCCGCTCGAGAGGCTTAATAGGAGGGGAGCAGGGGGGAGGGTTTTTGAGAAGAGGTCTGTACCAGACCTTCAAGAAGGAGTGGAACTCTTTCTTGGGCGGGGAAGTGTTACGTGGAAGCCTCTGCTAATTACTTGTATAGATGCGCGAGAGTGAAAAAGGTTGCGTGACTTCTTGCGAGAAAAATGCACACCTGATTTTTCGCGGCGGTTCGCGGAAAAATGCGAAGATACTTGCGTGGAATACTGGCGTCGCGGCTGGGTGGAAAGAACCGGACGCTGCTTTAATCTGGCTGGAGTTCCGGGGG
Source organism: Occallatibacter sp. (assembly GCA_052147235.1). Lineage (GTDB taxonomy): Bacteria > Acidobacteriota > Terriglobia > Terriglobales > Acidobacteriaceae > Telmatobacter. The sequence continues at coordinate 5,123 of JBKQLG010000074.1, forward strand.
TTGTTGATGCGCGAAGTGATTGATGAAGAAGAGCTTACGCCGGTCGAGCGGAGGCGCGACGCGGAGCTGACACTGGGTCCGATGTTGGTGGCGGGCCTATTTTTTGGATTAGTTCTGCTGTGCGGCCTGTGCTTCGGGCTGGGCTACTCGATGGGAAGAGGCGGTGGCCATGATTCCCCTGTCGCCGGCCAGACCTCCGTCGCGGGAGCCGTTTCGCCAGCCACCAGCTCGCTATCTAAGCCGAAGGCCGCCGCGGAGAGCCAGCCCACGGCTGGAGCTTCCAGCATCAGCGGGGCCGCCGCCGCGCAGACTCCTGTCTCGACTTCAGCCGCTGGTACGAATTCCGCCCAGACAGCGCCTGCGCTGATGGTCCAGATTGCCACCGTCTCCCACCAGGAGGACGCGGATGTGCTGGTGGGCGCATTGCGCAAGCGGGGCTTTGAGCCGGCCGTCAGCCTTGACGCCACCGACGGCCAACTCCACGTGCGGATCGGACCATTTGCCAGCCTTAGCGAGGCCAACGCGATGCGCGAGAAGCTGACCAACGACGGTTACAACGCTGTAGTGGAGCCGTAAGGATCCGCCCCTTCGACTCCGTTCAGAGCGTGGATTCCCATATCCAAGAAGTGGATCTCGGGGCCAGCATTACACGAATGAAAGATATGACTTAGCGGGCGGGATAGGCTTCAACGCGTTGCGCGATGTCCAGTAGTTGTTTTCGTTGCATGATGAAATGCGCCGGGCGGGCGAGGAGCACCGCAAGCCACTCCGGCAGGCCGTAAGGGCGATAACCGGAGGCCACGCGGCCACGCACGAGGAGGCGAGTTTGGCCAGGTCGCGGTTGTTCAAGAATGAATGCCCAGGTGGTTTGATATGCGCCATTGGGCAGCCGCCAGGACAGCACCAGATTCTTTTCCGGTTCAAACTGCGCAACAACAAATACGTCCTTCGCTCCGGGGAGGGCGGGAAAGACATCCCCAACATGAATGTCCTGGTACTGCGGCAGGATGAGCTCCGCGCTGTGGCGACTTCCGTTATCGATGAAATCGTAAGAGTACCATCCGGCGCGATGAGATCCCAACTGAACAAGCCATGGCCAGACTTCACGAGGAGGGCGATGAATGGTGATGGCATGATTGAGAGTGCCCATGGGATGTACGATCAGGCCATCCCCGGCTAGAGCCTGGGCTTGCTCCGCCTGTGTCGCGTGGATCTGCAGATTGGCGTAAATCGCAAAGAGAACAAGCGCTGCTGAAATTCCTAACAACGCGATGAGCAATTTCCTTTTCATTTAGTATTCACCGTACCCTCTCCTGTTATCTTATCTCGCATCCACTCCGGCAGGCCGGAGGCGATGGCGGCGCGCACGGCTTCGGAGAGCTCATCGCGGGTCGCATAATCGCTGGGGTAAACAGGCGCATGGAAGACAATGTGCGCCGTGCCCGGCTTGATGGCGAAGCTGCCCTTGGCCATCAGCGTTTCCGTTCCGTAAATCGAGACCGGAATGCAGGGCGCGCCGGTCTGCATCGCCAGATAGAATGGGCCTTTCTTGAAGGGCAGCATACGGCCGTCGGGGGAGCGCGTGCCCTCGACGAACGTGGTAATGTGGGTGCCCTTGTCTAGAATGCGCTGAGCCGCGGCCACGCTCTCCCGTGCGCTGGCTGCGTCGCCGGTACGGTCCACGGGAATGAACTGGCCCAGCTTGAGGCAGTAACCAAAGACGGGAATTTTGAAGATTGCACGCTTGGAGAAGGCGGCCGTGTGTTCCGGCATCCACGAAATCAGCGCCGGCGGGTCGAGGTTGGAGACGTGATTGGCCATGAAGATGCACGCGCGGCCGGCGGGAACACGCTCCCAGCCCTCCATGCGCACGCGGATGCCGGCGGCGGCAAAACCGGTGCGGACAATGAAGCAGGTCACGGAGTAAAGCGGTTCAATCTTGCCGGTGATCGCCGCCAACGGAACGAAGATCGCCGCCGCGGGAATGCTCAATGCGAGAATGACGACGATCACGAAGAGCGATACAAACATGAGTTCCTCTACCTCCGCATCCACTCCGGCAGCCCGGAGGCGATGGCCGCGCGAACCGCCTGCATCAGCTCGTCGCGCGTAGCGAAGCTGGCCGGGTCGATGGGCGGATGAAAGATTACATGCGCCGTGCCGGGATGGATGCGCAAACTGCCTTTGCCCTGGATGGTTTCAGTGCCATGAATGGAAACCGGAATGCACGGCGCGCCCGAGCCCATGGCCAGATAGAAGGGGCCTTTCTTGAAGGGCAGCATGCGGCCGTCCGGCGAGCGCGTGCCCTCGACAAAGGTGGTCATATGCACGCCCTTGGCGAGAACTCGCCTGGCCGCGGCGACGCTTCTCTCCGCGTCAACCGGGCTGCCGGAGCGATCCACGGCGATGAAATCGCCTTGGCGAAAGCCGGTTCCCAGGATGGGCAACTGCATCAGCGAGCGTTTCATGAAGGCCGAGGTGCGCCCCGGTATCAGCGAAATCAGCGCGGGCGGGTCCAGGTTGGAGACGTGGTTTGACATGAAGATGCACGCCCGGTCGCGGGGGATGCGCTCCCGTCCTTCGACGTGGAAGCGAACTCCTGCCATCCAGCAACTGCTGGAGAGCATGAAGCGCGTGCCCTTGTAGAGCGGCAGCACATTGCCGGTGAGCGCGCACCAGGGAATGAAAAGCAGCGCCGTGGGGATGCCGGTGACGACCATTGTGGCCATGAAGATGAGAAAAGGGATCATACCGATCTTTCCGTTAAGTCAGCCCTGAATTTCTTTGAGCCGCAGGGGAAGTTTCTCATAAATGCCATCGAATCCGCCATTGGAGAGGAGCGCCACCACGTCGCCGGATTGCAGTTGCGGCGCAATGCGGCTGACAATGGCTTCCACATCCGGGCAAAGTTCGGCCTGCGTTCCGGCTGCGTTGAGCGCGCGGACAACCTCTTCGGGATGGAGGCGCTCGGCGTCGGGGATGCGCTGCTGTTGATAGACGCCGGCCAGGATTACGCGGTCTGCGTGGCGCAGACTCTCAATGAGGTCGGCTTCGAGAACCTTGCGGCGCAGCGTGTTCGAGCGCGGTTCTAACACCGCCCATAGTTGCGCTTGCGGGTAAACGGAACGCAGCGCACGGAGGGTTTCGCGGATCGCCGTGGGGTGATGAGCGAAGTCTTCGACGATGGTGATGCCGTTGATTTGCGCGCGTACCTCCATGCGCCGCTTCACGCTCTTGAACGTCGCCAGCGCCTCGACAATCGCCTCTTTGCTCACGCCCTGTCCAAAAGCCAGTGCGGCCGCGGCGGTGGCGTTGAGCGCGTTGTGCTCGCCGGCCATGCGCATCGCGAGTTTGGCCCACAGCGCTCCCGCGCGCCAAAGCTCCCAGCGCGTGAGGCCGTCTTCATGGCGCAGATTCCGAATGCGCCAGTCGGCGGTTTCAGAAAAGCCGTAGCGCTCGACGCGGCAGAAGGCGCGGGTGACGCACTCGCTTACATTGTCACTGTTGTCATAGGCGACGATTAGCCCGCGGCGCGGAACGAGATTGACCAGCCGCTTGAAGGCGATCTTCACCGCTTCCAGGTCGGCGTAAATGTCGGCGTGGTCAAACTCCACGTGAGTGAGAATCAATGTATCGGGAAAGTAGTGCAGAAACTTGGGGCCTTTGTCGAAGAAAGCGGTGTCGTACTCGTCGCCCTCGACGATGAAGGCGCGCGTGGGGCGCAGTTGGAAGCTGGTGCCAAAGTTCTCCGCCACGCCGCCAATAAGAAATGACGGCTCCAGCGCAGGGTTTTCGCGCGCGGCAACCTGATAGATCCACGCCAGCATGCTGGTGGTGGTGGTCTTGCCGTGGGTTCCAGCGACGACCAGCGGCTCGCGGCCCGCGAGGAACTCTTCGCGCAGCAGAGCGGCCATCGAAGTGAATGGAATGCGCTCGTCGAGCACGCGCTCAATCTCCGGATTGCCGCGCGAGAGCGCGTTGCCGATGACGACCAGATCGGGTGCGGGCGAGAGATTTGCTTCGGCGTACGGCTCCAGGATGGGGATGCCCAGCGAGGCGAGCAGATCGCTCATCGGCGGATAGGCGGCCTTGTCGGAGCCGGTGATGCGGTGGCCTTGCAACTGCAAGAGGCCGGCGAGCGAGGCCATCGCCGTGCCGCAGATTCCGCTGAGGTGAATGTGGCGAAACGCGAATGTCATGGCGTCACCGCCGGCTCGATCATTTGCAACTGCGCCTCTTTATGCACGAGCAACTCGGCCTCGACTCCGAATGTCAGTGTCACGTTCGAGCGCGAAACGTGGCCCGATCGCAGCCCGATGGCGATGGGGCCTTTGAAGTCTTCGAAGGCGCGCAGAATCACCTGATCGAGCAGTTTGGGCGGCGCGCCGGGCGAGCTGCAATCCAGCATTTCGCCGAAGACAATGCCGCGCACGCCATCCAGCTTGCCCGCCTCGCGCAGTTGCCACAACATGCGGTCGATCTGATAGGGCTTGACGCCGACATCTTCAAGAAAGAGCAGCTTGCCCTCGGTCTGCGGCTCATAGGAAGTACCCAGCAAAGCCACGAGAATGCTCAGGCAACCGCCATAGAGCGTGCCGCGCGCGCGGCCGCGGTGCAAAGCGCGCAGGCCTTCGGCTGTGCCAAGCGTATAAGGCATGCCGCCGAGCGCCGCTTGCAGGCTGGCGAGATGAACGCCGTCCTCGCGCGCGAAATCGGCGGAGAGCATGGGGCCATGAAAGGCCGGCAACTGAATCTGATCGAGCAGCCAAAGATGCATCGCGGTCAGGTCGCTGTATCCGATGAGCGGCTTGACGCTTTCGGCGATCAGGTCGAGATCCAAATCGTCAAGTAGATAGTTCGATCCGTAGCCGCCGCGCGTGCAGAAGATGGCGCGCGATTGATCGTCGGCAAAGGCATGATGCAGGTCGCTGAGGCGCATGGCCGGCGTGCCCGCAAAATAAAGCGGGCCACGGGTGAGGATGTGCTCGGCCGGCTGCGGCGCGTAGCCCAATGTGCGCAAGGCCTCCAGGCCACGCTCGACGCGCTCCGGCTGCGGCGTGGAGGCTGGAGAGACGACGGCCACCTGGGCATCGGCAGGAACAGCGCGCGGCTTGAACAGGGCAGTCATGAGGGCCACGCCTCTCCACATGCAATCAGCGACGCGGGTCCTGTCAGGAACAGCTCGGTCCCATGTCCGCTCCATGCGACGGTCTGCGCGCCGCCGGGAGCTACGACAGTGAGCGGCGATTGGCAGCCGTGCAATGCGATGGCCGCTGTGGCGGTGGCGCTGCTGCCGGTGCCGGAAGAGGCAGTGGGGCCGACGCCGCGCTCGAAGATGCGAATTTCAATCTTGTTCGGGCTGATGAGGCGCAGGAATTCCACGTTGGTGTGGTGAGGAAAATCAGGATGCACGCATATTGCCGCGCCAATCTGTTGCCACGCGATTCCGTCCACCGAAAAGTCAGCATTGTCAGCAACAATGACAAAATGCGGATTGCCGGTGGAGACTTCGACGCCCGCGATTGCAAACCCGCTCGGCAACCTAACGGTGCGTCGCGCGAAGCTGGGTACTCCCATTCCGGCGGTCACTTCTACGGTGAATTCGCCGTTGGTTTTCAGCGCGTTGATCTGGCAAATTCGCAAGCCCGCTTCGGTGGTAATTTCCACTTCATCGCCGGGTTGGAAGCCGCGTTCGCGCGCCATCCACGCGGCCACGCAGCGCGTGCCGTTGCCGCTGATCTCAGCGATGGAGCCGTCGGCATTGTGCAGGCGGATGCGTCCCGCGCGCTCACCGGTCCACGCGAAGAACTCGATGCCGTCGGCACCGACGCCAGTGTTCCGCGCGCACAATCGCCGCGTCAATTCAACCCAGTCGTGGTTCGCCGCGGCCTCTTCGGTCACAATCAGGAAGTCGTTGCCGCAGGCATGCGCTTTGGTAAAGGGGATCAATCTTCCTCCGGATCGCGGTCGGTAAAGAGCCTCAAGGCTAAAGCATATTCAGAGATCCAACAATGATGAAATCCTGACATCCCACCTTAGCCGCAATAACAACAACGCGGCGAGGGTGGGGCACCCAGAGTATCTGGTGAAAACGCTCAAAAGCCCGGTGCATTTGCTATCTGGACTTATCCGAAGTATAAATCGTGCCTGCCGGTTGCCCTGTCGTTTTGAAACGGTAGAGCTCCCGCAGTCCCTCCGGATGCGCCTTGACCGCGCGGTCGATCTGGTCTCCGTCAAAGGCCAGCACGATTGCGGCGTGCGCGGCGGGGGCGGCCAGCGCGTCGCTGTAGATGTTGAGATCGCTCTCGTTGATTGTCTGTCGAAGCAGAATGCCGGTGAACGCGACAAGCTCCGGATATACCGAAGTGTCCATCAGCACCACCGCGCCGGGACGCCCGGTCAGCAGCGCGCGCAGCACGGGAGGGATCAATTCATCATAAGCTCTGCGCGCTTCGATGTTCTTGACTCCTTCGACATACGTCAGCGGATGCTCGTGCACCATCTGCATCGCGTTCACGGCCACGATCGAGAAGAGCGCGCCCACCGCTATCTGCGACCAGCGCGGCTTGAAGCGGCCCAATGCGGCGAGTGCGCCGTGCGCTGCAAAGCCCAGCCCCAGCGCCAGTGCGGGCAGCAGCTCCATGCCGTAGCGCGTGTTGTACCAGGAGTGCGGCCACCAGGGCGGCAGGAAGATGGGCACAGATCCGTACGACACCGACCAGGCATAGAAAGGAACCGGGAACCAGAGCAGCAACGCCCATGTGAAGGCTTGCTTGCGCTCGGTCAGCCAGGCCCACGCCGTTGCCAGCAGGCTCACAACCAGCAGCACGTTGCCCCACGCGGCAGCGGCTGCGTCCATCTCAGCGACCTTCACAAAGAAGAGCAGCGAGACCCAGGGATTGTGCCAGCCGGGATGCGGCGGTCCGGCTCCGTGCGACATAGTGCGCAACTCGATAGCCTTGGCCGAATACGGGCCGCGCGCGAAGTAGAGCCAATCGCCGAAGCCCACAGCGTTGTAGACGAACCATGCAATGGGCGCAGCGATGAGGAAGGCGCTGGCGATCCAGAAGGCGAGCGAGCGCAGCTTGCCGCGGCGAGCGAGCGCGAGGCCCATGCAGCTCCAGGTAACGAGAGCCATGACCCAGCCATCGTAGCGCGTGTAGATGGCGGCAATAAGCGCCATGGCGATCAAGCAGAGCAAACGGTTGGATTGCTTTTCGTCTGAGTCAAGACTCGCGCGCCACTCCACCAGCCAGAGCGCAACCCAGACCATCTCGCAGACGAAGAGCGGCTCGGTCATTGCCGTGGTTTGCAGATAAAGAAGGTTGGGATTGAGCGCGAAGAAGGCCAGCGCCAGCGCCGAGGGAGTTGGCGCGAGCCAATGGCGGGCGAGGCGATAGATGCCAGCGCAGGCGGCCAGATACGCCAGCGCCGAGGGAATCACGCCGGCGATTCCGTTGGCCCACCAACTGTACACCTGCACAAATGGCAGCAGCAGAATGTGCGGCAGCGGCAGCCACACCGAGCCGAGTTCGGAGAGCCGCGGCAGGCGCGCATCGAAGACGCGCCGCGCAATGTGCAGATGAGCGACCGTGTCTCCGTAGTTGAGCATCGCGCCGTTGCGCCAGCTCCAGAGGATCGCGAGGATCGATGCCGCCGCGCACGAGGCCACGACGAGGAGCCGCTCGTCACGCGTGATGTGCTGTTTAGTCAAGGTGCGTCAACTCGCGGAAAATTTTGAAACGCTCGTCGATCTCCTGCCGCGTGAGCTGCTGCATGCGCTCAATGCCGAAGCGCTCGCAGGCAAAGGAACCCATCACGCTGCCGTAGAACATGGCGCTGCGGTAAGCGGCCGGGGTCTGTTCCGGCTGCGCGGCCAGGTAGCCGAAGAAGCCGCCGGCAAAGCTGTCGCCCGCGCCGGTGGGATCCACCACTTCTTCCAGCGGCAAGGCCGGCGCGCGAAAGATCCTTGCGCCGTGGAAGAGCGTTGCGCCGTACTCGCCGTGCTTGACCACAAGCGTCTTCGGGCCAAGAGCCATCACGGCGCGCGCTGCCTGAACCAGGTTGTTGTTGCCGGCCAGCATCTTCGTTTCTGTGTCGTTGATGAGCAGAATGTCGAGACCCTTCAAGACTTCGAGCAGCGCCGGGCGATGATCCTTGATCCAGTAGTTCATGGTGTCGCCGGCCACCAGCTTCACATCGGGCATCGCCTCGCGTACGCGGCGCTGCAAGATGGGATCGATGTTGGCCAGAAACAAAAACTCCGAGTCGCCATAGGCCTCGGGAATTTTCGGCTCGAAGGCCGCGAAGACATTCAACTCGGTCGAGTGCGTCCTGGCTTCGTTGATGTTTTCGAGGTAGGAGCCTTCCCAAAAGAAGCTCTTGCCCGCGGTGTGCTCAATGCCGCGCGTGTCGATGTTGCGCGCCTGGAAGACGGCTTCTTGCCGCTTGCCGAAGTCCTCGCCGACGACGGCGATGACGCGCACATCCGTAAAAAAACTTGCAGCCAGCGAGAAGTACGTCGCCGCGCCGCCCAGACAGCGCTCGCGCCTGCCCGCCGGGGTTTCAATCGTGTCGTACGCAACGCTGCCTACTACAGTGATCGCCATTTATTCCCTCTCTTATCTTTGCTAAAAGACTTCTTCTATGTCAGAAATGTTTCCCGAAAAGCCGCCTCTGGGGCTAAAGCCTGCGTTCATTTTTCAACATTTACGGCACGACTAAAGTCGTGCCCTGACACTTCCAGACTTACTACAAGCACTCAAGCGCCGAGATACTTGCCGAAGAGCAGCGCCAGTCTCTCCTTCGCCGCGGCGGGAATCGCATCGGGAGCGGTGAGCACGGCGTACTTTGCTGCAGAGGCGCAGGCGCATGTGCGTTCGCGCGGCATGGCCGCCACCGCGGCCTTGACAACCTTTGCGGCGTTCTCGGCGTTCTGGTGGAACACGCGCACAATCTCCTCGATGGTGACCGCGTCGTGGCCCTCGCGCCAGCAATCGTAATCGGTGATCATGGCGATGGTGGCGTAGCAGATCTCCGCCTCGCGGGCCAGCTTGGCCTCCTGCAGGTTGGTCATGCCGATCACGTCCGCGCCCCAACTGCGGTAGAGATTCGACTCCGCGCGGGTCGAAAACTGCGGGCCTTCCATGCACACATACATCCCGCCCAGCTTGCCAACAACGCCTACCGTGGCGCAGGCCTCCGCGGCCGCGCTGGCTACCGTGGCGCAGACCGGATCGCCGAAGGCTACGTGGCCGACGATCCCCTCGCCAAAGAAGGTAGAGACGCGATGGCAGGTGCGGTCGATGAACTGATCGGGCATTACGAAGTCGGTGGGCTTGTGCTCCTCTTTGAGCGAGCCGACGGCCGAGACCGATAGGATGCGCTCGACGCCCAGCTTCTTCATTGCGTAAATGTTGGCGCGGAAGTTCAGCTCCGAGGGCAGGATGCGATGGCCGCGTCCATGCCGCGCCAGAAAGGCCACCGCGCGGCCTTCCAGCTCGCCGAGAATGAAATCGTCCGACGGCTTGCCAAAGGGCGTTTCCACTGCAACTTCCTGCACGTTGGTGAATCCGGGCATCGAGTAAAGCCCGCTGCCG
>JBKQLG010000075.1:0-11347 GCA_052147235.1 Occallatibacter sp.
GACGCCGGCCAGCTCCAGCTCTTCTGCGTCGACTCGGTGGACGCGGAGAGCTGGTACAACCGGACACACGCCCCGCGCTGGCGCATTACTCGCCATCTGCGCTACGAGGAGTACCTGCTCCAGGAACTGCTCCCGATGATCCGCGAGCGGAATCCCGACCCGCGCCTACTCTCGCTCGGTTGCAGCTTCGGCGGATACCACGCGGTCAACGTTGCGCTGCGCCACCCCGACGTCTTCACCGGCTTCGTCTCGCTCTCCGGCGCCTTCGACCTGAAGAGCTTTCTCGGCGGCTACTACGACCAGGAGTGCTACTACAACCTGCCCACGCACTATCTGCCCAACCTGACCGATCCCTGGTTCCTCGACCGTTTCCGCCAGAACCGCTACGTGCTGGCCACCGGCCAGGACGACCAGTGCCTCGCGCAAAACCAGGCCCTCGCCCACATCCTCAGCGACCTGCAGATTCCCCACCAGCTTCACATCTGGGATGCAACAAACTCCCACGACTGGCCCACCTGGCAGCGCATGGTGCGGGAGTATCTTTGACAGGCATCAGGGTACAGGGAAAGAAATGCCTGCATGAGATATTTTGATATAAATCTGAAATATGGGAGGCTAACGCGATGAGCGAACTCAATCCTTATGCCCGCTTCCTGGACGGACGGCCGCTGGATGCAATTCTTGCCGAGACGGGCGCGCGGCTTTCCTCGCTGCTTGCAGCGATTGGCCCGGAGAAAGCCTTTGTCCCGCCAGCCCCCGACAAATGGAGCCCGGCGGAGATTGTCTGTCACCTGGCTGACAGTGAGCTGGTCTTTGCCTTCCGCCTGCGCCAGACCCTCGCCGAGGATGCGCCGGTGATCCAGCCCTTCGACCAGGAGAAGTGGGCCTCAGCCTACTCCGGTCTCTCCGCGGAGCAGGCGCTTCAGGTCTTCAATGCAGTGCGCGAATGGAACCTGCGCCTCATTTTCTCAGCCCTTCCGGCGGCGGCGGGCAGGCAGGTCACGCACCCTGAGCGGGGCACGATGACCTTCCTGACTCTAGTCGAGACGATGGCCGGCCACGATCTCAATCACCTGGGGCAGTTGCAGAGGCTGTGTTAGTCCTTGATCTTTTTCAGCAGCCACGCCATATTCTGCCCCAGCGTCTTCATCGTCCGCATACCTTCCTCGTCCCGTTCCACGTCGCCCGGCTGAAGGCCGATGCCGATATTCCAATAAGACGAGCCGGGCACGATCATTTCGCTGATTAAAAAGAAATGGTTCAGCGAATCGAAGGCGTGGATCGCTCCCGCCCGCCGCACCGCCACCACGGCCGCGCCCACCTTGCGGCGGAAGAGGCCGCCGTTGGCCTTGGAAACCAGGCAGGCGCGGTCCATCAGCGCCTTGATCTCCGGCGAGATGTCCGCCACATAGGTCGGCGAGCCCAGCAGTATGCCGTCCGCCTGCACCATCTTTTCGATTAGCTCATTGCCCATGTCGCCCTTCTGCGCGCACCGGCGGTCCTTGTTTTGCGAGCACTTCCAGCAGGAGAGGCAGCCGTGAATCTTCATTCCGCTCATTTCGATCAGTTCGGTCTCGATCTCTTCGTTCTCCAGCTCCTGCAAAACCGTGCGCAGCAGGATGGAGGTGTTCCCTCCCTTGCGCGCGCTGCCGTTGAATGCCACTACTTTAATCGTGCTCATCTGTCTCTCTCCCAACGTCCAAAATTCCCAACCCTCTATTGTGCATCTTCGTGCAGGCGAATTCTTTTCTGGATGGGAACCATTTTGCCGGGTGTGGGGTCTAAGGGTATAGAGTTTCTTGTTGGTTGTATGAGGAGGCTTTGTGCGCCGTTCATTCGCTCTCTCTTGCCTGCTGGCCCTTGTAGTTACATCAGCACTCACAGTTACAGTTTCTGCCCAATCTCCAGCCCCGTACCAAGCAGTAATGCCCCCAATGGCGCCGAAGGCGCGGATGGCCGCACCGAAGGTGCCGCAGGTGGCCGCGCCGCAGGTGGTTAAAGACTTGCCCGTCCGCAAAGTTGTCCTCTACAAGAACGGCGTGGGCTACTTCGAGCACGCCGGCACGATTACCGGCAATCAGCGCGTGGCCATTGACTTCACCTCGCCGCAGTTGAACGACGTGCTGCAATCGCTTACCGTGCTCGACGAGGGCGGCGGACGCGTCGCCGGGGTCAACTACAACTCGACAACGCCGCTCGCCGAGCAGCTCAAATCTCTCTCGCTGGGCATGACGGACGACCCCACTTCCACGGAGTTGTTTCAGGCCTTGCGCGGCCAGCGGGTCGAGGTCACCGGAGCCGTCGGCGGGCCGATTACCGGCCGCCTGCTCTCCATCGAGTCGCGCACCGAGAAGACGGGCGGCGACGATTCTACTGCGACAATCGAAAAATTCTATCTCTCGGTAATCGCCACCACAGGAGCAGTGCGGGTCATCGAGTTGACTCCGGCGCTGAGCGTACGCCCGCTCGACGCCAATCTGCAGGGCCAGCTTGACCGCTATCTGGAATTGCTCTCGACCACCCATGCCAACGGCCTGCGCCATCTGACGCTCGACGCGATTGGCCAAGGCCAGCGCGAGCTGCGCGTCAGTTACATCAGCGAGGTTCCGGTCTGGAAGTCTACCTACCGCATCGTCTTCCCGCGCACGCCCAACGGCAGCGCCACCATACAGGGCTGGGCGGTGGTCGATAACACCGTCGGCGCGGACTGGGAGAATGTGCAGTTGTCGCTCGTGGCCGGAGCGCCTCAGAGCTTCATCCAGCCGCTCTCGCAGCCGATCTACACACGGCGGGTGGAGATTCCGATTGCTACCGAAGCAGAGTTGACGCCGCAGACGCACGAGGCGGGAGAGAACAGGAACTATGCGGCCTTGACTTCACTGGGGCAGGGCGTAAGCTCCACCCTCCCGACGCCGAGCCGCGTTCCAAGCAACATTATGATGGCTCGGCAGAAGGCGGCTGTTCCATCAGTCAGTGACCTGAGTTCCGGCTCCGGTAACGGATATGGCCCTGGCACTGGTGGCAACGTTGGAGGCGGCATCTATCACATCGAAGGAGTAGACCGCGCCAGCGACGCCTACAAAGAAGGCGACGTCACCACAAACGCCTTCGACGACTTCTTCGAGTACGCGCTCACCCAGCCGGTCACCATCCACAAAAACGAGTCGGCGATGGTGCCGATCCTGCAACAGGAGCTTCCTGCCGAACACGTAACGCTGTGGAGCGAGAAGGAGCCGACGCCGTTGCGCGCCGTCTGGCTGGAGAACAAATCCAAGCTCACGCTCGACTCGGGCAGCTTTTCTATTTTTGAAAGCGGCGAGTTTGCCGGCGAGGGCCTGCTTGATCCGATTCATCCCGGCGAAAAGCGGCTGCTCTCTTATGCCGCAGATCAGGCCGTGCGCGTGAAGGTGACGGACCGGGACAGCAATCGTACCCTGCATCATGTGCAAATCAGTAAGGGCGTGATCGTCGAGACGTATATGGACGTGGCCTCCAAGACCTACTCGGCGATCAACTCCTCGGACGGCACGCGCGACGTGCTGATCGAGCATCCGCGGCGCACTAACGGCTGGGAGCTGGACGGCGATTTGAAAGCTGCCGAGAGCACGCCCAGCCTCTATCGCTTCCGGCTGCCGGTCCCCGCGCACTCGACGGCCAATCTGGAAGTGCGCGAGAGCGGGCCGGAGCATACGGTTGTCCACCTGAATGGAGACGATCAGGAGACGGTCTATCTGCTCGACTTGGTCAAGCGCGTGCCCGATGCTCTCGACAAGCTGAAACCGGTGATCGATGCGCAGACTGCCCTCGCCGATCTTGACCGCCGCATCAATGAATCCAAGCAGACGGAAGAGTCTGCATCCGCCGATGAAGCCCGCGATCGCGAGAATCTGACCGCGCTCAAGGGCAACGACGCGGCCAAGCGCTTTGTGGAAGAGCTGAACCGCGCCGAAGACCTCTTGCAATCCACCCGCAAGCAGACCGCCGATCTGGAGCAGCAGAAGAAGGCCGCCGTCGAAAAGTTGAATGAGATGATCTCCCAGATCAGCTTCGACTGGGATGTGAAGGCGAAGTAGGGACAGAGGCAGAGAGAAGGGGTATGTCTTCTATCCAAGTCGTTGTGGATTCCCAAGTCCGAAAATCCGGACCTGGGGTAGCCAGAATAGATTACGGCTGAGGTGCGGTTTTCGTCCATATCCCACAGACCCTACCCGAACAAGTCCTTCATCTTCTCAATCAAACTCGGTGAGGCGGGCTTGTTATCGACCGACATTGACTCGGCCAACTGGCTGACCAGTTCGCGCTGAGCGCGGTTGAGCTTGCGGGGAATCTCGACCATCACCTTGACGATCAGGTCGCCGTTGCCCTTGCCGTTGAGAATGGGGACGCCGCGTCCGCGCACGCGCAGCTCGCGTCCGCTCTGCGTGCCTTCGGGAATCCTGAGGGTGACCGGGCCGTCGATGGCGTCGATCTCGATCTCCGCGCCCAGGGCGGCCTGGGGAAAGCTGATGGGGATCACGCAATGCAGGTTGTGGCCTTCGCGCTCGAAGAACTCATGGGGGCGGATGGCGAGTACCACGTAGAGGTCGCCCTTGGTAGCGCCGGCGCGTCCGGCGTCGCCTTCGCCGCTGAAGCGGATGCGGGTTCCGTTTTCCACGCCCGGCGGCACCTTCACGTTCAGCTTGATTTCCTTGATCACGCGGGTCTCGCCGCGGCAGGCGAGGCAGGGGTCGGCGATTACCTGGCCGGTGCCACCGCAGGCGCCGCAGGCGCGGGCCACGCTGAAGAAGCCCTGCTGGTAGCGAACCTGCCCGCGGCCCTGGCATTGGGCGCACGTTTTGGGTCCGCGGCCGGAGGCGCTGCCGCTGCCGTGGCAGGCGTCGCAGGTATCCCGGCGGCGAATCTTCACCTCGGTTTCGGTGCCGAAGATGGCGGCATCGAAGTCCACGGTCAGGTCGAAGCGCAGGTCGTCGCCGCGCTGCTGGCGGCTGGCGCGGTGCTGCTGGCCGCCCACGGAGAACATTTCGCCGAAAAGGTCGCCAAAGAGGTCGCCGATATCAACGCCGCCGCCAAAGGGGCTGCCGCCAAAGCCTGGACCGCTGCCGCTGACGCCGGCATGGCCAAAGCGGTCGTAGGCGGCGCGCTTATCGGTGTCGCTCAGCACCTGGTAGGCCTCGCTGGCCTGCTTGAAGCGCTCCTCGGCGGCATGGTCGCCGGGGTTGCGGTCAGGATGGTGCTGCATCGCCAGCTTGCGATAGGCGCTCTTCAACTCCTGATCGCTTACGTCGCGCGAGACGCCCAGTATCTCGTAATAGTCTGCTTTGCTCACTCTGTTATTCAATTCCTATTCGCTAATCTGTTTGGGGTTGGATGCCACGCGCACCAGCGCCGGCCTTAGCAGCCGGTCGCGCAGCTTGTAGCCGCGGCGAATCTCCTCGGCGACGTGCTGATCGGGCAGATCAGGCCGCTCAACCGAGCCCAGCGCCTCATGCTGGCGCGGGTCGAACGCCTCGCCCAGCGCCGGAATCGCCGTCACCTGCAACTGCCGCAGTACATCTTCCATCTGCTTGACAATCAACTCGACGCCGGAGCGCAACTGTTTGGCCGTACCGTCCGCCTTCAACGCCATCTCGAAGTGGTCCATTACCGGCAGAAACTTCTCGATCACATTCGCGGTGGCATAATCGCGGTCGGCAATCCGCTCGCGCTCGCCCCGCTTGCGGGCGTTCTCGAACTCGGCTTGCAGGCGGGCCAGCCGGTCGAGCAGTTGGTCGCGCTCGGCCTTGAGCTGGTCGAATTCCGCGCGGCTTACGGGCGGCTCCTGAAGTTCTTCCGGGCCGGCGGCTTGCCCCGGCTCGCCGGAGGCTACACTCACCGGCTCTTCCGCCGCGGCGGCCTGCTCGCCCTTCAGCCTCTCCAGCAGTTTCAATTCATTCTTCTCTTCTTGCATGATTCTATGCATTCTCCGCAAAATTCTCCGCATCTGTTTCCATGATAATTCGAGTGGCGTTTGCCGGCTTTAGCTAGTGAGGAAAAGCGAGCTAAGCAAAAACATCCCTCAGGGGCTAAAGCCCTCGAAAATAATGCAGCATTTACGGCACGACTGAAGTCGTGCCCCGACGCTTCTTGCAACCTTGAATGTGTTTTCTGCAGCCGGTAAAGCCGGCGGGTAATGTTGCCTGTGATGTACGGTTAAGCCCGTACCCTTCAAAACACCGACGCATTCAGATTCTTCTTACACGCGCAAGCTCTCGTCGCCGGGAACCTCCAGCAGGCGCTCGGAGAGCCGCGCAATGTAGCGTACCGCCTGGATCATCTCCTGGTACTGGATGCGGGTGGGCGCAATCACGGCTACTGTGCCCCGGTTGGCGCCGCCCAGCCGCGCCGGAGCGCCGATCAGCACCAGATCCTGCATGGCGCGCGAAATCTCATCCTGTCCCATCAAGTCCAGGCCCACCACCACGCGCACCTCCTGCTGGCGTCCGTCCACGTAGGCGGTCAGCAGCTCCACCAGCCGCTGTTTGGCCTCCAGGGCCAGCAGCATCTGGCGCAACCGCTCGCGGTCGGCCTCGGCGGCAATCAGGTTGGCCATTCCGTCCACAAAAATCGCCGGTCCGGCCTCGCCGCCAGCCAGCGCGCCCTTGCGGCAAAGCTCCTCGACCGAGGCCAGCATCTGGTGATAGGCGGCCTGTTCCAGTTCCACGCGGCGCGCAACTTCGGCGCGGATGCGCTCGATCGGCCAGCCGCGAAAGTTCTCGTTCAGGTAGCGTGCGGCCGTCTCCAGCTCCTGGTGCGTCAACTCGCGGTCCAGCACCAGCACGCGATCCTGCACCGCGCCCGCCTCTGTGACCAGCACGGCCAGCACACGCCCTACGGATAGCCGCGAAAAGTGGATGTGCTCCAGCACCTGGCTAGCCGTCGAGCAGGCCAGCGCCACGCCCAACCCGCTGGACAGCAGCGCCAGCACATGTGAGGTGCGCTCCAGGTAGTCATTGCTGCTGGTCACGCCGCTGAAGCTCTCCTCGATCTGGCCGCGCCGGGCTTCGCTCATCGATCCCAGCGCGTTCGCCACCTGCGGCAGCGCGGCCATCTGGCCCGGATGCGTAATCTGTTCGACGTAGTAGCGGAAGGCAGCGGCGGTCGGCACACGGCCGGCCGAGGTGTGCGGTTGCTCCAGCAGGCCGGTCTCGCCCAGCGTGGCCATCACGTTGCGGATGGTGGCCGAACTCAAGCCCTCCTGATTGGAAAAATAACGGGCGACAGCCTGCGAGGCCACTGGTTCGCCGGTGGCGATGTACTGCTCGATGATGGCCGTAAGCACCAGCCGCTCTCGCGGACTGACGCGCGCATCCGGCATCTTCCCCGCTCTCCGTCCGGGCTCGTCAGCGGTGATGCCCGCGACCCGGTTGAAACCGCTCAACTCTTGATTTTTCTGACACTTATGCAAGAATAAACGCGAGTCTATCCTCTTTAATTCTAGGCAGCGGGAAGGGCGCTGTCAACCGCGCGAGTCCGAGACATCTGGGTGGCCCAGGTCCCACATTTGGGAGCTGGGAAACCAGGAACACTAATTAGCTATGTCAAGAGGATCAATAAACAACGGGAAATTACGAATCCCAACCACCTGCTTCATCAAAATCGAACGCTGATTCATTCCGATGCCGCAACCTTTCCCCGCCCGACGGGTCAAAGAGAACATCGTCTCCGGCGGTCGTTTCGCGCCGGATACAATTCATCCAAGAGGATTTGCCTTCATGTTTTCTTTCCGCATTTTCCCGCTTGCGGCTCTTCTACTGCCTCTATTGCCCGCGCGGGCGCAGCAACCGGCCGCGAAGCCTCTGCCGGATATTCATCAGTTGATGAATGAGGTTCAGGAGCATCAGAAACAGCTCGACAAAGTGCGCGAGAATTACACCTACACCTCGTCGCAGACCACCGAAGATATCGACGACAAAGGCCATGTGATCAAGACGGAGACGCGCGAGGTTGAGATCTTCTTCGTCAACGGCCACGAGATCTTCCGGCGGGTAAAGAAGGATGGCAAGCCGCTGGACGACAGTGAGCAGCAGAAAGAGACCGAGCGCGTCACCAAGGCCGTCGAGAAGGCGCAGCAACCGGAGACAAAGAAGCAGGAAGAACACGAGATCACGCTGCGCGATGTTCTAGAGGTGATGGATGTGCGCAACCCGCGCCGCGAACTGTATCGCGGCCGGCCAACGATTGTCTTCGATTTTGTAGGACGCAAGGACGCCAAGACGCACGGCATGGCCGAGGATGTCTCCAAGAAGCTGCAAGGGACGCTTTGGGTGGATGAAGCCGACCGCGAAGTGGCTCATCTGGATGTCACCTTCAACGACAACTTTCATGTGGCCGGAGGACTCGTCGCCAACATTGAAAAGGGCTCCAACATTCACTTCGACCAAGCGCCGGTGAATGGCGAAATCTGGTTTCCCACCGGCGGCGAGGGGACCGTCGCGCTACGCCTCTTCCTGGTCAAGGGCATTCGCCAGCACTACACCGAGCGCGACTACGACTTCCAGCGCTTCCATGTGGAGGCCGAGCAGGGCAAGGAATCCAGAGTCGTGCTGGAGAAGAAGCCCTAGCTCATTTGCCGCGCGCAAAGCCGCTTCCGGTACAGTGGAATGTATGTTCGCGCGCACTCTCTCCATTCAGCGCATCGATGCGGCCGGCGCACGCCACGCCTGCCCCATCGCCTGGATCGACAACTTCGCCATGCGCAACTTCACCAACGACGCCGTCTTCGACGACACGCTGCCCGTCGCCGACGGATTGCTTGAAGCCGGGACGCGCGTTCCTCTCGCCCGCCTGCAGACGGCCATGGAAGACTGGTTGCGCCGCAAGGGCTACCTGAAGCCCGGCGAGCGGCTCGAAGTGGTGGAGATGCACACTTTGCCGGTGCAATGATCTACGATAATCCGGTGACGACTTCCGCACTCCACTCACCCACGCTTCTCGTCCACGGCGGCGCATGGGCCATCCCCGCCGCCGCCGCGGCCGTTCACCAGGCCGGAGTCCGCAACGCGCTGGAGACCGGCTACGACATTCTCCAGCGCGGTGGATCGGCTTTGGATGCCGTCGAAGCCGCTGTCACCGTCCTCGAAGACGATCCCGCCTTCGACGCCGGGCGGGGCAGCTTTCTCACCTCGGACGGCCGCGTCCAGCTCGACGCGCTGCTGATGGACGGCGGGCGCATGAAGGCCGGCGGCGTGGCCTGCGTAGAGCGCCTGCGTAACCCCATCCAGGCCGCCCGGCTAGTCCTGGAAAAAAGTCCTCACGTTTACTTCGTCGGCCAGGGCGCTGAGCAGTTTGCACACGCGCACGGCATGACTCTCATCGACAACGCCGAGCTGGTTCTCGACCGCGAGCGTGAGCGCCTCGCCCAGGCCCAGGCCCGCCAGGCCGCAGGACTCACCGATGAGTCCTTTTCCGGTCACACTCTTCATGACGACAAAGGCCCGGAGACCGCGCTTCCAACCGATCCCGGCGCATTCGACTCGCACGACACGGTCGGCGCCGTAGCCCTCGACTCCCGGGGCAACCTGGCCGCCGCCACCTCCACAGGCGGAACGCTCAACAAGACTCCCGGCCGGGTCGGCGATTCTTCACTTATAGGCTGCGGCTGCTACGCCGACAATCTCTCCGCCGCCGTCTCGCTGACCGGCTGGGGCGAACCGATTATGAAACTCGTTTTGGGCAAGTGGGCCACCGACCGCGTCGCCGCAGGCACGGCCCCCGAGATCGCCGCGCAGGAGGCCATCGCCTACCTCTACAACCGTCTCGGCGGCCACGGCGGCATCATCCTGCTCGGCCCCGACGGCCGCTTCGGCCTTTCCCACAACACTCCCGCGATGGCCTGGGGAATCGCCACCCCCGCAGGCCTGCAAACCGGGCTCACAGTCTGACCATTCGTAACACCCCTTCGCTAACTCGCTAACATGCTTTTCCCTGACCTCTGACCCTGTTTTGCAATAATCCCAATATGCTGGTCCTCGCCTCCGCCTCGCCCCGCCGCCGCGAACTCCTCGCTCAGGCCGGCTACTCCTTCGAGGTTCATCCAGCCCACATCCCCGAAGACCCCTACCCCAACGAAGATCCCATCGCCTACGTCACCCGCCTGGCCCGCGAAAAAGCCCAGGCCGTCTTCCGCGAACTCATGCAGAGGCAAGATGGCTGCCTAGCCGGTTTTGCATTCCGCGTAGGAGTGGCTGAAGCGGTCGCGGAAAGAACAGGAGATTCGGATGAAATCGACGAAAAGCGTCTCTCAGGGGCTGAAGCCCACACTGATATTGCTGCACTTACGGCACGACTGAAGTCGTGCCCTGACACAGAGCTTAATTTCTCCGCAGACTGTTTGGCCCCTGAGGGATTTCTTTCGGATACTCTCACTGTGCTGGGCGCGGACACCACCGTAGCCCTCGACGACCACATACTCGGCAAGCCCGAAAGTCCCGCCGACGCTGCCCGCCTGCTCCGCCTGCTCTCCGGTCGCACTCATCGCGTCCTTACCGGCGTCGCGCTGGTCACCGCAACCTCCACCGAAGTCGCCGCCGAATCCACCGCCGTCACATTCCTCACCCTCAGCGACGAAGAGATCGACGCCTACATCGCCACCGGCGAACCGATGGACAAGGCCGGTGCCTACGCTATTCAGGGCCGCGCCGCCCGCTGGATTCCACGCATTGAAGGCTGCTACTTCAACGTCGTCGGCCTGCCCATCGCCCTCGTCTCCTCCCTGCTCGATGCCCGCCCGCCGCGCTGACCCACTGATGCGCTGACCCGCCAACACAGAATCGTCCTCGACACCGCCTTTCCGCCGATGTAGAATCTCCGCAACCAATAACGCCGTCCAGAAACTGCTTCTAATCCTCTGCACGCAAAGGACAACTCATGCAGATTTCCGCTCTTAGACGCTATCTGCTCCTACTCCTCGTCTTCGCATCCCCAGCGTTTTTGCACGCCCAGTTCCAGGAACCCACTCCGGAAGAACTCAAGATGACCGCCGATCCCAAAGCGCCGGGCGCAGCCGCCGTCTACCTCAATGTCGAGGAAATCGCCAATGATGAGCTGCATTTCCAGAGCGTTTACCTGCGCATCAAGGTTCTCCAGGAAAAGGGCAAAGAGCTGGCTACCGTCGAGCTTCCGTATTTGCGTGGCGACTGGAAGGTCACCGACATCCGGGCCCGCACCATCCACTCCGATGGAACCATCATTCCGCTCACCGGCAAGCCTGAAGACCTGTTGATCGCCAAGACCTCCACAAAGACAGGCGATCAGATGGAATTCAGCCGCAAGATCTTCAACTTGCCCAGCGTCGAAATCGGCAGCATCC
>JBKQLG010000076.1:0-14842 GCA_052147235.1 Occallatibacter sp.
ACTGAAAAGTGACCAGCTATAGCCGCCAGGACGTATTGCGCATCTTGCAGATTGGCTCCCGCCAGTTGCAGGGGTGGGAGCGGGCCGAACTCATCGCGCAGCAGCAGAGCTACAGCTTCCAGGATCTGGGTCAGTTGCGAACCTTGCGCATGCTGCGCCAGGAAGCCGTGCCTGTGGCGTCGATCCGGCATACGATTGTGGCGATGAAGGCGGTGGCGGGCATGGCGAATCCGCTGCTGGAGGCCTCTCTGGTTCGGACCGGGACACGGCTTGCCTTCCGGCATTGCGGAGCGATGGTGGACCCCATCCGCCGCCAGTTGCTCTTCGACTTCGAGAGGCTGGAAGCAGGCCTCGGGCCTTCGGTGATGTCCGAGCCGTTGCTGTTGCGCCCGCCGGAGGAAAGTCCGCCGGGCGTGCAGGAGATGTTTCTGGAGGCGGTGCAGGCCGAAGAGGCAGGCGAGAAGAACCGCGCCATCAACCTGTATCAGGAGATGATGGAGCGCGATCCGAACTTCGCGCCGGCCTGGATCAACTTGGGAACGATTCACTTCCATCAGCGCGAGTTTGACTGGGCCGAGCAGCTATACCGCCGCGCCACCGAGATCGACCCCAACTACGTTCTGGCGTTCTTCGACCTGGGCAATGTGCTGGACGAGTTGCAGCGGCTGGAAGAATCAATTGCCGCTTACGGGCGGGCAGTTGCGCTGGCGCCCACCTACGCCGACGCCCATTACAACCTGGCCCTGGCCCATGAGCGCCGGGGCGAGACGCGCGCCGCGCTGCGCCACTGGCAGGCCTACGCGCGGCTGGACAAGGGCGGTCCATGGTCCGATCACGCCCGCGGGCAGATTCGCAAACTGCTCGACCGCGAAACGCTAGCCATTGCCTGGCGCACGGAGAGCTTCCTTCCTCCGCACAAGGGAACGGCGGCGCTCAAGCTGGTCAGCGCTGAAAGCTGAAAGCCACCGATGATGTTAAGCCCGCAAAAACAGAAATGCCCTTCCCGAGGGAAGGGCATTTCTGCCGGTCTCGCCGAATCAACTAATTCACGACCACCGAAAACGTGACCGAGGGTGCTGGGGCGACCGAGGGGTTTCCGGTTGCGGTCACCATAAAGATGTAATTGTCAGGCGTCGTTCCCGTGCCCCCGCTCGTAGAGGACGAACTGCTGCCGCAAGCGGACAAGCTGCCCAGCGCCGCCATCACTACCAGGATGCCCAGCATCGACCGCCAACCGCGCCGCCGCGCCGGTATCCCCAGGAAAAGCAGGGAGGCCAGCAACGCGCCGCCGCCCGCGCCTTCCCAGCCTCTGCCCTTGCCGGGCATCTTGGGATATGCCAGCGAACTGTTAGACGACGTTGTCGACACTGTGGCGATGACTCCAGCCCCCCCCATCGTCAGTGTTGTGCCGGACAAGGAGCAGGTGGGCAGATCCGCATCTCCGGGGGTATAGTTGACCAGCGTGCAGGCTGTCAGCGTCGCCGTTCCTGTATACCCGGCTATCGCGGTCGCCGTGATCGTCGAGGTCGCGGACCCTCCAGGGTTGGCAATGGCAGTTGTCGCCGACGCCTCCAGGCTGAACGTGGACTCGCTTACCGTCACGTTCCCCGTTCCCGTGCCCGGGTAGTAGAAGGGGTCTCCGCTGTAAGTCACGGTCAGTGTTTCGACTCCGGGGTTCAGGCTGTTGGGCGGAATGGTGAAAATGTAGCTCCCGCCCGAAAGCGTCCCCGTCAAGGTGGGCGTAAGGCCTCCGCCGGAGAGCGTAACCGTCCCGGTTGGCGACGCTTCCGAGGTACTGGCCCCGGTCACCGTGGCCGTTACGTTCAAAGACGCATTCGAATTCACAGTGCTCGATGCCGGAGCCACTGTCACCGTCGGAAACAGCACGGGAACATACGTCACAGTCACCGTCGCCGAGCCAGTATTCGAAGTGTAGGATGCGTCACCGCTATAGGAAGCCGACAATGTAATGCTTCCACTCGTGATGGCAGTAAAGGTATCGGCTGGAATAGTGAATGAGGCGACGCCGCTTGCATTGAGCGTCACAGCAGAGGATGTGTATCCGGGCGCCGAGAGCGTCACCGTTCCCGTCGGCGTTCCGCCCGTTCCGCTCAATGTGACCGTCACCGGCAGGGGATAATTCGAGTTCAACGTGCTGGCGGCCGAGACCTGAATCTTGGGAAGCAGTTGGGTCACCGTCACGATTGCCGTGTTGCTCTGCGAAGCGTAAGTCGAGTCGCCGCTGTAGTTAACCTTAAGGATGACAGCGGTTCCGGGATTCAGGCTGTCGCCCGGAATGGCGATAGTGCAACCGGCGGCGGTGCAACTGCCGCTGGTAGATAGCGTCTGCGGCCCGGAGTTATAGCTGCCGCTGGACAGTATTACCGTTCCGGTCGGCGTGGGTCCGCCGGCGAAGGCAGCGGTTACCGAAATGGTTACATTCAGAGTCTGGTTGGCGGTAATGTTGTAGGAAGCCGGCGTTACTGTCAGTGTAGCTGGGTGGTTGCCGATGCCCTCGAAGCTGTTGACCACGTTGGCCACATTCAGCGATCCCAGCCCGGTAGCCTGGTCATAGCCCACGCCCGCGCTGTAGCCGGAAAGGATGCCAACCTCGTCGACATTCCCGCCCACTTTGTCCTCCGGAGGTAAGCAGTTGGGAGAGATGCCTATGTTAGCTCCATAGTCGCAGGCCATGGCGTTCGTGCCCTGATCGATGTCATTGAAGTAACAGCTGTTACTGGTCGTGGCTGTCTCCGCACTGCAATTCGAATAGGTTTGCTGGGAGGCCAGTTTATAGAGTTCAGCATTGGGATTTCCCTGGATCGAGCCTGTCTTCTGGTTGATCAGCGCCATGACGCCGGCCATCGCTGGAGTTGCCACTGAGGTTCCGCCCACCTCCTGCGCTACAGGCTCGGTGTTCGTGTTGTAGGTGCAGGTATAGCCGCCCTCGGAGACGCAGATCAGGTAGGCGCTGCTGGAGAGAAAGCCGTCGGAGGCGAAAAAGCTGACGTCCGGGATGTCGCGCACGCCGTCGCTGGGAATCCCGGAAACGCCGGTCTGCCAGATCGGCTTGGGCCAGCCATCGTTGTACAGGGGGATCGAAACCTGGGCGGCACCGGTGTCGGGGTTGGTGGTGGCGCCGGTGGAAGTGGTGGTGCTGACGCAACTGATTACATCGCTGCCATCATTCACCACGCAGCCGCTGGCGCCGCCGCTTCCGCCCACAGTATCGACAATGCCGAGGAGGCCCGAGTTGTTCTGATAGATGTCGCCGATGAAGTTAAAGGCGTAATCCACAACAAAGTTGCAGGCCTCCTCGGCATTGTCGATGCCTGAAACACCATACTCATCACTCGCATAGGCGCCCAGGAACCCCAGCGCCAGGGGACTGGTGCAGGTGTCGTTCCAGGGAAGCTCGGGGATATAACCCTTGGCGCTGCTCTGCCCGGCGCTTACGGAAGTGTTGGTCGAGTTCCAGTAGGGCGCGGGCGAGCACTCGCCGCCATTCCAGATGGTCAGCAAGGGGCACCAGTTGAAGTCGGTGCCGCCGACGGCCACGTTATAAGGAGTGGAGGCCAGCCCGCTGACCGAAAGCCCATATTCGGCAACCCAGGGAACTCCGAACTGCGCGTCCATGCCGTCGTCGCAGCTTGCGGAACCCGAGTCGCCCGCAGCCACAAAAACCGCAATTCCCTCCGCGTAGGCCGTCTGCCAGAGATTGTAGTACTCCACATTGCCGGCCGTGCCGTTGAAGAGCTCGCAAGCGCCGTAGCTCACATTCATGATAGGAGCCGTATGATTCTGGACGATGAAACTCTCCGAATCGTAAAGCGGATCGTCCGACAGGGAAGCCTGTGCAGAAGAGACAAGGATGATCTGCGCGTTCTTGGCGACCGCTCCAGACCACTCCACATCCAGCGAATTTTCAACCAGATCGTCGAGGGTGCAGGAGGCGGTCGAACTCGTGGTTGTGCACATGGTGAGAGGCTCGCCGTTGCCGGACTGAAGAATGGGGGTATTGTAGGAATTTGTGGTCGGCAGGCCGAACTCGTTGCGAAAGTTACTCACATCAGCGAGGTTGATGCTGCTGGTTCCGGCGATGGCGATGGTTTGCCCGGTCCCGTCGGTGCCCGCGCTCCACAGCGGAAGCACGTTATAGATGGTGGCAAAGTCGTAGGGCGACACATCCTCAACCTGATAAGCCTGGTTCCCGTTACTGGCGGGCACGTTGATGCCGAAGAGCGGACGAGCGCCTGAAGTGCTAGCGTTCCGCTTCCACTTTCCCGTCGCGGCGTCCCGCGAAACCTGAGCGCCCATGTGGTGCAAGGGCCGCGGGAAGAAGTTGTGTAGCGACTTGACGCCGATCACCGCCGACGCAAGCGCGGCGGGAATCTGCGGGTCGCTCATGTTGCCGATGTGCGCGACGCTCTTCACTTCCAGGTTGTGCATCTCGGTGTGAAAGGTGCTCTCCACCTGCGACGCCTTGCCGCTGAAGCGGATCGACATATGGTCGCTCGGTATCTCATCCACCGTAAAGCCATGCCCTGTCAGCCAGTTGGTAATGGTTGCGATGTCAGTTTCCGAGGGACCGAAGTTCTCGCCGACTTGCTGCGGCGTGAGCCACTTGTGGAAATTAGGCGAGGAGGAGTCGTACTGGCTGGCGACAAACTGCTCGAAGGCCGCCTGCTGAGCCGGATCGCGGCTCAGCACCAGAATCAGATCGGTCATGGGAAGGTCCGGGCTCACCCGGCCGCGATCGTTCTTCGCATTGGCATACGGGTGCGTGTTGCCCTTGAGCGTCACCAGTTGGCTTTCATCGATCTTGTCGACAATCCTTGTGGTGGGCGTAAAACTCTGGGCCGTCAATCCTGAACTGCACAGCAAGGCCGCTGAGCCAAGCAATGCGCCGGCCAATCTACTAAAAGGGAATGTCTCGATGGAGCGCATAGTGGTTTTCCTGGATCCTTCCTTCGGAGGAGATCCCCCGAACTAACCAATCGTTGCGGGTTGCAATCGACAAATTCTGGAAACAACCACCCGCCGACTATCCAGCCTCGACTTGGGCACTAAAACCATCATAATGGGCGGTTTCGCTACGCTGAGGGCAGCCCTTCCTTTCGCTGAAAAGGCGGAGGAAAAACTCCGGATAGGGGAAGTTCCCGGCTATTTCCCGCGCATTTCCAAACCACTGCAAGTGACAACCCTTAAGCCGCGGAAAGAACCGGCGATCTTGAGATCGAACAGCTCCTCCGGCAAACCGAGTGATCGATCAGTCTGATTAGACGAGATTATGCGGGAAAGGTTGAATTATTTACAGGCGGGCAAGGCGTCCATTTCACACCAGCTTCGCCCGCTTGGCGGTTCGCGCTGGACTGGGCGGGGGATCGAGCAATACGGGCCTGGTCGCGTTCTCCTCCGGCAGTGTATCGCGCAGGACCATGTTGAGCAGCGACGTGTGAACCCGAATGCGGCCGTTGTATTCGATGTAGCCGAGCTTCCTGAAGCGATTCATGAAGAAGCTGACGCGAGAGCGGGTGGTGCCGACCATCTCGGCAAGAGTCTCCTGGGTTACGGGTGGAAGCAGCGGCTCCGGCTCGCCCGGTCCGCCAAACTCCGCCATCAGCAAAAGGACCCGCGCCAGCCGCCTTTCGCTGGAGTTGAAGAGCTGATCGACGAGGTCCGCCTGGGTCCGGATGCCTCGTGTCAGGATGAACTGCATGAAAAAGTCGGAGAAGGCGTGTTCCTCATGAAGTACCTTGAGCATTCTGGCTTTCTCGATTTTCATCACGGCGCAGAGGGTTACGGCCGTGGCCGAGGATGTTCGCAGCTCGCTCACTCCCGCCATGGACTCTTCGCCAAAAAAGTCCCCGGCGGCCAGCATCGTCACCGTCGCCTCTTTGCCCCTTTTAGAGACGACAGTGAGCTTCGCCCGGCCGCTCTGGAGATAATACACAGAGTCGGCTGGACGCCCCTGGGAATAGAAAACCTCCCTCGCCGTGTTGTGGAGGATGCTGCGTCCTGGCCCTTCGGTCGCCAGAAAGCGGACGGGGTCAAAGGACATCTTCTGTACTTCGGTCATTTAAATGGCCTCTTTTCTCTTGCGGCCTGTTCGGGGACCTCTCATCACGGCTTCGAGTCGGCGGATGTGGATAGGCTTCCGGGCTTCGTACGCAGTGTCGCACACACTGCAAGCATTTCACCGCAACCGGATAAAGTCTGAGCTATTTAGACCATAGATGGCATCGGAGTAATGCCGGGAATCTGCATGGACCGAGAATGCGGTCTACTTACGTCATGGCTGCATCTGTTGGCTGGTCACGCTCCGGCCATCCTCTTACAACTTTTGCGTTCGCTGCACGGCGCGCACACCATTGACGCGGCGCAGGCCCAGGACCATGCGGTTGAGGTGGCGCATGTCTTCGGCTTCGGCAACCAGATCTACAATGGCCTCGCCGTTCTCGTCCTTGCGAATTTCGACACCGCTGATGTTGGAGTTGTCGTCGGAGAGGACTGCGATCAGCTCCTTCAGCATTCCGGCCCGGTCGTCGCAGGATACGGTGATCTTGACCGGATAGCGCTGCGGCTTGCCCGCCTGATCGCCGGCGCGGGACCACTCGACATTGATGCGCCGGTCGCTCTCGTAGAGCAGATTCTGCACGTTGGGACAGCCGCGCGCATGAACGGCCACGCCTTTGCCGCGGGTGACGTAGCCGACGATCTCTTCACCGCGAATGGGGTTGCAACAGCGCGCCCGATAGACGAGCAGGTCGTTCTGGCCCTCGACCTGAAGCGAGTCGGAGCCGGTTAAATGCAGCTTGCGCACCGCGTCCGACATGGCCGATTCGGCTGTGCCGGGCTTGATCTCCGGGGTGGCCTCGGCCTCCGGCAGGCTGGTTGAGCCGGGCGCCAGCTTGCTGAGCACCTGGCGGGCGGAGTGCTTGCCCAGGCCCAGCGCGGCCAGCAGGTCGGAGGCGGTGGCCACGCCATATTCATTGGCGATGCGGCTCAGGTCCTGGTCGCTGATCTGGCTCTGCGGCACCTTGAATTTGCGCGCCTCGCGCTCCAGCAGCTTGCGGCCGATCTCCACGGCCCGGCGCCGATGGTCTTCGTTCAGCCAGTGCTTGATCTTGTTGCGGGCGCGGGGACTTTTCACAAATGTCAGCCAGTCGCGACTCGGCTTGTGGTCTTTTTGCGTAACGATTTCGACGATGTCGCCGGTGCGTAGCTTGGTGCGCAGCGGCGCCATGCGGCCGTTCACCTTGGCGCCCACGCAGGTGTGGCCCACCTCGGTGTGAATCGTGTAGGCAAAGTCGACCGGCGTGCCGTCGGCGGGGATCACCACCACCTTCCCCTTGGGCGTGAAGGTATAGACCTCATCCGGATAGAGGTCCATCTTCAGGCTGGAGAGGAACTCGTTGGGGTCGGTCATCTCCTTTTGCCAGTCGACCAACTGCCTGATCCAGTTCAGCCGCTCCTCGTCGCGGGCCGTTACCGCGCCGCCGCCGGCCTTGTACTTCCAGTGGGCGGCGATGCCTTCCTCGGCGA
This sequence comes from Occallatibacter sp., assembly GCA_052147235.1. Lineage (GTDB taxonomy): Bacteria > Acidobacteriota > Terriglobia > Terriglobales > Acidobacteriaceae > Telmatobacter. Next base: position 7,546 of record JBKQLG010000076.1, read on the forward strand.
TGCGGTGCATCTCCTCGGTGCGTATCTGCACCTCGAACTGGTGGCCGCTGGGGCTCATCACTGTGGTGTGCAGTGACTGGTAGCGGTTGGCGCGGGGCATGGCGATGAAGTCCTTGATGCGCCCCGGCACTGGCCGCCACAGCGTATGAATCAGCCCGAAGACGGCGTAGCAGGCGGCCACGTCCTGCGTAATCACGCGGATCGCCAGCAGGTCGTACACCTGATCAAAAGACACCTTGGAGCGCTGCTGCTTCTGATAGATCGAGTAGATGCGCTTGATGCGCCATTCGACTCTGGCCTCGATGTTGTTCTCGCGCAGTTGCTCGGTGAGCGTATCTTCCACGCCGCGCAGAAACTGCTCGCCTTCGATGCGCCGCGCTTCGACGGCCGCCGTGATTTGCTCGTAGCTGACCGGGTCGGTGTAGCGGAAAGCCAGATCTTCAAGCTCGCCGCGCACCTTGCCCATGCCCAGCCGATGAGCCAGCGGCGCGTAGATCTCCAGTGTCTCCCGCGCGATAGCTTCCTGGCGCTCCGGCCTGAGGTGTTCCAGGGTGCGCATATTGTGCAGCCGGTCGGCCAGCTTGATCAGCACCACTCTCACATCGGAGACCATGGCCAGCAGCATCTTGCGTACATTTTCCGCCTGGCGGTCCTCGCGATTGGCAAACTCAATTTTGTCGATATTGGTGACGCCTTCGACGATGCGCGCAACTTGCGGGCCGAAGCCGGCCTCAATTTCCTCGTTGGTGGCGGGCGTGTCCTCGACCGAGTCGTGCAGCAGGCCGGCGGCGATGGAGGTCGAGTCCATTCGCATATCCGCCAGCACCTCGGCCACCTCCAGCGGGTGGACGATGTAAGGCTCGCCCGAGGCCCGCATCTGCCCTTCATGATGGCGGACGCAGAAATCCCAGGCCTTGCGGATCAGGGCAATGTCATCGCTGGGGCGGTTGGCGTGGACCTGCTTGAGAAGAGCTTCGACACGCTTGTCAATAGCGTGCAGGTCGAAGATGGGAGGGATGGGGGTAGGCGGGACGGGGGCAAGCTGGACGGGCGTGGGCCGATCAAAGCCGCGCTGGTCCACCTGCGCATTTCCCGCGGGAGCCGCGAGCGCGCCGTGAACCTCTGCCGGTTCGGTCTGCCGGACAGTCGCCATGACTCATTATAGGCCGGTTGCGTTTGGGGCGCATGAAGATGCTGGGCGCAGCCGGAGAACGAACAGGCTGCGATGGAATCCCAGGTCTCAGATGCGAGACCTGGAATTCCCGCGAATCGAATCTTACCGGAACTGCGAATACAGAACTATAGCCAGGAGGCCGCCGAACCAGATGGCGAACCAGACCAGGTAGGAGCGGCTCATCCCCATCCGTGGTGCGCGCCGATACGGAATTGTGAAATTGCCGGCTGGGTACAGATCGCGGCCCATGGTGGTCGCCAGCCGCTGCCCGCGGAAAATCACGATTATCATGTAGGCAAAGACCGAGGTGAAGACGCCCAGGAAAATCCATACCAGCCACGGAAGAGCCACAAGAGGCCAGATCTGCCGCAATGGAAATATGCAGAGTGTGACCACCGTGACCCAGCCCCAGGCGTTCAGCCCACGGATGCCGTTGCGCCGCATGGCATCCTGGTAGCGATAGTGTTCCTCGGTGCGTTCGGCCGGCAGCGGAGCGCCGGAGCGCACGAGTGCGATCTTGCCGGGTAGAATGATCGCGGACCATGTCATCAGAAGCGGGGGCAGCCAGTCGACCTTTGCTCCGTGGCGCAGCAACACCCACCAACTGGATGCGATGATTGCGGCGTAAAGAGCCTCCATTGGCCAGGAGATGTAATCACCGAGGCGGCGGCTTTCCAGCGAGAGAGCTACCGACCGGATCGGAGACTTGGTTCCCAGCTTATGCCGGCTCCAGAGATGGAGGGCGAGGACGGCTGGCGCATAGACAAGCGCGAACCCCCCGCAGCACAGGGGCGCCAAATCCTGCCGCTTCAACGCGAAGCAGACTCCCAATGCAACGAACAGGAGCAGGTGCAAGGCAACGAGCGTAGCGCGATAGCCCTTCAGCCAAGCTCTTCCCGGTCCGTCGTAGAAGCCCTCTGGAACCTCAAAGCCCAGAAAGAAGCCCGGACCATTTCTGAGCGGCTGGTTCCAACTGAACTTCACCAGGCTGTAAGCAGAAGTTAGAACAATCAGCGTCGTGACAAGAATCGTCACTTCGAATTCTGTTGGCGCACTCATTGAGCGCCTCCTTTCTGTTGCAAGAGCGCGAGTTCTTCACGAACGATCTGTTCAATCTCGCGGTTGGTCAATCCATTCAAAATCAGTTGCGTCAACGCTGTGCGCACTGGCTGGTAGAGTTCGGCCTCATCCACAGGATGGGAAGTTCCCGACGAGATTACCGCCCCGGCTCCGTGGCGAACGGTGACAAAACCCTCGTCCTGGAGTTGGCGGTAGGCGACCGCGACAGTGTTCAGGTTGACGCCCAGATCCCCCGCTACCTGCCGGACCGAGGGCAGCGTCATGCCCTCGCGGAGGTTGCCGCCCGCAATTAAGGATTTGATTCCATCCGTGATCTGCTGGTAGATTGGGCGTTTGTCGTTGGCTTGCAGTGTAAGAAACATGTTCTCCTCCAACTGTCTTATGTATGTATACTGCATACAGTTTATTGTGTCAAGCGTTTTTCAATGTTTTTTGCTTTCCGATGCAAATCCAGTAAATTGAGCTGTTTTCGCCGCAAGAAACTTATAGATGAGAAGATGGAAGGATGAGCCGGACTAGATCAGACCATCCCGCCCCCAGAGTCCAAGACATAGGAGCCAGGATCAACCGCCGCGCCGCCGACCGGCTGCGCACGGGCCATTTGTGGGTCTACGCCTCAGACATTGAGTCCTTTGAACTTCCCGCCGGTGAGCCTCCGTCGCTGTTGCCGGTGGCCGACAGCCGCGGTCTGCTGCTGGGCACGGCGCTTTACAGCCCCACCTCGCAGATTGCTCTACGGATAGTCTCTCGCGAGGCGATTGACGAGGCTGCATGGCTCACTTTGCTGGAAGCCCGGCTGCGTACGGCGATCCGGCGGCGGCTTCCCTTGCTCGACGAACAATCCAACGCCTGCCGCCTCTGCTTCAGCGAGGCCGATGAGCTGCCCGGCCTGGTGGCGGACAAGTACGGCGATCTGGTGATTCTGCAACTGTTAGCCAAAGGGCTGGAATCCGCCGCGGTGCGCGAGAACTGCGTACACGTGCTGCGCGAAGAGCTGACGCCGGCGGCCATTCTGGAACGTCCCGACCCGCGAGTACGCGAACAGGAAGGTCTGTCCGCGCCGAGTCAGGCGCCGCTCTATGCCAAAGCCGCCGCAATCGTCACCACCGAATTCCGGCTCAACGGCCTGACTTTTCATTTCGACGCCAACTCCGGGCAGAAGACCGGCGCATTCCTCGACCAGCGGGCCAACTACGCCGCCGCCGCCGAGTGGGCTCGAAAGATGGGTATTGCCAGCCGGGACACTGGCGGACGGGCGCTGGACGTCTGCTGCTACCAGGGCGGCTTTGCCCTGCACCTGGCCCAGGTCTGCGCCCAGGTTACGGGCATTGACGCCTCCCGCGCCTCGCTGGAAGTGGCGGAGAGAAATCTCCTGGCTAACCGCTCGTGCCTCGCCGCCCAGGTTGACTGGGTGGAGGGAGACGCCTTTCAAATCCTGCGCGACTGGTCCGACGCGGGCGAGAGCTTCGACGCCATCGTGCTCGATCCACCCGCCTTCGCCAAGAGCCTGCGCGCCGTCGAGGGCGCGCTGCGCGGATACAAGGAACTCAATCTGCGCGCGCTCAAAATGATGCGCCCCGGCGGCCTGCTGGTCACCTGCTCCTGCTCGCATCATGTGGGCTGGAGTGAGCTTGAATCCAGCGTGGCCTCGGCCGCCGCCGATGCGCACCGGCGCGTGCGGCTGCTGGAACGGCGTGGAGCCGCTCCCGATCATCCCGTGATGCTGAACCTGCCGGAAACCGAGTACCTGAAGTGCCTGGTGCTGGAAGTGGAGTAAGAACCACGCCTGTTACCATTGTCGCGCAGGATATTTAGTGACAATGCTGCTGGAAAGGTTTATATGTATTTCCAGCGGTTTAGCGCCCGTTAAGAGTCGCATGAACCCGTGAAAGTTTCTACTTTGAGGTCGTATATGAGACAGTTCAGCAATCTATTCTGCTCGGTTATTACGCTCCTCCTGGCCATGAGCGCAGTTTCGCCGGCGATGGCTCAGCAGGGTCAGTATCACCTTGACTATCTGCCGTTCAGCCTCGCCACACTGAAGACAGGGGGCGCTCTCGCCACATATTCTCCAGTCAGTTCAGTTGATGGCATGACGCTCCAATTGCGGGATGATGACGGCGTCGTGTACACGTTCACACTCGACTCTGATACCGTCTTCTGCCAGGGCGACAATAGGGCCGCGAATTGGACTTACTTGAGGAAGCGAAAGAAGAAGACCACGGTGACCGTCCTGACAAAGGATGATACGAACATGAAGGCCCTCGTCGTCTGGGACAAGCCGCCTAGGATTTCCACATCCAGCGGGCCGCTCGTATTTACTCTCCCTCCGATGTGCAAATAGAGCGGCAACAATGAGATGGTGAGGTCAGGCGCGGGCGGCGCGCTGGCTGCCGTGCCAGCTCCGGAAAAGAACCGGCCCGTTGTCAGACCTGTGAAGGAACGAGCTCGCGCTCTCCTCTGTCTGGAAATTCCCTCCCCTGGAAGCAGAGGATATCCACAGAGATCAGGCGCATACGAGTTCGGCCAATTCGGGGTCGGGGAGGATCCGGCCGGGGAGCCTCAACAGATCGGTGACGGCCTCAGCGGTCATGGGGTGGGCGAAGAGATAGCCTTGGCCGTAACGGCAGTGCATCTCGCGCAACAGACGATATTGCTCGCAGCTTTCAATCCCCTCAGCCACCACGTCCATGCCCATCACCCGGGCCAATTCGATGATGGTGCGCACGATCTGCAGCGGTTGATCGCCCTCGGTCATGCGGGTCACGAAAGAGCGGTCGATCTTAAGCACATCAAAAGGAAAGGATTGGAGGTTATTGAGGGAGTTGTAGCCGGTGCCAAAGTCGTCCATCAGCAATGAGACGCCCAGCCTGCGCAGGCTGCTGAGGACTTCCATAGCGATGCGGACGTTGGGAATCAGGCTGGACTCGGTCATTTCCAGGCCGAGCTGGCGGCTGGAGATGCCGGCATTGACCAGGAGGGCCTCGACATGGTCGGCCAGCCCTTCGCGCGAGAACTGGCGGGCGGAGAGGTTGACACCGATCCGTAGAGTGGCGTGGCGCGGATCCTCTTTGCACCACCTTTGAATCTGACTGCAGGCCTGGGAGAGTACCCAGTCGCCGATGGGCAGGATCAGTCCGCTTTCCTCGGCCAGCGGTATGAACTCCATGGCGAGGATTACTCCCCTCTCGGGGTGAACCCAGCGGATGAGTGCTTCAAGGCCGGCAATCCTGCGCGTGGCAAGGTCGACCTCCGGCTGGTAATAGAGCACGAACTGGCCCAGTTCGAGGGCCTGGCGCAGATCGGCCTTCCTCGGCCAGCTTTCGTTGGCGGTTGCCGCAGAGTGGGCGCGCCTGTGCTTGCTTCCGTTCCCACGCAGGGTCTTGTACAGTTGGCGCAGCTCCAACTGGCTGGAGACCATATCGGCCAGGCTCTCCAGGGTGCGAATCGACTCCGGCCGCATCTCCGGGCGGGGTTCATGGTAGAAGACGGTCAGGATTCCCAGAATCCTTCTGTCGGTCGAGCGCACGGGAACGCTGGCAAATGAAGCCACGCCGATGTGTTTGCAGCGCGGCAAAATCTTATCGCGTTGCGGATGCCTGGAGATGTCCGTGATCACGACCGGACCGTCTTCGGCAATCACCATGTTGCAGATCGAGTTCTTGCGCGGCAGCTCGCGAGCCATCTGGCGCCAGCAGGACTTCATCCAGACGCGGCCCTCGTCGGCAAAGGCTATGGTGGCCGAATCGGCCTGGAAGTACTCGCCGGCCAGCCGGGTTATGGTATCGTAGCCGGGCTCGGGTGGAGTGTCGAGTATCCCGGTTGAAATCAGCGCAGCCAGCCTCATGGCCTCCTGCTCCCGATTCATTTCCCGAATCTCCTCTACGGCGAGTGGCATTTTGACTCCTGGCCCGCAGCGCTCCGGCAACCGGCCCTCAAGCCAGAGACGGACACCCTGTGTGCCTGCAAGGCTGCGCAAAGAAGGTTTAGAGGCATCCTGGCCGTTCCGCATCCGATTTGCGCAGACACAGCCGGCGGAACGTTCCCCGCTAGACGTCCGTTCGACTCTCTCTTTCCCTTATCGGATGGAACCACCGCGGCATGAGTGTATCGCGAAACTTTCGAATGAGTACCGATGCCGCCTCTTGCACAGCGGAAGAACGGTACACTGTTCCTTTTCTGTACATACAACGCGAATCGAGCATTTTTCACTTCACTACCGGGATAGATGGCTATACTGTTGCGTGGTGTGCCGCGATGCCCGGACGCGCCAGACGGCAGGAGCAATGCGCCATGAAGCAGGCTCGGATCAAACCGTTCTTTCAGCAAGTTGCCGAGACGGCGCGGCGTCGGGAGCTATTGCGAGCCTATCGGCGCAACCAGGTCTTAGGGTTGGTGCTGGTGGCGGCGGCGATCCTGCTCTGGTGTCTCCTGCGCACCAATCCCAGGTGGATCTTTCCGCCGGGATGGTGGCGGCCATGAGCCCTTCGCGGGCGACTGCGTCGAGCAGCCCTTTGGAGGAGAGTCAGGCGCCTCTGGCTGTTCTCCTGCTTGGACCAACCGGCAGCGGCAAAACGGCGCTGTCTCTCGCGCTGGGCGAGCGCTTCGGAGGCGAGATCGTCAGTTGCGATTCGGTGGCCGTATATCGCGGCATGGAGCTGGGCACGGCCAAACCAACCAATGAAGAACGGGCGCGCCTGCCGCATCACATGATCGACGTGGCAGATCCGGACCAGCCTTTCACCGCGGGCGAATACAGCCGCCGAGCGCGGGCCGCTTTGCGGGAGATCGCCAGCCGCAACCGGCTGCCCATCGTCACCGGCGGCACCGGCCTCTACCTGCGCGCGCTCACCGAGGGGCTTTTTGCCGGGCCGGAGCGGCAGCAGGAGTTACGGGCACGTCTGGAGCGCAGCCGGAATAAGCATGAGAAACAGCCTGACTTGCTGAGTCAAGTTATAAGCGAAAATGAACAAACCACGTCAGCTTTCGCCCCGGAGGGGCGACGTGAAAATAGCCCCGGGTGGAGCGCAGCGCAACCCGGGG
>JBKQLG010000077.1:0-8238 GCA_052147235.1 Occallatibacter sp.
TCGACTCTCATCCCTCGTACCCTATTGTACAACTCCAGATCGTGCGGAGGCCCCGAATAAAAACCTTCCGGGATGATGACGTGCTTCTTCCCTGGAAATTTGCACTGCTTAGGAGTCCCCGGGCACATACGGGCGTCCTTATGCTTTGTCGGGTCATATCCGGGTCTCGGAACACGAAACTGATCGGCGGCGTTCGGATGGACCCACGCGATCATTGTAACGACGCTGTAGTCGATATACGTCTCGAACTCGAGTCCGATGAGAGGCAATTGGAGTGCGTAAGCGCTATCGTGCTCGAAATCCGTTAGCCGGATTTTCACTGGCAGCGCCACCCGCCGGGGTAGTGTGAACAGGCCCTACATCCCCGGCGTATCGGCCCATGTAACATAAAGTTTTGGAGCTATCTTTGGGTTCGCGTGCGGCCGCTTCAAACCGGCTGGAAGAGGGGAACGAAAAATGAGATTCACTGCTTCCGCGTTGCGCTTTGCGGCACTGTGCATGGTGTTTTTCCTGAGTGTTTTTCCGGCGGTTTGCCAGAGCAGCTCACCGGCAGTTCCGGCGCCGCCGGGAGTTCAACGCATCCAGAACGGCGTCCAACTGGCAGCCGGCGATCTGAACGTGAAGGTCCAGTTCTATGGGGAGAGCATCGTCCGCGTCGTGAAATGGCCGACCGGCGGCACCAGCGAGAAACTCAGCCTCTCTGTTCTCAATAAGACTCTGCCCGGTCTGGACGTTCATGTCGATGAGAACGCAGCGGAAGTGACTCTGAGCTACGGGCATATCAAGCTTCGGATCAGCAAGAGCGATGGCTCGATTCAATATCTCGACAGCGGAGGCCACACGCTTCTCAGGGAGCAGGGATGGGCCATCTTCACGCCTTCGCAGATAACGCGCGAGAAGTCAGCCTTCAGCGTTCAGCAGAACTTCAGGCTGAGCGCGGATGAAGGTGTTTATGGCCTGGGACAGCAGCAGTTCGGGGTGATGAACTATCGCGAGCATACCGTGAAGATTGTGCAGGCCAACAAGTGGGCGGTTACGCCCGTCCTGGTTTCAACCGCGGGATACGGCATCTTCTGGGATAACTATTCCAAGACGATCTTCGACGACCGCGGCGGCAAGACCTCCTTTTGGTCTGAAGTAGCTGATAACATCGATTATTACTTTTTCTACGGCCCCACGATCGATCAGGAAATTGCGGGCTACAGGCAGCTCACCGGCGAGGCGCCTATGTACGGCAAGTGGGCCTACGGCTACTGGCAAAGCAAGGAGCATTACGCAACGCGCGACGAACTGCTGGGCATTGCGCAGGAATATCGCAAGCGCCATATTCCGGTCGATAACATCGTGCAGGACTGGAATTACTGGGGCAATAACGATAACTGGGGAGGAATGATCTTCGATGGAACAAAGTATCCCCGCCCCAAGGAAATGATCGACGAACTGCACCAGCAAAACTTCCACCTGATGGTTTCGATCTGGGCTGGGCTGGGGCCGTCCTCGCAGATTTACAAGGAGATGGAAAAGGACGGGTATCTCTTTCCTACCGTGGGATGGGCCGGATTCAAGTACTTCGATGTATATAATCCTGCCGCCACGGATTTGTACTGGAAGTATGCGAACGAGGGACTTTTCTCCAAGGGCGTTGACGCCTGGTGGATGGATTCGACAGAGCCGGACATGGTCAACGCGCTAACGCAGGAGAGCGAAGAGTATGAGATGAAGCGAATACAGGACAATCATCTCGGCACCTTCGCTAGGTATCTCAACTCTTACTCATTGCTCGACACCGAGGCTATTTATAAGAATCAGCGAAAAGAGACGGACCGGAAGCGCGTCTACATACTCACGCGCTCGACCTTCGCCGGGCAGCAGCGGGCCGCGGCAACCACTTGGTCGGGAGACATCGGCGCAAGCTGGGAAGTGTACAAGCAGCAGATAGCAGCCGGGGTCAACCACAGCATGTCCGGCATTCCTTATTGGACCTTCGACATTGGCGCATACTCGCTCGGATGCCAGGGCGGCGTCTTTATGAACGGCGGCAAGGATCCCGCGTATCAGGAGTTTTACACGCGCATGTTCCAGCTCGGCGCGTTTTCTCCTATCTTCCGGGCGCACGGCTCGGAAACTCCACGCGAGATATGGGAGTTTGGCGAATATACTCCCGTGCTGGAGAAGTTCGACAATCTGCGCTACCGCCTGCTGCCGTACATCTATTCGCTGGGCTGGCAGGTTACGCACAACGGGTACACGATCATGCGCGGCCTACCGATGGATTTCACCGGCGACCATAAGACCTATTCGATCAACGATCAATATATGTTCGGCCCGGCTATCATGGTCTCGCCCGTGACGGAGTATATGGATCATCGCCCGCCGGAAGATGGCATTCTGGTGACTCCCAATCACTTCAAGACGAAGGACGGGAAGCCGGGCCTGAATGCAACCTACTATTGCGATGACGAGTTCAAGACCGTCTGTCATGAAGACGTAGAACCGGATGTAAATCTGGACTGGTACACGGGCTACGGAAGTTTTATCTCCGGAGCCAAATTCTCCATCCGCTGGGAAGGCAAGCTAACTCCCTCGGAAACCGGGAATTATCGCTTCAACCTGAAGAGTTTCGGGGCGCGGCGGGTGTATCTGGACGGCAAGGAAGTGCCGCATAACTACGAATCGATGGAGTCCTGGACCGTGCCCGTCGCGTTGGTTGCGGGCAAGGAATATAACTTCAAGTTCGAGACAACGAATAGTTCGCTGGGCGCCTTCAGGGCCAAGCTCTACTGGAAGACTCCTTCAATTCACGCCAGGGAAGCGGTCGTTGAAGCCAGGAAGAAGACAAGAAGCGTTTATCTGCCGGGCGGTACCTCCTGGATCGATTTCTGGACGGGAGAGAGGCTGGACGGCGGCAGAACTATCATCGCGGATGCGCCGATTGAGAAGATGCCGCTCATGGTCAGGGCCGGATCGATTGTGCCGATGGGACCATTCCTTCAATACTCGACGGAGAAGCCCGCCGACCCCATCGAGCTGCGCATCTATCCTGGAGCCGACGGCAGCTTCACGCTCTACGAGGACGAGAACGACAACTATAACTACGAAAAGGGCATCTATGCGACGATTGCGTTCCATTGGAACGACGCCAAGCGCCAAATAACAATCGACGCCAGGAAGGGCGAATTTCCCGGCATGTTGAAGACTCGCACCTTCCAAATTGTGGTTGCGGGAAAGAGCCATGGCGTTGGCGTGGAAGTTACTAGCAATCCGGATAAGGTGGTTTCGTACACAGGCGAAGAGCAGATGATTCAGTTGCCCCGGTGATCGTTCGCCCAAGGCTCACACACCCCGTAATGGCAGGTGTACAACGCAAGCGAGGGCTGGGATCGCTCCCAGCCCTCACTAGTTTGCTCGATTCTGCCGGAATCCGGCCAATGGGCTTAGCTAACCGGCTGCACGTCAGACGCCTGCCAGCCCTTGGGCCCCTTTACTACGTTGAACTGCACGGCTTGACCCTCTTGCAGACTCTTGAAACCGCTGGAGCTGATTGCAGAGTAATGCACGAAAACATCTTCGCCGTTCTGGCGCGAAATGAAGCCGAAACCCTTCGCGTCATTGAACCACTTCACTGTACCTTGTTCCATTTTGATCGTATTTCCTGAATTGAATTGCGCTGGATGAATCGGAGCGACCACTGGCAGAATCTTGCTTGTTTGGGCGAGTGCTGCTCACGCCCGCTTCGGTCTAACGCTGAAAGCAGTGTACCATCCCTTTTCAAAATAAAGTGCGAAAATGTTGTGTTCCGCGACACTTTTTTCATTTTCAATTTTGGAACTTATTGAATTGGAAGACCTTAATGTCGTACTCTTGCTGTGTTACCGCGGAAGGTTACCATGCCAACTGATCCCGTTCCCAGACTATTGTCGCGCGCTACAGAGTTGCTCGAGGAGCAGTTCGCTGCCTTGCCAGCCTTCGACTCCACGGCCGACCCCGCTGCGATGGCGCGGATTCTGGAAGGCGTCGCGCGCCGTCTGGGCGACAACTACCCCTACTTTCACCCGCTCTATGCCGGGCAGATGCTCAAGCCGCCCCATCCGCTGGCGCGGGCCGCATACGCGCTGGCCATGACGATCAACCCCAACAACCACGCGCGCGACGGTGGCCGGGCCAGCTCGGAGATGGAGATTGAAGCTGTCCGCGAAATCGCCGCGATCTTCGACTGGACGGAGTATCTGGGCCATCTGACTTCGAGCGGAACGCTGGCCAACCTGGAGGCGCTGTGGGTGGCCGGGCAGCTTGCTTCCGGCAAACGTATTGTCGGCTCCGAGCAGGCGCACTACACCCACCAACGCATCTCCGCCGTGCTGAAGCTGGAGTATGCGCCCGTTGCCGCCGACAGCCGCGGACACATGAGCATGGAGGCGCTGGAGGACGAACTGCGCAAAGGCGATGTGGGCACGGTGGTGGTGACGCTGGGCACGACGGCCATCGGCTCTCTGGACCCGCTGGACGAGATCATGGAGCTGCGCTCTCGGTACAGCTTTCGCGTCCATGTGGATGCGGCTTATGGCGGTTACTTCCGGCTGATTCCGGAGGCTCTGGATGCCCCGGCGCGGCGGGCCTTCGCGGTCATCGACCAGGCCGATTCGATTGTGATTGATCCGCACAAGCACGGGTTGCAGCCCTACGGCTGTGGATGCATTCTCTTTCGCGACCCGGCGGTGGGGCGCTTCTACAAGCACGACTCGCCCTACACTTATTTCACCTCTAAACAGTTGCACCTGGGCGAGATCAGCCTGGAGTGTTCGCGGGCCGGAGCCTCGGCGGTGGCTTTGTGGGCCACGCAACAGCTCCTGCCGCTGGTTCCGGGGGGCGAGTTTGCCCACGGCCTAGCGCGCGGCCGTGCGGCGGCCGTGGAGTTGGACCGGCGGCTCAGGGAAGACAAGTCCGGACGCTTTCAGACGCTTGCCGGCGGCGGCCCGGAGCTGGATATTGTGGTCTGGAAGGCGAACGCCGAGACGCCCCAGCAATCCTCCGCGGTGGCGCAAAAGATCTTTGCGGCCTGCGCCCTTCGGGATTTGCATTTGGCCCTAGTAGAATTGCCGCTGAGATGGTTTCAGCCCGCGGCTGGTTCTGAATCGGACAACGGCGCGGGATCGGTCACCTGTTTGCGCTCGGTGCTGATGAAGCCCGAGCACGAGGCGTGGCTGGACGCAATATGGGAGAGACTGACCGCGGCCTGTGCGGATGCCTTGGACGCAGGATGAATCTGGGTGCCCCATCTTCGCCGCGTTTTTGTTTTTGCGGCTATGGTGGGAAACCACGAATCTCAATCGGTCTACAGATCAGGTTTTCGGATTTAACCGTCATATAGGGAGAATGTGCAATATGACTGAACGGAAACCAAGGAGCGTCTTAGCAGTTGGGATGTATTGTGGCTGCATTGGTCTATTCGTAGCAATTGTCTTGCTATTGTTGGATGGATACCATTATGTTCCATCAGCGTTAAATCTCCCTGTCTTCGTTCTATGTCCGCCAATATTATTAGTTATCCATGGCGGCGGACCAATCGATCTGGACCAGTTGATAGCCATCGGTATTGCAGCAGTCTGCAATGCGGCGATTTACGGGGTAATCGGTGTTGTTGTTTGGTTAGTGAGGAGGGAGAACAGCCAGGAGAGAGATAAATGATTTAGGTTGATATGGAACCGACGACAGCGCCGGTAGATTCGCTCGCCATCTCCGGCCCCTGATCGCGCGCCCTGGCTGCGGGAGAATCTTTCTCCTGGCCCATGACTGTCGATCTCGAACTGCTTTGACAACTGATAACTGACTACTAAACTTAGGAGTGATCCACCATGCATGATCCCGAAGTTTTGCGCAAGGAACACCTTGCCCGTTTCAACGCCGACCCAGCGATCTTTGTCGCGCCCGGCCGCGTCAACCTGATCGGTGAGCATACCGATTACGCCGAAGGCTTTGTCATGCCCGTGGCCATCAACTTTGCCACACTGGCGGCCATCTCGCCGCGCTCCGACGGCAAGATCGTCCTCTGGGCCGAGAACTACGGCGAAGAGAAGACCTTCGACGCCGCCGCCAAGCCCAAGGCCAGCAAGCACTGGAGCGACTACCCGATGGGCGTCGTCGCCATTTTAACTGGCGAGGGCCACACAATTCCCGGCTTCAGCCTGAGCATCTGGGGCGATGTGCCGCTCGGCTCCGGCCTCTCCAGCTCCGCCGCGCTGGAAGTCGTCACCGCCCTGGCTGTGCTCTCGTTGATCGGAGCCGACTATCCGCGCCCGGTCCTCGCCCGCCTCTGCCAGCGCGTCGAAAACAAGTTTGTCGGCGCAAACTGCGGCATCATGGACCAGTTCATCAGCGCCAACGGCAAGGCGAACCATGCTTTGTTATTGGATTGCCGCGACCTCAGCTTCCGTCTCGCGCCGCTTCCGGTCGACGTGGCTCTCGTCATTGCCAACACCATGGTCAAGCACTCCATCGCCGGCGGCGATTATCCCACGCGCCGGCGCGAGTCCGAAGCCGCATGCGCCATCATCAACAGCCATCGCGGGGGAGTGCCCTTCCTGCGCGACGCCACGCTCGATGACCTCGCCAAATGGGGTCATGAGATGGAGCCTAAATCCTACCTGCGCGCCAGGCACGTCATCAGCGAAGACCTGCGCACAGTGGCCGCCAGCGAGGCTCTGCTCCGGGGCGACATGAAGGAGGTTGGCCGCCTGATGGCCGAGGCGCACATCAGTTACAGCAAGGACTTCGAGGGCAGTTGCGCCGAGGCCGACCTGATGGTCGAGTTAGCGAATGAGTTACCCGGCCTGATAGGCGCGCGTCTCACCGGCGGCGGTTTCGGCGGCTGCACTGTCAATCTCGTCGAGCAGGACAAGGCCAAAGCCTTTGCCGAGGAGCTAGGCAAGCGCTATGAAGCCAAGACCGGCATCAAGCCGGAAATTCACATCTGCCACGCCTCCAATGGCGCTCATCGCATCTCGTAGGCACCTGCGGTGCGGCAACCGCTCGCTCTCCGCTCGCACAGGTTTCATGGGCTCCCAGGTCCCAAACGCGGGACCTGGGAATATTGATCCGGCCCAGTAGTATTGAAACGTTGTGCCCCATCCATTCCGCGCTTTTTGCGGACTGGGTGGGAGGGAGTGTTGCATTTCTTTGGGGCCGAATCAGTAAAGAAGAGTGAAAGCGCAATCAGAGTGGTGTTGGGCGCAGCAATACCTGCCCAGGCCGCCGGGAGCACCTGGCAGCGAAACTCGATCATTGCATCCCTCAATCCTACTCGTAGGCCAGCGCGTCGATAGGATCCTTACGTGCGGCCATCCAGGCCGGGTAGAGCGCGCCGCAGACGGAACTGACAAAGGCAATGGCCGCGCCCCGGGCAACCCAGGCCGCATTCATATCCAGATAGAGTGTAGGTATCCAATGCGCCAGTGCTGATTTGACGGCTAGCGAGGCCGCAACGCCTACGGCGACTCCGACGAGGGCCAGCAGCGCCGTCTCGCGCAGCACCACGCCGACGATGGTCAGATTGGAGGCGCCCATCGACTTGAGGATGCCGATCTCCCGCGTTCGTTCCAGCACCGACGTGTACATCGACTGGAAGATCACCAGGAAGCCGATGATAACCGCAATCCCAATCACCACGCGCATGGCGATATTCAGCGCAGGAATATGGTCTGGGGTCATCAGGGAGTACCACTCCTCCATAGTCATCACCTGATAGTCTTCCAGGCCGTGCACGGCGTGAATCTCCTGTGTGATCAGAGCGATATTCTCCGGCTGGTCGGCCTTCAGATAAAAAGCCGAGGCTTTGTCCGGCGTTCCCGTGATCTCGTCCATTGCGGCAATCGAGATCAGCTTGCGCCCGCCCTTGCCGTGCTCGAAGATGCCTGAAATCTTAAAGTGGCGCTTCTCGATGAGAATTGTATCGCCAACACGATGTCCATTGCCCGTAGTTGCGAAGACATCATCCACGATGACATCGTCCGGCTTCTGCGGCGGACCTCCCGATATAAAAACGAATGGGCTGAGTTGGCTGTACGTCGGGTATTCGATTCCCCACAGTACCTCCAATCCATCGATCATGGAGAGCTTCTGATTCACCGGGGTGGCCACGGCGACATGCGGCAGCGCCCGCAGAATCCCCTCCATCTTGACGGGAATGACCGCGCCGTTGATCCCGTTGAAGATCATGGCGTTGCTGGCGCGCACGATCAGATC
>JBKQLG010000078.1:0-10785 GCA_052147235.1 Occallatibacter sp.
GGAGGGACTTAGTTTGATCTCCTCCGGTAGCGGCAAAGGATTGTACTTCAGGAGGCCGAAAACTCCGAACCATGAAAAACTATTCCACCGGCCCATTTTCCTCCAGTCTCTCCAATGTTCCGCTAGCCGGTCTCCCAGACAGGTCTTATCCGCCTTGCCTACGTAAACTGGAACACGATCCTGGTAAAGAATGTACACGCCCCTTTCTCCCCACATATTGACGTCCTTGACGTCCGCTCCGTTAGGTTCGCGTTTTCCGAGGAGTTCGTAAGGGCTTTCCCATTTCACGTACTCTGGATTCCAGAACTCGCCGCAGGCCTTGACGAGACAGGAGTGCTGCGTTTCTGCTGGCAACGTTTCTGCATCTCTCTCATCGGTCATATTTTTGCCTCCTAGAATTTGGTCCACGCCTCTTCAGGGTCCTCCGCGCATATAGCGGCTCTCTCAAAGCAATAATCCAAAAATCACACCATCATTCGTCATCTGCGGGAGAACCCAGCCACCGCTCAGTGATGGGCGCGTAGGCGTCGATGCGCCTGTCGCGCAAAAAAGGCCAGTTGCGCCGCGTCTCTTCGATCAGCCCCAGGTCCACCTCGCCGATCAGAATCTCCTCGGCATCGTGCGAGGCCTGGGCGATGACGCGGCCGAAGGGATCGGCCAGAAAGCTGCCGCCCCAGAATTCGATTCCCTGCCCCTCGACGCGATTCCCTAGCACGTCTCCATGCTCCAGACCCACCCGGTTCACCCCAGCCACATAGACGCCGTTGGCGATAGCGTGGGAGCGCTGGATGGTCCGCCAAGCCTCAACCTGCGCCGCGCCAAACTCGGCCTTCTCCGCCGGATGCCAGCCGATGGCGGTGGGATAAAAGAGCGCCTCCGCGCCCTGTAAAGCGGTGAGCCGCGCGGCCTCCGGATACCACTGGTCCCAGCAAACCAGCGTTCCAACGCGGCCAAAGGCGGTGTCTACAGCCTGGAAACCCAGATCGCCCGGCGCGAAGTAATACTTCTCGTGGTAGAGCGGGTCGTCGGGGATGTGCATCTTGCGATAGACGCCGGCGATGGCCCCGTCTGCGCTCACGGTCACCGCTGTGTTGTGATAGAGTCCCGGCGCGCGGCGCTCAAAGAGCGAGGCAATGATGGCGACCCGCAACTCGCGAGCTACCTCGGAGAGGCGCGCAGTGGATGGGCCGGGAATCGGCTCGGCAAGATCGAAGAGGCGCAAATCTTCGCGCTGGCAGAAGTACTGCGTGCGGAAGAGCTCCGGCAGGCAGACGACATTCGCGCCCAGCCGCGCCGCCTCGCGGATGCGCTCGACCGCGGCGGCGAAGTTCGTCTCCGGGTCCGCGCCCATCTGCATCTGTACTAGCCCGATGTTGAATTTGCGTTTGTTCGTCATAGGCGAAGGCAATCTTAATTACAAACGAGGCCGGTTTGGGTTCGTGGATTCCCACCCTAGCCGCAAAAACAAAAACGCGTCGAGGATGGGGCACCCAACTTCTTATGACAATCCAGCATTTCTACGCAGCAAGGCCAACTCCAATGCGCGGAATTGGCCTGCCTTGCCGATGCCGGATGCGATTCCTACTCGTCCAGAATCAACACGGCGGCGGCAATCGTGGTGGTCCACAAGCCGCGCTTGTCGCCCATCGCCGATTGCGTCACGTTGCTGGTGCGGACAATCTTGTTGGAGATGCGATAGATCTCCTTCTTCTCATCCCAGCTTTTGTCCGGATCGAACTCCACATCCAGCGTGGTGGCCAGCATCTCGGCGGCCAGTTCCTCGGCGTATTCGCCGGCCTGATCTTCGGTCTCGCCAAAGCTGTGATGCTCGCTCAGGTAGCCGTAGGTGTTTTTATCCGCGGGGATGGCCACACCGATGCTGGAAACCAGCAGGCGGTGCGGCTCGCGCGTCGAGTTCTCCGCGATCACCGCAAAAACCACCTCGCCGGGGTACAGGTAGGTGAGGCCTTCCTTGCGCGTGATCATCTTGCAGCGCGGCGGAAAGATGGATGAAACGCGCACCAGATTCTGCGAGGCGATCCCCGCATCCCGAAGCGCCAGCTCAAAGGAGGTCAAACGCTCCTTGTGTTTGCCTACGCCCTTGGTGAAAAACAGCTTCTTCGGGACCATGCTTTTTCCCAATTTCTATGTCTCCTCCGTGTGATTGAAGATCGGCAATTGCAAACAACATACCCGCATGAGTTTATCGCATCCTGGCGGATTGGAACAGTAAATATCCGAAGAGCATCCGCCCTTCCATGAGCGACGGCCAGAACTGGGAAGAATCGAGCGCTTCTCAGACGCGTTTCAAGGCTCGTTTCAGCACAATTTCCAGCGCCGCTTTGACCTTCGCATACTCGTCCGGCGGCAGCGTGCCGGAGATCTTCTCGCTCTCCAGCGCGAAGAGCTCTTCCTTGAGCGCATTCAGCAGCGCCGTGTTCTTATCTGCTGGCGGCGCGGTGGCTTTCATGGCCCCGGCGTCGAAGGCCGCACCGGCTGCCGGTTTGCGCAGCAGGAAGGCCGCGGTAACGACCATCAGCAGAGCCAGTCCGCCCAGAATCCAACCCTTGTACTTGCTGAGGGGGTCAGGCGTGTTGATGGGGTTGCCGATGCCGCCGCCGGGCTGCGCGCCGGGAGCGCCTGCCTCCTGGCCACCTCCCTGCGCTTCCATGCCAGAGGCAGACTGGCCGCCCTGTCCGCTCTGGTCGTCGCGGGGCAGCGCGCCGTTGCCAGAAACGGTGAACTCCAGCGCCTTGCCGGGAAGAGAGTTTCGGGCCACGAAGGTTTGAAAGTCGGGATCTTGCGGCGCGGACTGGAAGTTCGATCCCGCGCCCGCGGCGAAGGTCATGCTCTTGGGCATCATCACCCAGACGGTTCTCGCCGGGATCGAAACCTGGGGATGGAAGGTGAGTTTGCCGCTGTAAGGCAGTTCATATTCGATTTGGAAGAGCGTGCCTTTGTCGGCGTCGTCGGGCTGGATGGGAAAGTTGAAGGAGTAATGGCCTCTGGGCCCGTCCGGGTCCAGCTTGACGGTAGTCGACAGCCCTCCCGGCCGCTGTCCGCTGACGCTGTCCACCACTGCTCCATCCGGCAGCACAATCTCAAAGGTGCGCGGACTCCACTGAGTGCGCGGCGGCATGCTGGCGTTATGAACGGCGTAACGCTCCACCACGCGAAGCTGGCCGCCCGTGCTTTCCACCACCCCAATCACATCCTCATCGATGCCCACTCCATCGACCTTGGCGGCCACGTCATAGACCGTAATGTCGCCCGGTCCACCGCCCTGCGGAGCAGCGATAAAGTAACCCGCGCCCTGGTGAGTGACCCGTACCAGATAAGGACCGCTGCCCGGCTCATTCAGCGAGTAATGCCCATGGGCATCTGTGGTAGCTTTGGCGGCCTCATTCATCCCGGCCTGCACGTCTACCAGCACCACCGTATCGCCCACGGCGGGCTTGCCGGTGGTCTTGTCGGTTACCGTGCCGGTGATGGTTGCGGCCTGCGCCAGGGTACCCGCGAGCAGCAAGCTCACGGCAACGGTGCAAAAAACAAATCTGGTCAATTTCATGGTCGTTTGGGAATCCTTTTCATGGTCGGGGGAGTTTGCGTGCTTTCACTTTGGAGACAGATTGGATGATAAATCGAGAATATATGTAGGGACCTGGATGTCCCCAACCGAAGATGCCGATGATATTACCAGATGAGTCACGAATGATATTTTCATTGTCCTTCGTAGCACCAGGTGGCAATGTTGCTATCTCCAGTTTACCGGTAAGCTCCGCTTCCACATCGTACTTAAAACAATTGATGCAGATGTTATTTCCTCTGCTTTTGTAGGTCGAATAGGTATATTGATGGAAGAGCTTCATATTCTTATCGCTGCGAAGACTGGTGGAACTAACATTATTGTCTTGCTTGCCCGCGTATGTAAGCAGTACAGTCTCATTGCAATCACGAATATCAAACGCCAGGTCGTGTGGCTCGTGCCTCACTTTGCCCTGAACAGTTACTATTTGGCCATTTGTTGCAGACGAGAGCACACAATTAGAACCACTCTGTTGTGCTGCCGCATGGACGAATGCCATAGACGCCAACAATACGACGAGAGATAATAAAGAACCGAACTTCATTGGGAGAAAAACTCTCATGATGTTTGTCTCAAAGCCGCTGCAAATGCTCAATCTCGCCCAGCAACTGCGCCGTCTCGTTTTCCAGTTGCGCGCGCTGGACGACAAAGTCCTCTTCAGGATACTTGCCCGCCTTGAACTCGAAGTTCAGGTCGCGCAGATTTTCGTAGAGCTGTTCCTTGCGCTCCAGCAGGTAGTCAAGCCGCGTCTTCTGGCGCTGACTGGCGAAGACATTCTCCGGCCAGAAGGTGTAGACGAAGAGCACAAACAACAGCAGCACTCCGCAAATCAATCCCAATGTCGGTGTCATAAAGCAAAAACCTCCAGAGCCCTACTCCCTACTCCCTACTCCGTCTCCCGGCGAATCTTTTCCCTGAGGGCGTCCATGGCCGGATCGGAGGCTGGAGCATCACTCTGCGTCTTGCCCACCGACCATCTGCGCACCAGCAGAATCGTTCCCAGCAGCGCCGCCGCGAAGACCGCGAAGGGCGCAATCCAGGCCACCAGGTCAAAGCCCTGAGTGGTAGGCGCTGCCAGCACCACTGCGCCATACTTGGCGACGAAAGTGTCCAGAATTTCTTTGTCGCTGAGGCCCTTGGCAATGCCCGCGCGCAGTTCATTCAGCTCACCGGTGGAGTTCGGGCAGCCCACATGGTTGCACTCGCCCAGGATCTCCGCGCAGCCGCATGTGCACATCAGCCGGTGGCTCAGGTCGTTGAAGCGCGAGTTCGGCTCCGCAGCGCCCAGCGAGAAGCAGACAGCCACGGCCAGCGCCAGCGCCTGCGCGCTCTTGATCCAAAACGTAAAACGACTGGAAGCTCTCATGCCTGGCCTCCTTTTTGCGCCGCCGGTTTCAGGCAGGGAAGCAGCGCAATCAGTGTGCCCAAGGCCATCAGCGCCACCCCGGCCCATATCCAGCTCACCAGCGGATTCAGGAATGCTTTGATGATCGGCTGGCCGGTGTCGGGATTCGTGCCCTCGTAGACCACATACAAATCCCACTCCGGACGGGAGTGAATCGCTACCATCGTCTGCGGCTG
The DNA here is from genome assembly GCA_052147235.1 of Occallatibacter sp. Lineage (GTDB taxonomy): Bacteria > Acidobacteriota > Terriglobia > Terriglobales > Acidobacteriaceae > Telmatobacter. Next base: position 5,168 of record JBKQLG010000078.1, read on the forward strand.
TTCGCTGGCCAGATAGACGCGCTTCTCCGGCGACATCTGAAAGAGCTTCTTGCCGCCTTTGTACACGTCCAGCAGCGCGTACTCGGAGTTGTAGTTGGCATTCGAGTCCTGTGTTGCGCCCACGCACTCCAGCGTGTAGGGGCCGATGGACAGCTTATCGTGCAGCGCCATCTCGCTTTCCACGTTGCGATTGAAGGCCGCGCCGGCCAGGCCGATGACCACAATCACCACGCCGATGTGAACAATATAGCCGCCATAACGGCGCGTGTTGCGGCGAATCAGCATATACTTCGCCCAAATCAGATTCCGCCCGCTCTGTTTGGCGATGACCAGCGTTCCGCGCATGAACTCCGAAGCGATGGCGGTGAAGACCGCAGCCGAGAGCGCAAAGGCCACCAGCGCATAGAAGTGGCCCTGATCGACGGCGCCGTCTTTCCACGGTTTTACGCCGACGGCGAGGCAGACGGCGACCGTAACCCACAGCGCGACGGACGGCAGAATGAAGTTGCGCCTGATGGCTCGGAGCGATGTAGCCCGCCAGGGCAGCAGCGGGCCGACTCCAGTCAAAAAGAGCAGAAACAATCCAATGGGGACAGCAACGGCATTATACCAGGGCGCGCCGACCGTAACCTTGTTGCCCACCACATACTCACTGAGAATGGGAAAGAGCGTTCCCCAAAGAATCACAAAGCAGGCGGCCAGCAACACCAGATTGTTGAAGAGGAAGCTCGATTCGCGGCTGACCAGCGACTCCAGATGCTGCTCGCTCTTCAGGTGATCGCGCTGCAGGATATAGGTGAAGATGCAGACCGCCAGCACGATCCCCATGAAGACCACAAACCAGGTGCCTATGGACGACTGCGCGAAGGCATGAACCGAACTGACCAGGCCGGCGCGGGTCAGCAGCGTACCCAGCAGCGTCAGCAGGAAGGTGGAGAAGATCAGCCACACATTCCAGCTTTTCATCATGCCTTTCTTCTCCTGCATCATCACGGAGTGGAGAAAGGCGGTTGCCGTCAGCCAGGGCATGAAGCTTGCATTCTCCACCGGATCCCATCCCCAATAGCCGCCCCAGCCCAGCACGGCATAGGCCCAGTGCATTCCCAGAAAGATGCCGCAGGTGAGAAAGAGCCATGTCACCAGCGTCCAGATCCGCGTGATCTTGATCCATTTTTCGCCCGGATAGCGCATCATCAGCGCGCCCAGAGCGAAGGCAAACGGCACGGAGAAGCCCACGTAGCCCAGGTAGAGCATAGGCGGATGGATCACCATCTCCGGATACTGCAACAGCGGATTCAGCCCGGCGCCGTCGTCGGGAATCGCTCCCTGAAAAAGCGAAAACGGCGGCGCGGCAAAGCATAGAATAGCCAGGAAAAAGACCTGAATCCCGGCTAAAATCGCTCCGGCGTAGGCGTAGAGCTTCACGTCCTGCTTGTGCGTTAGCCGCAGAACAAAGCCATACGCCCCCAGCAGCCACGCCCACAGCAGCAGCGAACCCTCCTGCCCGCTCCATAGCGCGGAGAATTTATAAGCCGCCGGCAGTGCGCGATTGGAGTGCTCCAGAATGTAGGTGATGGAAAAATCGTTGGTAAAGACCGACCAGACCAGCGCGAAGGCGGCCGCTGTCACGGCCCAGAAGCCGGCGATACCCGCTCGCCGCGCCGTGTCTGCCAGCCGCTCGGGCGATATAGGAGCAGGCTGCCCGGTCGCGATCCAGCGCAGCGCAACCGCCCCCGCCAGCAGGTTCCACGCGGCCAGCGCCAACGCGATCAGAAGTGCAAAACTGCCAAAGGCTGCCATGAAGACTCCAGAATGATTCTCGCACGCGGACGGGGAGCGCTAACGGCCTCCCGGCGAAGCAATTCTCGTCTCATCATAGCCGCTTCTGGTGTGATCTGTATCACTCTACGGGTGGAGAATCAAATTGGACTGGAGACCCAAAAGCCAAAAAACTCCGTGTCCCATCCTTCCGCAAAAATGCGGAAGGGTGGGGCACCAGCATTTGAAGTTTAAGACTTCGCAAAACTAAATGTTCTCCACCTACCAATAAGGCGCGGACAGCGTTGAGTTCAGGGCATTTGAGGCTTGGTTGGCGTCTCGGCAGCTGGCTTGTCGGCCACTTGCACCACGAGGCCGGTCTGGTCGCCTTTCACTTCGATTGGGAGGTTGGCGTCCTGGTACTTCCTCAAGATCGTGGGGTTGAATATTTGCGCATAGGCGCCTTCGGGGGCGCTCTTGTCCGTGTCAGCTGCGCCTATCTTCAACTCGTACTGGCCTTCGGGAACGTAGCTGAACTTGAAGCTGCCGTCCTCTTCAATCTTGGTGTGGCGCAGCATGGCCTTGGTTTCGGGGTCGTTCAAGCTCACCCAGCCGGCGTTGACCGGGTGGTTATCCGTTTTGGCCGTAACCGTTCCGCTGACGACGTGGAGATCGTCGATCGGGAAGGCGATGTCAATGCCATCGACGTCCTCTCCAGCGCCGATCTCGATCGGCTTGATATCCTTTTCGCGAAAGGCCCCGCCGGAATAAACGACCAGAGCATCCCCCACGTTGTATTGCGAATTGAAAGCGCCAGCCAGACCCCGGATCGATTGCATGGTGGGCAGCTCGGCCTTGACGGCGTATTTACCTTTGGCCAGACCGCTGATCCGGTAGTGGCCGCAGTCGTCGGTAGTGTTTGTTTGCTGTGCGCCTGGATTGAAGCTATCCACCTTCCATTTACCATCCTCCTGCATGACCATTCGGACGGGCGTCACGCCGACAGCAGGGCTTCCGTCGTCGTAGCGAATGACGCCGTTGATCGAGCCGCCGCGCTCCAGGCGCACATCCACGCGCACAGGAGCATCCTGCACGACGATCTTCTCGGACTGGGCTTGGATTCTTTTGATTGCGTCGGCTCCGCCTTTATACCGGTCTTCTTCCGTGAGTGCATCGAGCGGAGAAAGATAGCCTTTGAGCTGGGCGACAACGAAATAGGTTCCGGCCGGAACCTTGGGCATCTCGAAGCTGCCGTCGATCGCGCTAACGGCGGAAAGCCCTGTGCCTTTCTGCGCCTGAGCCATGCCCTTTTCCATGAGCTTCGCCAGATCCTTTGCATCCTTCACATTCGCCCAATCGGAAGTTTGGGTTGGCTGCTGCTTTTCGGGGATCAGTTGCACCGCGGCAAAGCGGGCCGGATGGCCGGTGTCGCCGCAGATGACGCGACCGCTGACTGTGCTTGTTAAGGATGGGACGGTTTGGGGTGCTACCTGTTCTTGCGCCGTCGCGGGCAGGCAGGGAAAAAATAAGGCAGTACCGGAAAGAATGAAAACGAGACGACGCATGAATCCTCCTTAAATCTATCTATCAGACGGCGCAGATTGGAGTTCCGCTCAAGTCTATCCGGTCCGTCTTTGCATGTGGTCCGATCATCAGTATCGAAGAATTACCCTGAATCTTGAAAAGCTGTGCCGCGTTCATCGCGGCTTAATCGCTAGGAGCGGGTGGGTGTTCCAAGTCTCGATTTGAGACCTGGGAACCACGAGCCTCAACCGGCTTCGCTTTAAGCCACGAACCTCAACTTGTGTGTTTTTCAGATATCTGATCCCTGACCACTGACCCCTGATCTCTGCTCCTTTGCACAATAATTCCCTCACAGGGCGCACAATCATTCTCAGAAGCATTTCCCAAGTCGTCCCGGTGCCGCCTGTCAGCCAAAAGCAGCCAGCAGAGGCTGAATGATCGCGTAACTCTTTATCCTGGACGATTTTGCAGGGAACTCCTTTGTTTTGACGATTTTACAGCGCAACCTTATCTGTAAGGGCAAGAAAACAAGGAATTTGCATCCAAAATAGGGGTGGGGGTGGGGTGGGTGGCCGGGTGCCGGGCCTCCCATCCTTCCCGCTCCTGAGCGCACTCAAAGGATCTGCATTTTGCAAGAGCGGAAAAGATGGAAATCCACGAACCCTCACCCGAACAAAAACTCCTTCTCTCGCAGCTCCTTGATCGAGTCGCGCAACCGCGCCGCCCGCTCGAACTCGAACTTCTTGGCCGCCTCGCGCATCTCCGTCTCCAACTTGGCAATGTAACCGTCCAGCTCGGCCTGCGAGGCTAGCTCCGGCAAGCCGGCCGTCTCTTCCACTTCCACATCGCCGTACTCGGCCTTCAAAATCGCCGCCAGGCCCATCTCCACCGGGCTGATTATCGACTGCGGAGTAATGCCGTTCTCCTCGTTGTAGGCGCGCTGAATCGTCCGCCTTCGATCGGTCTCGTCAATCGCTCTCCGCATCGAATCGGTGACCCGGTCCGCGTAGAGAATCGCGCGGCCCGCGATGTGGCGCGAGGCGCGTCCCATGGTCTGGATCAGCGAGCCGGCCGAGCGCAAGAATCCCTCTTTGTCGGCGTCAAGTATCGCCACCAACGAAACCTCCGGCAGGTCCAGTCCTTCGCGCAGCAGATTGATGCCGATCAGCACGTCGAACTCGCCCTTGCGCAGACCGGAGAGCAACTTCACCCGCTCCAGAGTTTCGATCTCGGAGTGCAGATAACGGCAGCGCACATCCACCTCGGTGTAGTAGCCGGCCAGGTCCTCGGCCATGCGCTTGGTCAGCGTGGTCACCAGCACGCGCTCGTTGCGCTGGGCGCGGTCGCGGATCTCCGCCAGCAGGTCGTCAATTTGGCCTTTTACCGGGCGAATCTCCACCTCCGGGTCCACCAGGCCCGTGGGGCGAATTACCTGCTCCACCACGACTCCGGAGGAGCGCGTCAGCTCATACGGCCCCGGCGTAGCGGAGACATAAATCGCCTGCTGCACGCGGTTTTCAAACTCCTCGAACTTCAGCGGCCGGTTGTCCATCGCCGAGGGCAGCCGGAAGCCGTAGTCCACCAGGTTTTGCTTGCGGCTGCGGTCGCCGAACCACATCCCATGCACCTGGGGAATGGTCGCGTGGCTCTCGTCCACAAAGAGCAGAAAATCGCGGGGAAAGTAATCCAGCAGCGTGGGCGGCGCCTCGCCCGGCAGGCGTCCGCTGAAGTGCCGCGAGTAATTCTCGATCCCGTGGCAGTAGCCCATCGACTTGATCATCTCCAGGTCAAAACGCGTGCGCTGGTGGATGCGCTGCGCCTCAACCATGCGCCCCTGCGCCTCCAGCTCGGGAATCCACGCGTTCAGCTCCGCCACAATCGAATCAATGGCTTGAGCTTTCGTCTCCGGCTGCATCACATAGTGGCTCTTGGGATAGATGGGCAGGCGCGCATAGCGCTGCTTCACCGTGCCGAAGAGCGGATCGATTTGAGAAAGGCTCTCGATCTCATCGCCGAATAACTCGATCCGGTAGGCTGTTTCATCGTAGGTCGGAAAGACCTCGATCACGTCGCCGCGCACGCGAAAGGTACCGCGGCGGAAGTCGGTGTCGTTGCGCTCGTAGAGGATTTCGACCAGCCGGCGCGTGATGTCCTTGCGGCTGATACGCTGGCCTTTTTCCAGCAGCAGCAGCATCCCGTAGTATTCCTCCGGCGAGCCCAGGCCGTAGATGCAACTGACTGAGCTGACAATGATTGCGTCGCGCCGCTCAAAGAGGCTGCGCGTAGCCGAGAGGCGCAGCTTGTCCAGCTCCTCGTTGACCGTCGCTTCCTTCTCG
>JBKQLG010000079.1:0-4496 GCA_052147235.1 Occallatibacter sp.
GCGTAGTCACCGAGTTCAGGAAGTGGCGATCGTGCGAGATGCAGATCAGCGTGCCGTCGTAGTTCTGCAAAAAGTCCTGCAGCCAGTGAATGGATTCCAGATCAAGGTAGTTGGTCGGCTCGTCCAGCAGCAGCGCCTGCGGATGGCCGAAGAGCGCCTGCGCCAGCAGCACGCGCACCTTCTGCCCGCCCTGCAGCTCGCCCATCTTGCGCTCGTGGATGGATTCGGGAATGTCCAGGCCGTCGAGGAGGATGGCGGCGTCGGCCTCGGCGGTGTAGCCGTCTTCGTCGCCAATGACGCCTTCGAGCTCGCCGAGCCTCATGCCGTCGGCGTCGGTGATTTCGGGCTTCTTGTAGATGCGGTCGCGCTCTTCGAGGGCGGCCCAGAGCGGCTTGTTGCCCATGATGACAGTGTCGATAACGCGATAGGCGTCGAAGGCGAACTGGTCCTGGCGGAGCACGCCGAGCTTTCGCGGACGGACGACGGTTCCCTTCTGCGCGTCGATCTCGCCGGTGAGGATTTTCATGAAGGTGGTTTTGCCGGAGCCGTTGGGTCCGGTGAGGCCGTAGCGGCGGCCGGAAATAAAGGCGACGCTCACGTCCTCGAACAGCACCTTCGCGCCGAAGCGCATGGTCACATTGCTGACACTGATCATTCTTCTTCTTGTTCCTAATGGGGGCGCGGCAGGGACGCGGCCACGCGGGCCGGATGACGTTGATGTTGAGTCTGCTCTTCTATTTTCTCACAGGGGAAGAGTGGGCTGACATTCGCTGCAGATTAGTATTGTCTCAGTCTGAATTCTGAATGAAGTAGACGCAAATAAAAAAAAGACCGCCTAGAAAATACCCGAATACATTCCACCAGAAACGTTTGGGCTCTTTGGCGCGGTACACAATACCGCTGCGGGGTTCAAAGATTCCCCCACTGAGTACGAAGACTGGCGTCAGAATCAATAAAACGATCCCAATAAGCAGGAGTCGGTGCTGTTGATCAATCAGATATGAAAAATGATCCATTGCTCTTGATACCATGCTCTCAAAGAACTATAGACGAGTGACCCACATCTCGATTGTGAGAAGTGGGAACCACGAACCTCACCCCGGGAATGTGGCGCGGATTCCGAGCGAATCGGCCGCCCTTCCGAGCGCGCCGTTGATCGTCCACAAATGCGTCCCAGGCACTGCCAGGCAGGACGCGAGTAAATGGGCATCCGTCGGTCCTATCCCCTTCGATGCCAGCCCCCGCGCTTCGATCATCAGACGCACATCCGCCAGGCGAATCAGGGAAATCTGGTGAAGGCTGTCGAGATAATGCAGCGTCTTCTTGCGATCCGGCAAAAATCCGCAAGCCAACTCCGCCACGATATACGGGTGAGTGCAGAGTTGGTCATCGACGATCAGTTTTTCCAACTCTGCTTTGAAGCGGCCACGGCGGAAGAACTCAATCCAGATGGAGGTGTCGGCAAGAATCATTGTTCGTCAACGCGCAATCTGCGCACGTCCTCGATCTTCGGAGCCGATCCGGCCAGCGCCAGCAGCCGGCGCCCTGCCTCGCGCGCAATCAAGGATTTCAGCGCCTCGCGCAACAACTCCGCACGCTCCGTGAGACCGGTATATTCGTAGGCTGTCTTCAACAGGCTGTCATCGAGCGATACAGTTGCTCTCATACATCCCTCCATGCACCAATTGTAGCACCGAATTACGCCTATAATGCGTTCATTCAGGCCGGGGTTCAGGTATGACCAATGAATGGGCCAGAGCGTGGACCGGGAGGTCCACGCGACAGCCGACCAGGAGGTCGGCGCTACTTTTTTGGACGGCTCTTTCCGGATTGGATTTTATTCTTCGCGGAGGACTTCCAACGGTCGCAGGCCGAGGATGCGGTAGCTGGCGATCCAGCCTGTAACCGTGGCCAGCAGAGCGGTGCCAAGCAATGCGACCAGTGTGACGCGAGCTTCGAAGTGGTAGTCCACACTGAGCCTGTGCAAGAGCACCCTGGTCAGCAGATTGGCGAAGAGGACGCCCACCGAGCCGGCCAGCAGGCCGAGGACGCTGAACTCGACGCTGAAGGTGCGGACGATGCGCATCCGCGTTGCGCCGAGCGTCTTCAGCACGACGGCCTCGCGCATGCGGCGGAAGCGCGTGCTGGCGATGCTGGAAGCCAGAATCATCAGCCCGGCGAAGATGGAAAAGCCGGCCAGGAAGCGCACCACAAAGGTAATTTGATCGACGACGCTCTCGATGCGCGCCAGCACGTCGGCCAGATTGATCACCGTGACGGTGGGATAGGCCGCAAAGAGCGCCCGCTCCATCGCACCCACCTGACGGGGATCGATGTGCGCGCCGCCGTACCAGGTGGCTGTCTGGTTCTGGAGCAGGCCAGAAGGCAGCACGAACTCGATGCGCCCGCCCAGATGGTTGCCGTCGGAGCGATAGATGGCGGCCACCTTCAGCGCGCGCGTGACACCGCCCACTTCCAGCTCGACCGCCGAGCCCAGGCCCAGATGCAGCCGCTGGGCTACGCCCTCGCCGATGGCCAACTCGGATGCGTCCGCGGCGGTCCACCACTTGCCCTGCGTCACTTTATCTCCCGACGGCGGCGCGTCGGCCCAGCTCAACTGCGCATTCTCCAACATTCGCCGGGGAAAATGCTGCTCCTTCAGCTGGTCCAGCGGTTTGCCGTTGAGCGTGACAAAACGCCCGGTCACTACCGGCATCAACTCCAGAGCCTGACTCACTCCGGGCTGACGCGCAAAGAAATCCTTGATGCCCGCAGCTTCATCGGTCGTCACGTCGATCAAGAAGACATTAGGCAGCTTGGGAGAGGCGGTCTCGCGCAGATCGCGCAAGAGCGCCGCCTGCATCAGATAAACCGCCAGGATGAGCATCACGCCGGTACCCAGCGCGGCCATCACCGCGGCTGATTGATTGCCCGGGCGATAGAGATTGGCCAGTCCGTGGCGCAGAAACGAAGGCAGACGTAGACGCACACGGTTGAGCAGAAAGCGCAGAACCCAAAGCGTCACCGCGGCCATGATCAACAGGACGACCAAAGCAATCGAGAATAGAAGAGCGAACCAACCGCCCACTTTGGCCGAATCCGAGAGCGCCCAGGCGATTCCTCCCAGCGCCGCGACGACCAAAGCGGCAAGGCCGAGTTGCAGACGGCTCGCCCACCAGCTCGCCAGCCAGGCGACGAAGCCCTCCGGCCCCTGCTCGACGAGCCTGCGCAGCACCAGCACCGGCCGGACACCACGCACGTCCAGCAGCGGCGGCAGACAGAAGAGCAGTGTGGTTAGCAGGCCCGTTCCCAGCCCCGCCGCGACTGAGCGCCAGGGAAATTCGAGTTGCGCCTGAACCGGCAGCAGATGGCCGAAGACAGCCGGCAGAGCGGCCATCACGCCCACGCCGGCGGCCACGCCGACCAGACCTCCGGCCAAGCCCAGACCTAGTGTTTGCAATAAGAAGATTCGCAGCAGATCGCCGGAAGTTGCGCCCACGGCCTTTAAGATGGCCAGCATGTCCATGCGCTGCTCCAGGTGGGCGTGCATGGCCATGGCCACGCCAATCGCTCCCAGCACCATGGCCACCAGGCAGATCAGGCTCAGAATCGCGGTGGCGTTGTCCAGGCCCTGGCTCAGCCCGGGATTGCCCTCGCGGAAGTCCATCACCTGCGCGTCGGGCAACGCCGCCTCCACCTGCTTGCGCAGCGCCACGGGATCGGCTTGCGGCGGCAGCTTCATCAGCAACCGCTGGGTAGCACGGCTGCCGGTAACAATCAGGCCGGTGCGCTGCAAGGCTGCCTGGGAGATCATCACCCTCGGCCCCAATGCCGCCGTCGCGTTGAGGCGATCCGGCTCCTGGCGCAGCACCGCGGCGATTCTGAAATCCCTTCCGCCCAGCCGCAGCGTCTGGCCCACACGCGTATTCAGCCGGATGAGAAACTCTTCGGCCACCACTGCCGAGTCGCCTTCTAAAGCCTGCTGAAGGCTTATCGACGGCTCCAACTCGGCCGTGCCGTAGTACGGGTACTCGGCTGGGTCGACGGCCTTGAGCGAAACCAGCAACGGCACCGGGTCAGGCGGCGCTGAAGCCATGGAAACAGTTTCCGTCACCCAAGTTGTGCGCAGTCCGCTCTGCCGGGCAATCGTCGCAATTTTGCTGCTTTCCTCGGCCGTCGGCTCATGAAAGATGCGCGCACTCAGGTCGCCGGCCATCAGCGAGCGCGCTTCTGTGCCCAGAGTCCGCTTAAAACTGTCACTGAAGCCGCGCACGCCCACCAGCGCCGCCACGCCCACGGCCACCGAGAGCACCACAAAGCCGAATTTGCCCGGAGCTGAGCGCAGATCGCGCCAGCCGATGGCTCCGGCCCGCTTCCAACTCAATGCGCGCTTAGCCATTATTCTCCTGAGATGCGTACGCCAGACTATCTTCCACAATCAGTCCGTCGCGCAGCACAATCTTGCGGTCGGCGCGGCTGGCTACTTCAGGGTCGTG
>JBKQLG010000080.1:0-15150 GCA_052147235.1 Occallatibacter sp.
AATCAGCGAAAACCGCACATGCGCGTCCCCGTAATCGCCAAAACCAATCCCCGGCGAGACGGCGGTTTTGGCTTCCGTCAGCAGCAGCTTTGAAAACTCCAGCGACCCCAGCTTCCTATACTGCTCAGGAATCTGGGCCCACACAAACATGGTTGCCTTGGGGCTAACCACCGGCCAGCCAAGCTTGTTCAGCCCCTCCACCAGCACGTCGCGGCGCTTGCGATAGTTCTCACAGATATAAAGCATACACTTCTGCGGGCCTTCAAGAGCTGCGATAGATGCCACCTGGATCGGCGTAAACGTCCCGTAATCGAAGTAGCTCTTCAGCCGCGCCAGCGCGCCCACCAGCTTCGGGTTGCCCACCATGAAGCCAATGCGCCAGCCGGGCATGTTGTAGCTCTTTGACAGAGTGAAAAACTCGACAGCGACGTCCTTCGCGCCCGGCACCTGCAGCACGCTTGGCGGCTTGTATCCATCGAAGGCGATATCGGCATAGGCCAGGTCCTGGATCAGATGGAAGCCGTACTCTTTTGCCAGCTCCACCAGCCGCGCCAGAAACGGCAGCTCCACGCACTCCGTCGTCGGGTTCGAGGGGAAGTTGACGATCAGCGCCTTGGGCCGCGGAACCATGCGCGGAATCAGTTCCTCAAGCTGGGCCAGGAACTGCTCGCGGTCGTGCACCGGCACGCTGACCACGTGCGCTCCGGCGATCACCGGGCCGTAGATGTGAATCGGGTAGCTGGGATTGGGCACCAGCACGGTGTCGCGCGAGTCGAGAATCGCCAGGCAGAGGTGCGCGATCCCCTCCTTCGAGCCGATGGTGACGATGGCCTCGGTCTCCGGGTCCAGATCGACGTTGTAGCGCGTCTTGTACCAGTTGCAAATCGCCCGGCGAAGGCGCGGAATGCCGCGCGAGACCGAGTAGCGGTGCGTCGCCGGCTTGAGCACCGCCTCCACCAGCTTATCCACGATGTGCCTGGGCGTGGCCCCGTCCGGGTTGCCCATGCCGAAGTCGATGATGTCTTCGCCCCTCTGGCGGGCGGACTTCTTCATGGTGTCGGTTATGTTGAAGACGTAAGGCGGCAGGCGCTGAATTCTGCTGAACTCTTCCATCTATCAAGTTTAAGGCAAAAGGGGCGGGAGATGCAGGGTGTGAACCGGCTGTGTGGCAATTTCCGGTATACACGTCATACAACCGGAACAGAGTAATGCTGGTTCTCTTAATCAAATCCATTATCTTTATCGACACAACAGCCAGATCATGTTTAGATTGAAGCGATGGTGATTTTTCACAAGCAACTTCCGTGGCCGGACCGATTTGAAGAGCGATTTCATATTTTTGCTCTTGGAGAGGCTTTCGACGTTGACAGCTTTCTCGCTACGTCGAAACTCCATCCTGATTACGTCTGGAGACGTAAAGGCAATGGCCCAACCAACGGCTTGGAACTTCTGCTCGGCGATGCAGAGGTCATTCATTTGCCTGAGCAAGAGGAGGTTGCGGTTGCCTACCTAAAGGCTCACCGAGATGAGCTTCGGGCATTGGCGGAGTTTCCGGGTGTTGAAGCACTCAACCTAGGGCTCGTATACCGCCTGCCATTAGGAGCCACTGGGTGTGCGCCAGGACCACCTCGAAATCTGATGCTCCATGCTCTCGATACTGGGGTGACGCCACACTACTATGTAACACTTGAAGGCCGCCAGGTTGAATCTCAGCCGATTGTCCGTAAACTCCCGAAAGGCAAGACGCTTATTTTCGAGCGGTGGGGAGGCACGCCACTTTGGAAAGCCATTGACAACGCCATTGTTGATTTGGTCCAAACCGGAGGCCTGGTTGAAGACACCCATCACGAATTCATAGTAGAGCGCTTGTGTGTTGCGGTAGGCCGCCGTAAGAAAGCAATCATCGCTCAATTAGATCGCTAGTCGCTTTGTGAGCGGATTGTCAGCAACTGGAAAATACCTTCGTCACGTTGGATATATGCAGAGGCGATTCATTGAGCCCCCGAATTTATACTTGTAGACAACATGACCGACTTCCTGCCCGTAGACGAACAGATGGACCTGCTCCAGAAGGGCGCGGCGGAGATCATCCGCGTCGCCGACCTCCGCGAGCGCCTTGAAGAGAGCCGCAAAACAGGACGCCCGCTACGCGTCAAGGCCGGCTTCGACCCCACCGCGCCTGACCTGCACCTAGGCCACACCGTGCTGATGCGCAAGCTGCGCCACTTCCAGCAGCTTGGCCATACCGTGATTTTTATGGTCGGCGACTTCACCTCGCTGATCGGCGACCCCACCGGCCGTAACGTCACCCGCAAGGCGCTGACCCGCGAACAGATCAACGAGAACGCCAAGACCTACACCGAGCAGGCCTTCAGAATCCTCGACCGCGAGGCCACTGAGGTGCGCTACAACTCCGAGTGGCTGGACAAGCTCGGCTTCGAGGGCACCATCCGCCTCACCGCGCTCTTCACCGTCTCGCAAATGCTGGAGCGCGATGAATTCCACAAGCGCTTCCAGGCCGAGCAGCCCATCAGCCTGCACGAGCTGCTCTACCCGGTGATGCAGGGCTACGACTCTGTGGCCCTGGAGTGCGACGTGGAGCTAGGCGGCACCGACCAGAAGTTCAACCTGCAGTGCGGCCGCGAGTTGCAGCGCCACTACGGCCAGAAGCCGCAGATCATATTGATGACGCCGATTCTCGAAGGCCTCGACGGCGTGCAAAAAATGTCAAAGTCGCTGGGCAACGCCATCGGCATCAACGAGCCTCCCGCCGAGATGTACGGCAAGCTCATGTCCATCTCCGACGAGCTGATGTGGAAGTATTGGGTGCTGCTCACCGACCTCAAACAGTCGGAAGTGGACGCGCTCCAGGCTTCGGTCGCTGCGGGATTAGCCCATCCGATGGAAGTGAAGAAGCGCCTCTCCCGCACCATCACCGCCGGCTTCCACGGCGAAGAGGCCGCGCAGAGCGCCGATGAAAACTGGGCCAAAATGTTCCAGCAGAAAGAGACGGCAGAAGACGTGGAAGAAGTCGCCGTTGCTTACGCCGACGTCGCTGGCCAAGAGCCGAATCAGATTCGCCTGCCAAAGCTGCTGGTGCATTTGGGGCTGGCCGCAAGCAACGCCGAAGCCAACCGCAAGATCGCCGAGAAGGCCGTCAAGCTCGATGGCGAATCAGCCGCAGCCGCTATCATCTCAGTCCATGCCCTGCCCGCCCGGATAGTAGTACGCCTCGGCAAGCGAGCCAAGATTGCGGTGATAACATAATGCGTCTAGCTCGGATTGCCAATTGGCCATTTCATTCAGCCAGCTGGCTACTTCAAAAGAGCCAAATGAACGGCAAAAGGAGAGGTAGCTATCCGCCCAGCGCAAACTCCCGCGCCGACTCCAGCAGCTTGGCCACCGATTCCTTTGAGCACGACTCGGTATAAATCCGCAGCAGCGGCTCGGTGCCGCTGGCGCGTAGCAGCAGCCAGGTCTCGGCGGCCCTGGGCTTGGTCATGGCCTCCGGGTTGTCCAGGTAGAACTTCACGCCGTCCAGCGTATCCTGGCTGTGAATCGGCATTCCCGCGAAGACTGTGTCGCCGGGCTCCAGGGCGAGGGCGCGGTCGATAACGTCCTTCTTCACCTCGTCGGATAGATCCAGGTCGATGCGCCCATACTGGTGCTCGCCGTACTCCTCCTGCAGATCGGCGACAAGCTGGCCCAGCGTCTTGCCCTCTTCGGCCATCACTTCAGCCAGCAGCAGCGAGTTCAGCAGGCCGTCGCGCTCCGGCAGATGGCGCTGGAAGCCGATCCCACCCGACTCCTCGCCGCCCATCAAAATCTCCCGCTCCAGCATATAGTCGCAGACATATTTGAAGCCGATGCCGTGCTCGATCAGTTCGCGGCCGTGCTTGAGGCAGATGCGGTCGAGCATTTTAGTAGTGTTGAAGGCGCGCGTCACCGCTCCCGGCCAGTCGTTGTGGCGCTTGAGCACCCAGCTCAGCAGCACGCAAAAAATCTTGTGCGGATCAACGAACTCGCCATGCTCGTCGGCTGCGCCGATGCGGTCGGCGTCACCGTCAGTGCATAGGCCGGCCTGGCAGCCGTTGGCCACCACCACTTCGCCCAGTTCGCGGATGTGCGGCTCAATCGGCTCCGGGTTAATGCCGGGAAAGAGCGGATCAACATTGCCGTGAATCTGCACATGAGCTACGCCCAGGCGGGTGAAAATCTCGGAGATGATCGTCCCCCCCGCGCCGTACATCGAGTCGATGCCGAACTTCATGCCCGAGTTGGCCAGCGCGTCGAGGCTGGTAAAGCTCTCGATGGAGGCGAGATAGTCGGGTAGGAAATCGACCTCCTCAATGGCGGCGGGTTGCGCGGCCCGCGCCACCGGCTGGCCCAGCCGCGACTCGATCTCCGCGATCATCGAGGGCTTGCCTGAGCCGCCGTACCAGCCCTTGTACTTGACGCCGTTCCACTGCGCCGGATTGTGCGAGCTGGTGATCATGATGCCGCCGGACATGCCCCGCGCGCGCACCGCGTAACTCAACGCAGGAGTCGGCGTAATGCGGTCGGCTATCTGCACCGGTATGCCGGTTGCGGCCACCACCTCGGCGCAGGCGCGGGCAAACCGCTTCGATCCGAAGCGCGTGTCGTAGCCGATGGCCAGACCCTTCGTAGGGTCTTCCTTGGCGTGAACGTACGCGGCAATGGCCTCGGCGGCGATGCGCACATTGGCAAAGGTATAGTCGTCGGCTATGACAGCGCGCCAGCCGTCGGTGCCGAACTTGATCTTTGGTTGGACCATGGTTGGATTCTTGCTCCCTGAACTCTAGGGTATAGGATAGTCGAGATTTGTGGGCCAGGCACGTTCGCCACTAGCTGGTCAATGCTGGGTGCCCCACACTCGCCGCTTTCTTGTTTTTGCGGCTAGGGTGGGACACCACGAACCCCGACTGCCTGTTTCATTAAAAACTCGTACGCGCCGCAACCCCTCCCTGTCGCTACCATCCCCTGCGCTGCTACACTTCCTCGGATAGAGAATTCCAGCAGGATTGCTGGCCGACCTTCGGAGGATCACCGTGCCCGACACTCAACCGCCCGTCTTTCAGCCCTTTGTTCCCGCCGGCGACAATCGCCCGGAGTTCACCCTCCGCGCCGTCCTGCTCGGCTCCTTCTTCGGCCTCGTTTTCGGCGCCGTCACCGTTTATGTAGGCCTGAGGGCCGGTCTCACGGTCGCCGCTTCGATCCCCATCGCGGTGCTTTCCATCAGCATCCTGCGCGCCTTCGGCCGCAGCTCCATTCTGGAAAACGTCATCGTCCAGACCACCGGCAACGCCGGCCAGTCCATCGCCGCCGGCGTCATCTTCACGCTGCCCGCGCTGATCTTCCTGGGCTTCGATCTGGAGTACGCGCGCATCTTCATGCTGGCGCTGATCGGCGGCTTTCTCGGCGTGCTCTTCATGGTGCCGCTGCGCAAACAGCTGATCGTCGAGGAGCACGGCAACCTGAAATTTCCCGAGGGCACCGCCTGCGCCGACGTGCTACTGGCCGGCGAGAAGGGCGGTTCCTTCGCCAGCCGTGTCTTTCTCGGCCTCGGCCTGGGCGCGCTCTACACCTTCTTCCAGAATGAGAACCTCTTCGGCGCATGGCCCGGCACGCCCGAGTTCCAGCCCGACTTCGGCCCGCAGCACGTCCTTCGAGGCGCATCCATCAAGGCCGACGCCACGCCCGAGTACCTCGGCGTCGGCTACATCATCGGGCCGCGCACGGCGGGCGTGATGGTGGCCGGCGGAGTCCTCTCCTGGCTGGTGCTGATGCCGCTCATCTACTTCTTCGGCAAGGCGCTGCCCGGGCCGGTCTACCCAGGCACAGTGCCCGTCGCGCAGATGGGCCCCAGCGAGCTCTGGGCCACTTACATCCGTCCCATGGGCGCGGGAGCCGTCGCCGCCGCCGGGCTCATCACCCTCATCAAAACCCTGCCCACCATCGTTGCCGCGCTCGGCTCCGGCATTCGCAATATGCGCGGCGGCCAGAAAGCCAAGACCGAAGCCATCCGAACTGAGAATGATTTTTCGATGGGCACGGCCATCATCGGCTCCGCACTGCTGGTGATCCTGATGTTCGTCTTCCTGGAGTTCAAGCCGGTTCCCGGCGCATTCGTCGGAGCCTGGGCCAATCTCGCCGCCTCCCTGCTGATCGTCTTCTTTGGATTTCTTTTCGTCACCGTCAGCTCGCGCATCGTCGGCCTGATCGGCTCCTCCGCCAACCCCGTCTCCGGCATGACCATCGCCACGCTGATGGCCACTTCGGCCATCTTCCTGGTCAACGGCTGGACCGCTCCGGCCTTCGGCGCTCTGGCCATCACCATCGGCGGCGTCGTCTGCATCGCATCGTGCGAGGCCGGCGACACCTCGCAGGACCTCAAGACCGGCTTCCTCGTCGGCTCCACGCCGCGCCTGCAGCGCTTCGCCTTCCTGATCGGCATCGTCGTCTCCACCATCGCCGTCGGTGGCACCCTCATGCTGATGAACAAGGGCCTGCAGGAGTTCCGCGCGGCCCCGCAAGCCTGGAACCTCACCGCGCCCCACCCCGGCGTGAACATCCAGAACAACACCGACAGCCTCAACGCGCAGTTTCCCGTCATCGGCCCCAATAAGACCACCACCATCGGCCATAAGAACGACTACATCGTCCTCAACGCGCTCGGCTCGCCCGAGCTGGCCGACGGCAAGTACCTCTACTCGCCCGCGACCGGCAAAATCGAAGTCCAATGGATCTCCGGCATCGGCAGCGAGAAGGCCGCCGCGCCTCAGGCCCGCTTGATGGCCACCGTCATCAACGGGATTCTAAGCCGTAAATTGCCCTGGGGGCTGGTGCTGCTGGGCGTCTTCGTGGTCATCGCCGTCGAGCTGCTCGGCATTCGCTCGCTGGCCTTCGCCGTGGGAGCCTATCTCTCCATCGGCACCACGCTGGCCATCTTTGTCGGCGGCGTGATGCGCTGGCTGGTCGACTCCGCCGTCAAGAAGGCCGGCGGCGACGCCAATGCCGAAGGCGACGTCTCGCCCGGCTCGCTCTACGCCTCAGGCCTGATCGCCGCCGGCGGCATTATCGGCCTGCTCGGCGTAGCACTGAAACTCTACGAAGCCACCGACGCCGACATGCTGATTGAGGTGGGAGGCAAAGCCGGTGGTCTGAGCGGCTTTGCCGGCATCCTGCTGGGCAATGTTCTCAAGTGGATTGAACACCTCGTCGGCAAGCACGATATCCTCAAATTCCCGCACACCTTCCTCTACCACGACTGGGTGTCGGTCCTGGCCTTCGCCATGCTGGCCGGCTCCCTCTATTACTTCGCCCGCAAGCCGCTGAAGAAGTGAAACAGGTGCCCTACCCACTTCGGTTTCTCTCTCTAGGCCAAAAGCCTAGGTGCCCCAGGTCCCGATTCTGGGACCTGGGATCATGCCGTGCCTAACTTACCGGCTCAGTGTGAAGATCACATCGACCGTGGTCTCCACCTCGACCGGCTGACCGTCGAGCAGATAGGGGCGATAGAGCCAGTTCTTCACGGCTTCCAGCGCCGCCTGTTGCAGCATCGCCGGGCCGCCGGTGACGCGCAGGTTCTCAATCGTCCCGTTCCTGGAGATGGTGGCCGCCAGCCGGATTGTGCCTCCGATTCCGGCCGCCTTGGCAATCGCCGGATAGACCGGAACCGTCTTCCGGATCAGCAGCCCTTCCTCCACTGTGGTGGAGACGCGAAACGGCGCCCTGATTTCCGGACGAACGACCGGCACTATTGGCTTGCCAAACGGAAGACCTCCGGGAGTTGCGGAGGGTGGCTCCCAGCTTGCGACGCTGACATCTTCCGTCGGTTCGGGTCTGTCAACGTAAACGATCTTCTGCGGAATCCTGCTCGGCGCAACTAAGACGTCGTAATTCATCTCCCTGACTGGCCGGACCGTCTGCACGATTGGTCTCGGCTGCTGCTGCGGCTGCAGCAAGGGCGCTTCCATCAGAAAGGTGCCGACCAGACGCGGCAGCGCCTCGGGGTAGATCAGCGGAATCAGAATCAGCGCCAGCAGGATGGACGTGTTACAGAGGGAAACCGCGATCATCCAGCGGCGGCTGCGGGTGTGGATTCTTCCTGTGGATTCAAAGGTGGAGTCTTCGAACATGGCATGCCTCCCGAAGAATGCATTCAGCCGCGCCGGCCGGGAGTTTGGAGGCCTTTCAAACGCGAGCGCGCTACCCGATCCACGCGCGCGCTTGGGCGTCAAGCGGGCGCGGGGAGCGGGGATCGAAGCACTGTGCCCCAGCGACGAAGACCTGTCGCTGGGGGCCCAGGCACTCCGCAACTCCCAATCGGAACCACTGTACTGATGTAGACACCAGTGAGGTGCAAAGTGTTCCCGGCGCGCAAGAATGTCGCAGTTCGCGATTGACTCCATGGATCCAACGCCGTTCATCTTGCAGTTATGATGAAAGTGTTTTGCTGGTTATTTCGGTCCCATCTGGCGCAAGAGAATCCGTGCATCAAGGCAGAACTGCGTGAAGCTGGTCACGAATTTCATCCCGGAAAAGAACTTCAACACACATAATATTGCCGTCCACAAGATCCAAGATAATCATTCCTTGCTTGGGAGTAACTTCAATATTGCTATGGTTTGGACCGTAACTGCCCTTCGGTTTGGGCTGAGTGTAGAAAGTGGCGCAGAAATCGTCTCCGCATCGGCAGCGATGAACAATTCTCAGTTCACCGACCTGTGCTGATAATGCCAATTCGCCTTGCGCCGTGAGCAGTTCCTCAAGTTCTCGAGCGAATCCCGGGAGTGCATCGGTGAGTAATGGGTATGTTGGCATGGTCATAAGGATAGACGCATCCAGCCGGGGCCAGCCGGTGGCCGTCTGGCGCGTGTGGCCTGACTCCTTAGTATTACGGCCGCGCGACGGGCTTGCTGAGCGATTCCACGACGGCCTTGACCGTCCCCAGTATCTTCGAGATCTGGCGCACCGGCGCGCTGACCGCGTTGGTCACAATGCCCCCGGCGCGATCCACGGTGTCCAGAAGGCCGGTGCACATCTCATCCAGCCGGTTGCCCTGCTTCCGCACTTTATCGACGATCTCCATAGCCGTGGATTGTATCTCCGCGGTTTGGACGCGCAGCCCTTGCGCAATCTCCGCCAGATCGCCGGTGGCCGCCTCGATCTTGGGCGTCATGCGGTTAAGAACTCCCTGCGCGCTCGAAACGAACTCCTGCGCGCTGGTCAGGACGAGCTGTGTGTTGGCCACAAGATCCCGCGTGTCGTAGATGACGGGCATGACCGAAGTGCGCAGATTCTCGGTCTCTTCCCGCACGGAGTTAGCCGCCTTGCTCACGGCGACGGTGATTGCCAGCAGCATGATCGTCTGCAGCAACATAGCCAGCCCCGTGACAACAGCGAAGGCGAGCAGGATGGTTTCATGGTCCAGTTTTAGCATCGAAGTGACCTCGTGCAGCCGATCCGCGGGATCGGTTTCGTTCTCTTCCGCGCTCCGCAACTCCAGCCGAAGCGTCGTCTACGGAGCCTGCGCTTGAGCACCGACCGGCCGCTCAAACGCAGACACCGCGCAAAGGATCGAAGACCCCCGGGCCTGCCCGGAATCCGTGTGGGAAGGCGCCAGGGTAAAGTCTAAAGCTCCGTGGGCTCGCTGGGTACGATAGGCGCCTTGTAGGCCTGGCGTCCGGCGTCAACCGCCGCGGTCACCCGGCCGGTCTGTTCGGAGACCAGGCTCTTGCCGCGCTCCACAAACTCCTCCCACTGCGCCCGTCCGCGATCCACAACCTCGCGGCCGCGCTCCACATATTCGCTCACCTGCTCCTTGCTCTTCTCCACCAGCTCGCTGACTTGTTCGGCGGCTTGACGGGTGCGCGCGCGCAGATACTCGGTTCCCTCCCGGGCGCCGTTGATCAGGTCTTCCCGGGTCTCGCGGCCGCTCTTGGGAGCATACAGAATACCCACCAGCGCGCCGACGCCCAATCCAGCCACAAACCACGCCAGACTGTTAACCTTGTTTTCTTCTGCCATGACGAATTACTCCCCCTTCGCTCAGCTTCAAGATGGCCTGAGCGTATCAAATTTCGGTGTGTGCCGCAAATGAATTCCGGTTACGGCTCCCCAGGAAGCTGCGGCGCTCCCGGCGGGAGTAAAACTCCGCTGCTATTGACGCAGAATCAGTGTAGACAGTTGCAACACCGCCGGTGTGAGTTAGTGTACTCTATTTCCACTCCAAGTCCAGTTTGTTTTTTGATCCCCAAAAAAGAACAAGTCTAGCTCTTCAGCGCTACCCGGATATGCAGTTCCCTCAACTGCTGCTCGGTAACCGTCGTCGGCGCGTCCACCATCAGGTCGATAGCCTTGGCGGTCTTGGGGAAGGCGATCACCTCGCGCAGGCTGGGCGCGCCGGCCAGCAGCATCACGATCCGGTCCAGTCCCAGCGCGATGCCTCCATGCGGCGGTGTGCCATACTCCAATGCGTCCAGAAAAAATCCAAAGCGCGCGCGGGCCTCTTCGTCGCTGATGCCCAGCGACTGGAAGATCTGTTGCTGGACATCTTTTCTATGGATGCGGATCGACCCCGAACCCAGCTCCATGCCATTCATCGCCAGGTCATAGCAATTCGCCCGCACAGAGGCCGGATCGGTTAGTAGGTTCGCCATGTCCGCCTCGTGCGGCGAAGTAAACGGATGGTGCGCCGGCATCCACCTAGCCAATGCCGCATCGTATTCAAACATCGGGAAGTCGGTGATCCAGATCGGCTGGAAGGCCTGCGCGCCATCGACCGGCTGCCCCGGCTCTGCCTCCCTGACCGCCTTTTCGGTCACGCCAAAGGCTCCATGCCGCTCGGCGTACTTTTTCGCCAGCTCGGTGCGGAAGTTGCCGGCGGCCGAGTAGACGTTGATCTCGCGCTCGCTCAACCGGCCTTCGAATTTAGTGTCGCTGGCCTTGATGTGGTGCGCCGGATCGCCGGCCACAATGATGACGAAATCGGCATCGGTTGCGCCCGCCAGCTCGCGCACCTTGACGGCGGATTCCGGGAAGCCCTTGGCCAGCCGCTTGAAATCGTCAATGAACTTCGCGCCCTTCTTCAGATCGAAGAAGGGATGATTATCCTCGCGCTCCTTGCGGCTCAACTCACCCACGTTGGGAATGCGCAGCGTAACCACCGGCAGCAATGGATCAATCTGCAATGCGGTCAGATTCTCATCCGTGAAGGCCGCGCGCACATCGGTCAATCCCGGCAGGCGCAGGTCCGGCTTGTCACTGCCAAAGCGCCGCATCGCATCGTCGTAGCTGATGCGCGGAAAGGGTGTAAGCAATGTAACTCCCGCCGCTTTGAAGCCTGCCGCAAGAAATTTCTCCGTCACATCGAAGACCGTCTCCTGGCGCGGGAAGCTCATCTCCAGATCGACTTGCGTGAACTCAAGCTGACGATCGGCGCGCAGATCCTCATCGCGGAAGCAGCGGGCGATTTGGAAATACTTGTCGAAGCCGGAGATCATCAGAATCTGCTTGAAGATTTGCGGCGACTGCGGCAGCGCGTAAAACTCGCCCGCGTGCAGGCGGCTGGGGACGAGAAAATCGCGCGCGCCTTCGGGGGTCGATTTGGTCAGGATCGGTGTTTCGATCTCCAGAAATCCCTGCTGGCTGAGGTTGTCGCGGATAGCCAGCGTGATGTCGTGGCGCAGGCGGAAGTTGCGCTGCATCTCGGCGCGGCGCAGGTCCACGTAGCGGTACTTGAGCCGCACTTCCTCGTTCTGGATCGCCTCTTCCGAGGGTGAAAACGGCGCCAGGCGCGTGTCGTTCAGCACCAGCAATTCGGTCGCCTCGATCTCGATCTCGCCGGTCTCCATCTTGGGATTGATGGCGTCTGCATCGCGCAGGCTCACCTTGCCCACGGCGGCCACGACGTACTCCGGCCGCACGTGCTCGCCCTTGGCGTGGCCTTCGGGAACCAGCTCCTTGTCCAGCACGATCTGCGTAATGCCGCTGCGGTCGCGCAGGTCGAGAAAGATCAGATTGCCGTGATCGCGCCGCCGGTTGACCCAGCCCATTAAAACTACAGTTTGCCCGGTGTGCGCGGCGCGCAATTCGCCGCAGGAATGTGTCCGTTCGAGATTTCCTTGAAAATCAAGCACTGCCCGTATCCTTTATCTGTTGACTTTACTGCATTGTCTTTGTTTTTGCGTGGCTGCTTGTTACGCTGTCAATTTAGGGAGTATCTCCGCGCACATAAAGAACTGGGCCTCCGGGATGGAGTCCTTCTGCCAGCTTTGCCGCCTCCTTGGCGCTCACCGGCGTGACCGTAATCGGAGCCGCCAGATAAAAATCCAACTCAGACTCGGATGGAATCCGTATAATCGGGCCCGGCGATGCCGCAGCAACCGCCGTGGCCACGCCCGCCCCTAACCCAGCACCGGTAGCCTCACTTGCCACCCTGCTACTACCATCTTCCGGTGTGATCAGGCCTTTTGAGCTGACCCCGCTTATGAAACTGCCGACAATTGCGCCTATATAGGCGCCTCGAACTATTTTTTTCTCGGTCGGTTGCGTCTTGCTCGTCCCCTTGACATTGAACTCGTAAGTATAGAGTGGGTAACTCCGCCCACCCAAATCCAATGAGTTCAGTTCAAGCATCAACTCTGGGCTTCCTGTCAACCTGCCTGGCTTTGTGCATTTAACCACGATTCCATGTGCACTCGCGCCGCGCGGAATGGCAATTGCATCACCGGCAATCACGTCTTCACTCACAGTAAACAGCAGCGGTGTGCCGTTTTTGGCCGAATTGCTGCTCACGGCATCGATGATCCGCACTCGAATCATCGTATCTTCAAGGATGGTGAGTTGGGCCTTGCGTATGGCATTCTCCGAGTCAGGCGTCTGTGTGGATTGATGAGGAGCAGTCACAGCTTGAGCAGTGGCTGGGCCTGGATTCTGTGTCTGTGCCGGCAGGTCGCTCAGAAGAACTATCGCAACACAAACCAATACCGGGAGAGGCAACTTCCTGAGCTGTGGGTCTTTCACAGTTGTCAATCTCCTCTCACCTGTTTGTAACATCAGAAAGAAAAACCGCCAGTTCCCCGCGAGGAACCTTGGTCTGTATGCCAGTCGAGAAGTTCTTCACTGTCAGAATACCGGATTGAAGCTCATCTTCGCCCAGAATCACAATCTGGCGCGCGGTCTTGTCGGCCGCCTCGAAGGATTTCTTCAGCCGGAAGCTGCCCTCGCCCAACTCAATCCACAGCCCCTGATGGCGCAATTCGCGGGCCAGAACCAAAGCGGCAGCGTTCAATCTGATCAATTCATCTGCTTTTTCTTTATCCCCCAGCGGCGCAATAAATGCGTCAGCCACCTGCGGTGGGGCAGCCTTTTGATCGAGTTGAGCCAGCAGGGTGAGAACCAGCCGGTCCTCGCCGATCGCGAAGCCGATCCCCGGCGCACGCGGCCCTCCCAGCATCTCGCTCAGCCCGTCGTAGCGTCCGCCGCCCAGCAGCGCATTCTGCGCGCCCAAACCACCATGCGTGAACTCGAAGGTCGTCCGCGTGTAGTAGTCCAGGCCACGCACCAGCCGGTGGTTCAGCGTGTAGGGCACGCCCGCCGCATCCAGCGCCGCCGTGACGGCAGAGAAGTGAGCCCGCGAAGCCTCGTCGAGCGAATCGGCAATTACCGGCAGCGTCTCGATGATCGGTTGGTCGGCGGCTACTTTGCAGTCCAGCACGCGCAGCGGATTGTTCTCCGCCCGCCGCTGGCAATCCCCGCACATCTGCCCCACCACAGGAGCCAGCGCCGCCCGCAGCGCTTCGTTGTAGCGCGCGCGGTCCGCCGCCGACCCAACTGAATTCAGTTCCAGAGTCCAGCCGGTGATGCCCAGCTCATCGAGCAGCGTGGCCAGCATCTCCAGCACCTCCGCATCCCGCAGTGGCGACTCGCTCCCCGCCGAGGGCGGCCCGATCACCTCGGCCCCGATCTGCGAAAACTGCCGGTAACGCCCCTTCTGCGGCCGCTCCCGCCGGAACTGCGGGCCAATGTAGTAGAGCTTCTGTAACTGCCCACTCTCGCCCAACCCGTGCTCGATGTACGCCCGCACCACCCCGGCAGTATTTTCGGGCCGCAGCGTGAGCGATTGCGTCTTCTCCGACTGCGCCCGCGCCCGGTCCTCCCAGGTGTACATCTCCTTGGAGACGATGTCGGTCTCCTCGCCCACCCCGCGGGCAAAGAGTCCGGTATCCTCGAAGACCGGCGTGCGAATCTCGCCGAAGTTGTAGCGCGCAAAGACATCCCGCGCCGTAGCCTCAATCCGGTTCCAAAGCGCGGTCTCCGGCGGCAGCAAATCCCGCGTCCCGCGAACGGCTTTCAATGTGCCCATAGCTCTTTTAGTCTAAACGGTCTTTGGTGGTAGGCTGGAACTGAGCGTGGAACGCTCGTACAATCGTATGGTAGGCAGCGTGGCGTTGCCGAGGAGATTAGCCATGATGTTCCATGTGGTCCTGCATCCCGAAGAAGACGGCTGGATTGTGGCCGAATGCCCTGCTTTGCCGGGCTGCGTGAGCCAGGGTAAGGACGAAAAGGAAGCACTCGCCAATATCCGCGAGGCCATCACCGGCTGGCTCTGGGCAGAGGATCAGAAGGCTGCCGACTCCTTGCCTACTGGGCAAATGCCTGTGCTTGTAGCGGTTTAGAAAGATTTAAGATCATATTTCGTATGTCCTATTGCATTTAGGCCTGTTTTCCACATTTACATCATATATTGCACCAAATGCTGTGCGTTCGTTTTATCTACCATATATCTAACATGAATTTAGCGAGGATCGACCTTGGGAAAGCTCAGTAATATCTCCGGCAAAGAAGCGGCAAAAGTGTTCGGGAAGGCCGGTTGGCTGGCCCGCGGCCAGGCTGGAAGCCATCTGATCCTCACGAAAGCTGGTGTCCGGGCAAATCTCACGATCCCGCTGCATCCTGAACTTGCCTCCGGCACGCTGCGATCCCTGATTCGCGATTCGGGCCTAACTGTTGACCTTGCCCTCAGAACGCGTATCTCTTAACGGGCCGGGTTTTGAGGATCAAATTCATCCTCGTGGTCGTCGTGGCGGTGGGAATGTGGGAATCGCCGCAGCGATTTCCAAGGGC
>JBKQLG010000081.1:0-52498 GCA_052147235.1 Occallatibacter sp.
TTCCTGCGGATGGTAGCCAAAACGGACGGTAAACTTCAACTCTCCGGTACGGAGCCGGAGCAACCGGGATCCATCGTGCGTCAGCAACAACGTGTCCACTCCAGAAAAAAACTGGTTGTTCGCGCGCTCCGCGAGATTCTCCGAGGAAGTTATTTTACCGTTTACGGAAACCGAGGCAGTTGTTCTGCCGCTTGCGATATCGACGGCTGTAACTGTCTGTTGAGCGGGATCGAGTACGTAGGCGAGCGACATCTGTGGCTTGATTGGGGCGTCCTGTCCTGTAGCGATGATGCTGAGGGGGAACAGAAGAAGGAATGCGATTGATAGCTTTCTCATGCCGATCTCCAAGTAGCTGGATTATCCGTGCCGGAATTCACGGAAGGATAACCCTAAGACCATTTGGCGATTATTGTCAAACCTGCTGGCAGCCCAGATCTTTCTCATCTGGCGATGTGCGCTTCGGTCCATGAGGCTGCGTTTCGTGGAAGTGCCGCCAGATGGTTCGGCGGTTTTGCGGCGCGCAACGGCGGCCAGCGACTCGGCCATCGCCGGCTAGAGAGGAAACCCGGTCAGCGGCTGATATTCACTTTGCGGGATTCGACTTCAAACTGTAAACCCGGGTCGGATACTACGGGTTTTCGCGGCGGGAGCGGCTGAACATCGCTAACATTCTTCAGTAAGCGAGCCTCAGTACGCCGGCATTGGCCGAGCGCACGATGCAGGGCCTTTTCCGCCTGAGTCTCCAACACTGGAATCAGGCCGTCCTGTTCGTCGTGGCCGGGAAGAAAGCGGTTAGCCTTTCGGGCGAGCTCCTGCCAGTCGTGCCACTCTCCGGCGGCGTAGTGAATCCTCCTGAATGCGGCGGCCAACCGCTTTGCCAGAGTATCTGCCGTGGCAGAGATCTCTGCCAGATATCGCGCTTGCTTGAGACGCTTGCGATATTCATGCAGGTTGCCGGCGTTGAGGTTGGGAAATTCGCCGGTCAGTTCTGCAAATATCCGCAAAGCCTCTGGAGCAGTCGAATGCACCCATATGGGCATGTAAGGCGTCAATGCCGTTTCCAGCTCTTTGCTGAACCGGTTCAGCCGTTTGCCGCGAGCATCGATGGCGGCCGTCAACTCGCCGACTCCACGCTGGCGTTGCCGTTTCAACCGGCCTTCGAGTTTGCCGATTTCGCGGATGCAGAGGGGAATTAGTTTCTTCTCGCCTTCTGATACTCCTTTATTAGTTTTACTGAGGCTCTTCAGGCGAGCCAGATGCACATCCGCATCGCGCACCGGTTCAAGCGCCTTGCGCAGCTTCTTCCCGTCTTTGCACCAATGCTGAAAGGCACGCGCAGCGGCGGGATCCGCAGCCTGCCTGCTCAGGAAATATTCCAACCCGACTTGCAGGCGCAAGGTGAGGCTGCGCAGGGCATGGACGCTCTTCAGGCTTGGTTTGCGGGCGCATTGCGCAAGAAATGTGCGCCATCTCTCAAGCTGCTGCTGATGCCACTGTGGTTGGGAAAGCACCGCAGTCTGCGCTTTGGGGGAATGAAAAGCGAAATTCAACAGATTGTAACCTCTGCTTACATATTGCACTGTCGGGCCTAGCGGATGGAAGAAGCGGCTGTGAAAATTTTCGACCGATCGCCGATCAGGTAGCTACGTGGATTCAGAATGAACCGTGGCACTGATGTGCATGGTTCAGGTTGCCGGCTGGGCTTTATGGAAGTGCCGCCAGATGGTTTCCGCGGTTTTGCGGGGGACGACCGCCGCGAGCGATTCAGGCGGCGCGAGGCGTGAGCTTGATGCCGAGAGCCTTCATCACGCCGAGAAAGGTCGAGAGCCGCGGATCGCCAGTGGCCGATAGAGCCTTGTAGAGCGCCTCCCGCGTGACCCCGGCTTCGGCGGCAAGTTGCGTCATGCCTTTGGCGCGCGCGACGTCGCCAAGCGCGGCGGCAATCAGGGCGGGGTCACCGTCCTCGAAGGCCGCTTCGAGATAGGCGGCGATGCGGCTGGGTGTGTCGAGATACTCCGAAGGGTCCCAGAGAGTTGTTTTAAGCACCATATTGAGCCTCCTTGGCAAGCTTCTTTGCTTTGGTTATATCCGCGTCCTGCGTCTTCTTGTCGCCGCCGACTAGTAGAAGCACCAACAAGCTTCCAATCTGTTGAAAGTAGACCCGATAACCCGGCCCATAATCGATGCGCAACTCGCTGATGCCTTCCCCGACGGGCTTTGCGTCTCCAAAGTTGCCCAGCGAAAGACGGCGGATACGGATCTGGATGCGGGCCCGCGCATTATCGTCGCGCAGTTTACGAAGCCAGTTCGAGAAGACTTCGGTCTGGCGAACTTCGATCATGTGTCAACTATAGTTCACATATAGTTTTTCTTCAAGTATGGCCACGCAAGTTAAGATTCTGGCATGAAACTGTGAGCGATTATCAGTGAGGTGATGCCATGCGAATTTCCTACAAAGACAAAACGCGCCATCCGAGGTTGAAAAAGAAGTCCAAGGGATCGAAATTACCCCCTGGCCCTCGTAGGCAAGTAGGTAGAAGAGAAATTTAAAATACTCTGGATGAATGTCAAATAACTGTGAGGCAATTGAGGATTAGTTCAACCTGACGGTTGTGCTTCATGAAAATGCCGCCAGATGGTTTCCGCAGTTTTGCGGGGGACAACCGCGGCGAGGGACTCGGCGGTGGCTTGCTGCACTTCTCGCAGGCTGCCGAAGTGAGTGAGCAGGCGCTGCCGTGTTTGTGGGCCGACGCCGGGAATGTTCAGTAACTCGCTGTCGCGGTCGCGCATGGCGCGGCGCTGGCGATGGTAGCCGACGGCGAAGCGGTGGCTCTCGTCACGGATGAGCTGAACCAGGTGCAGCACCGGCGAATGGCGGTCGAGAACCACCGGATCCTCTTCGTTGCCGTAGAGATGGATGACCTCCTCCTTTTTCGCAATCGACGCCAGCGGCTGCGTGGTGAGGCCGAGAGATTCAAGCGCCTCGGCGGCGGCGTGAAGCTGACCGAGACCGCCATCGACCAGGATCAGGGATGGCATCGGCTGCTTCTCTTCCTGCACGCGCTTGTAGCGGCGTCCCACAACTTCCGTCATCGCCGCGAAGTCGTCCACGCCGGCGACGGTCTTGACCTTGAATTTGCGATAGGCCTGCTTGTTCATCGCTCCGTCCTCCCAGACCACCAGCGAGGCAACTGTCTCCGCGCCCTGGATGTGGGAGATGTCAAAGCACTCGATGCGGCGGGGCAGCTCGGGCAGCATGAGCACCTCGGCCAGAGCCTCCTGAATCGCCTTGCGCGAAGGCTCCAGCACGCGAAAGCGCTGAATGTACGACTGCTTGGCGTTCTGGCCGGCCAGATCGACTAGAGAGCGTTTTTCTCCGCGCTGCGGGACGGCGATTTCGATGCGATGGCCGGTGCGCTCGCTGAGCAGCGCGGCGAGTGCCTCGCGGTCGTCGAAGTCCGTGGGGACGAGGATGGAGCGCGGGACGTAGTGCTGGTCGATGTAGAGCTGTTTGAGAAGCGCGGAGAAGACCGAACCGGCGTGGAAAGACGGCTCTGGCTTTGTTGTTTCCCAGGTCCCAGAATCGGGACCTGGGGCACCCATCGTTTGTGGCGGCTTGGCTTCTTCCGGCGCGGCGGCCTCCAGCAGCTCGGGCAGATCCTCCCAGAAGAACTCGCGGCGGTCGACGATCTTGCCGGCGCGGACGTGGAAGAGATTGACGGCCAGCGAGCCGTCCTCGAAGTGATAGCCGAAGACGTCGGCGTCGTCGTCTTGCCCGGCGGTGGCGGCGCGCTGTTTCTCCTGAAGCTGGTGAACGGTGGAGAGCTGGTCGCGCAGCTTGGCGGCGGCCTCGAAGCGCTCGGCCTGCGCCGCCTCCATCATGCGCGCGGTGAGCGCGCGCTCCAGCTCGGCGTGGCGGCCTTCGAGCAGCAGTTGCGCGTCGCGCACCGCGCTGGCATACGTCTCCGGCGTAGTGAGAGTTTCGACGCAGGGACCGAGGCAGCGATGAATGTAGTACTGCAGGCAGGCGCGCTGGTGATAGCGAGAGAGATCGACCTTGCAACTGGGGATGAGAAAGCTGCGATGGATCAGCTCGACGACGCGCCAGGCCAGGCTGCCGGGAAAGTAAGGGCCATAGTAGGCCGCGCCGTCCTTCAGCAGCCGCCGAGTGACTAGGACCTTGGGGAAGCGGTCGCGCATGGTGAGCTTGACATAGGGATAGCTCTTATCGTCCTTGAGCAGGATGTTGAAGCGCGGCTTGCGCTTCTTGATGAGATTGGTTTCGAGGGCCAGCGCTTCGCTCTCGTTGCCGACCAGGATGTATTCCAGATCGACGGCCTCGCGCATCAGCGAGCCGGTTTTGGCGTCGGCCTGCGACGACCCCAAGAGGTAAGAGCGGACGCGCGCGCGCAGGTTCTTGGCCTTGCCCACATAGATCACCGTGCCTTCGGCGTTCTTGTACAGATAGACGCCGGGCTGCGTGGGCAGGGTGCGGATTTTCTCGTAGAGGTCCATGAACGTTATGCGGCCAGTACTAAGGATAGCTGGATGCGCTGTCCATCGTCAGCCGCGGCGTATCGGGCTCGGAGAACGCGGCCGCGACGGGCTCCAATGTGATGCAAACGGAGTAAGTAAAGGCTTTCTTGGCAAATCAAACGATTGAGTAGCTCAAAAAGATTGAATTAAACGATTATATCAAACAATTCTGATCGATATATTCGATCATTCGTATCAAACTATTTAGTTAAACGATTTACCTAAACGATTGAAAAAAATATGGATACCCCCTAAAAAAACTCTTGCAATCTCTAATTAAAATCATGTACTATTCAATCCGCAGTAAACGTTATCTGAAGTGGCTGTCTTATCCCGCCCAACCAAGCGCCAAGCTCAAGCCACCTGCTGGAACCAAGAATTGAACTGTTGTGAGCCACTCATCTAAGTGGCCGCTTCCCGGCGAATGAGCTGCTTCACGCGCTCCCTCGTGGCTTCGTCTGTTTCTAACATCGCTTTCTAGGAATCCTATCGTTCGCACGTTGGCTCTTCAGGCGCGGTCCGTGCGCCCAAGAGGATTTGTGCGCTCGATTTGGCTGCACGCTTCCAAAACCATTCACCTCCACACCCTTCAAAAAGGAGACAGAACAAATCATGAAGTTTCGTGTAGCTTGCTCAGTCGTCATCGCTGCTTTTGCATTTGCTGCAACGGCCGGCGCGCAGACAACCGATGCCATCAACTTTGGCACGACTTACCAGACGATCCGTGGATTCGGCACCTCGACAGCCTGGCAACCGGTGCTGAACTCGACTCAGGCCAACAACCTTTTTGGTGTCGGCGCGGGCCAGGTAGGCTTAACCATCCTGCGGTCGCGTATCGATCCCAGTTCCACCACCGGCGGTTCCAACTGGGAAACCGAACTGCAAAATGCGCAACAGGCGCAATCCATCAATTCACAGGTGATCGTCTTCGCCACCCCCTGGACCCCGCCGGCGGCCTGGAAGAGCAATGACAGCACCATCGGGGGCACACTGAATACCAGCGACTACGGCGCCTTCGCCAACTATCTGAATGAGTTCGTTGCTTACGAGAAGGCCGGCGGCGTGAATCTGTACGCCATCTCCGTGCAGAATGAGCCGGACTTCCTCCCTGGAACCTACGAGTCCTGTTCGTACAGCGGCGCGCAGATGGATGCCTTTATCGCGCAGGAAGGCGGTACGATCACCACCAAGCTGATGATGCCGGAGTCGGATAGCTTCAATCTCAATGAGTCCGATCCGACGCTGAACGATTCCAATGCGGTGGGCCACGTTTCGATCGTGGCCGGTCACACGTACGGAGTCGCGCCTTTCTACTACACCAACGCCAAGAACAAGGGCAAGGATGTGTGGATGACCGAAACCACCTATACGCCTGCGAATGGAGCCTCCCAGCCTTCCATCAGCGATGCCATCGCGGCAGCCGAGCTGTATCACCAGTCCATGGCAGTGGCGCAGTACAACGCCTATGTCTATTGGTGGACGCCGCTGTTGCTGAACGGAAACAGCCCGAATTTGGATGCCTATGCCCTGGGCCAGTATTCGAAGTTTGTGAGACCGGGTTACGTGATGACCGGAGCCAACAACAACCCCACCAGCGGTGTCTACGTCACGTCTTACAAGGGCAATAACAACTATGTGATCGTGGCCGTCAATTCCAATAGCGGCTCCTCAAGCATCGACTTTGAAATCTCGGGCGCGACTTTGACCTCGATGACGCCCTACCAGACCTCGGCTTCGTACCAGTTGACGCAACTGGGCGCGGTCGGCGTATCGAACAACAGCTTTACCTACACGTTTCCGGGGCAGAGCATCACGACGTTCGTGGGAGCGAGCTCCACTTGCTCGCCCACCGCGATCACGCCGTATATCTCGGTGAGCGGGACCTGGACGGAGGAATCCAGCGCGAGTGTAACTTCCACCACCACGGCGGTGGACCTTGGACCGCAGCCGCTGAGCGGCGGATCGTGGAGCTGGAGCGGACCCAACGGCTTCACCTCGACCGCTCGCGAGATCGACAACATCGCGCTGAGCGCGGGCAGCAACGTGTATACGGCAACTTACACCAACAGTTGCGGAGCCAAGAGCACCCAGGCGTTCACTATTACCGCACCCGGGTCCTCCGGTTCGCCGATCGATATCGATGCGGGCGGCGCTGCGTCGGGCTCCTGGGCCGCGGACGAAGACTTCAGCGGCGGCACTGCGTACACCTACACCAACTCCGTCTCCACTTCCTTGCTGACCGGGACCGTGCCCCCGCAGACCGTACTGCAAAGCCAGCGCTACGGCAGCGGTAGCTCATTCACGTACACCATTCCCGGATACACATCGGGCTCTTCGCACACCGTCACGCTGTACTTTGTGGAGAACTACGTGACAGGAAGCGGTGATCGCGAGTTCAACGTGCTCATCAATGGGACACAGGTGCTCACCAACTTCGACGTGTACGCGACGGCGGGAGGCCAGTTCAAAGCCATCGAAAAATCCTTCTCTACCACAGCCAACAGCAGCGGGCAGATCGTGATTGAGTTCAGCCCCGGAGCGATTCAGAACCCGATGGTCACCGCCATCGCGCTCCAATGACGGTCTGACCACACCTCGCGGAATTCGTCCGGGCACCCCATCCTTGTCACAGTCTCATCGTGACAAGGATGGGAAACGGAGCAACCGGAGCAGTGTCTGCGAGCCGGTGTTTCAATCCAACGGGTTCTATGAGTTCATCGATCGCCACAGCGGACTTTGCCTCAACTTCCCATCCACCTCCAACGGCCAGCAATTGCAGATCAACGCCTGCAACGGATCTAGCAGCGAGATGTTCAAGTTGAACGAGCTCTATCCGCGTTCAGCGGCTTCATGCTGCCGCCTTCGGCAACCTCACTTTTGGTTGCTGAGGGCGGCTCGAAGCCATCTTCCGTCACGCAATCCTTACCGGTTCGGGTAAAAACTACACAGCCATTTCGCGCAAAAGCTGACTCAGACTGGGTTATAAGTCGCATCTTTTCAGAGCATTGAAAGAAATATTGTGTTTGGCCCCGCGAATGCACTCAACTAGGTGAAAGGTAAATTCCAGTTGGCAGGCGGATCTGCCGCGCGTACGAAGAAGGGCGCAGAAAGGAACAAAAGATGGACATATATCGATTCGGAGTGTTGAGTTTGGCGGCGGGGTTGGCCGTGCTGGGCGCGACAGGGTGCGCAACCAAGAATTATGTGCGCAACGAGACGGCGCCTCTGGTGGATCAGACCAATCAATTGAACAGCAAGACGGCGGCCAACAACCGGCAAATGCACGATGTAGACGATCGGGCGCAGGCGGGGATCCGTCAGGCGCAGGGCGCGGCCGACTCAGCCAATCAGAATGCGCAGAGCGCGGCCAGGGCCGCCGGCGACGCCGACACAGCGGCTGGCTTGGCGGTGCATCGCGCCGACTCGCTGGAGAGTGTTGTGAAGGGGCTGGACGATTACAAGCCGGTCGGAAAAGTTGTGGTGACCTTCGGCTTCGATAAAGCGGTGCTGACCAAGGATGATCGCGCCGAACTGGATGGCTTTGCCGAACAGATTGCCTCTGCGAAGGGCTTCATCCTGGAAGTGACGGGCGGGACCGACTCGACCGGGCCGGCGCAGTACAACTATGATCTGAGCCAGCGGCGCGCCGATGCGGTGGTGCAGTACCTGGCGTCAAAGTACGAGATACCCGCGCACCGGTTTTATCTGATCGGCATCGGCAAGGATAAGGAAGTGGCGCCGAACACCACCGCCGAAGGACGCAAGCAAAACCGGCGCGTGGAGGTGCGGCTGCTGTCGAATGCGAATGCAGGCGATGTACCGGCGCAGACGGCGGCTGTGCGGTAGGGGTTGTGGAGAGTTTCTAGCCTTGATGCTTCCTGAACAAAGACAGGGCCGGTCCGTGGTGCGGATCGGCCCTGTTTGCGATTGAACAGGTGAACAGCTAGGAATTGGCGGCGGATAGCTGCTTTATGTGCTCCGCGCGGACCTGCTCTGCGGAGAATAGACAAAGAAAAGGCGCACCCTGCGCGGCAGCTTCGACGGCGGGGCGTCCGTTGGCTTCCTGGCGCTCGACGATGCAGACCACGGCGGCTACCGTCATGCCGGCCTCGCGCGCGGCTTCGATGGCATTAATGGTGGATGCACCGGTGGTGCAAACATCGTCCACGATGACCACGCGCGCGCCGGGGCTGTTGAAGCCTTCGATGCGGCGGCCGGTGCCGTGCGCCTTCTCCGCCTTGCGCACCAGAAAGCCGTGCAGCAGCGGCGCTCCGGGCTTCGACAACGCGCGCCAGGCGCTGGCCGTAGCCACGTTGGAGACGATGGGGTCCGCGCCCAGCGTGAGTCCGCCGACGGCATCGGCCTCAATGCCGTGCTCTTCCAGCAGCTCCAGGATGGCGTGGCCGGTGAAGCGCCCGCCCTCGGCGTGCAGCGTCGTGGTGCGGCAGTCTACGTAGTAGTCGCTGGTGCCGCCGGAAGAGAGCTTGAACTGGCCGAGGCGGAAGCTCAGGCGGGCGAGAATTGAAAGCAGTTGCTGGGCGTTGGTAGTCATTGGATTGATTGTAATGCGTTTCCGGAGCGGATTTCAGAGCGCTCCGGCAACCCGAATGTTAGCAGTTCGCTCAATGCGGCTCACGGCCTTCGGGATTTGGTCGGTTCCACTCCTTGCTTTCACTCACTATCTTCCCCGGTGAAGCTGTATGCTGATTGCATTCCATTTGCTGCAAGGAAGAGGTCCGGATTGGCGCAGGCAATGAAAAGAACGAGACGCAGGCACGGACGGCTTGCCGGAGCCGGCGCGCTGCTTCTGGCCGTCGCGGTTATCGGCGCGGCGCTGCTGATTGGCTATCGTACAAGCCGTTCGTCGGCAGCTCAAGTGCCTTATCCGCACGAGCTGGCGCAGGTGAGCTTTGCCGTCGCCGGGGACGTGATTCCGCACGAGCCGGTTCGCGCCGCCGCAACAGCAGCCGGGGAAGGCGCAGCGGGCTGGGGCGCGCTCTTCTCCGATGTCGCCGACGTTTTCAAGAGCGCCGATTTCGGTTTTGTGAATCTGGAAACTCCGGTGGCTCCGGCACACTCGCGCGGGTCGAAGCCTTTTATGTTCGATGCGCCCATCGCTTTGATTGACGCGCTCAAGGCCAACGGCATCAAGATCGTTTCCTTCGCCAACAACCACGTGATGGACCAGGGCTGGGCGGGCTTTGCCGAGACGCGCGAACATCTGCGCGAACAGGGGCTGCTCTTTGTCGGCTCAGGCGACACGGCGCCGCAGGCCTGGCAGCCGGTGATCGTCGAGGCCAACGGTATTAAAGTCGGCTGGCTGGGGATGACGCGCTGGCTCAACGGCAACCGCAATCCCGACAAGGACGATTTGCCGCACGTGAACTTCTTTCCCTATCCGGGTGAGTCGGGCGGCGCGCCGGGAATGGACGAAGCCGGGGTGCTGGAGGCGATCAAGCAGGCGCGGCTGAAGTGCGACTTGCTGGTGGTTTCGATTCACTGGGGCACGGAGTACGCGCCCGCGCCGCGGCCCGAGGACGTGGAGACCGCGCACAAGATGCTGGAGGCCGGAGCGGCGGTGATCGTCGGCCACCATCCGCACGTTTTGCAGCCGGTGGAGACGTATCATACCGCCGATGGACGCGACGCTGTCATCTTCTATTCTCTGGGGAATTTTTTGTCGAACCAGTCGCGCACCTATGTGGACGGACTGATGCCGGACAAAAACGGCGATCCGCGCGACGAAATGATCGGGCTGTTTTCCGCCGTCCGCAAGGACTACGGGCCGGCCGGTGTGCGCGTCGAGCTGGACCATGTGGGCGTTTTGCCCGTATGGGGCGAGAACAACCGCAATGAGCTGTCGCGGGGCCGCGCCAAATCGCCGGTGATTCATCCTCTCCTGATCGACCGCGAGATTCCCCGGTTGCAGGCGCGCCTGGATGAGCTGACCAAACTGAGTACTCCGGCAACGCCGCTGACCGCCGCGCAGAAGCAGGAGTTCATCGACGCAACCAACCGGCTGAAGCTGCTCACCGACCGCCGCGCGCTGCTGGTGGCGCGTATTGGCGACGAGTACATTACCGACCCGCCTAAGCTGGCCGCCAAGCCGTAAGAGGCCGGAATCGACCCGGCCAAGGCGAATACGATTAACAGCGTCCCTCATCGCGGGCAGAGAGAATCTCTTCAACCTAGACCTTGCCGGTTCGCTCACGGAGTGCGAGTATGCTCCTTATCGCCTGCTTCACCCGTTCCGGATCAATCTTGACTTCGATATTCGGTTCCGGAACGATGCGAGCGATTGGCTTTCCGTTACGAGTCACAGAGATGGCATCTCCACGCTCCACTTCGTCGAGAATGCTGTAGAAGTGCGTCCGGGCCTTCGATGCTTGAATGGTTCTCATGCTCTATACAATCGGCCTTATTTGCTCTGATCTTTAACTTTGGAATTGTCCTGGTCTGCCTCTTGCTTCTGACGCCGCACCCAGGCCAGATTGGGCCGCGAGGAGCCAGCGCCGCGCTGCTCCAACTCCGCCGACGCGCCGGTGTAGCGGAAGTACTCGCGCTGGGCGGAGGTGATCTTCATGCCAATCTCGCCAACGGATTTCATGGGCATCTCCCGGACTTCCCAGCCTATATTATTTCCCTTTTCCTAGCCAGGCAATGATGCGCTTCCACATCGAGCCAACCGGCGGTCTTCCGGTTTGCGGGGCTTCCGGCTGAACGCCTGGAGCTTGAGCGGAGTTGCGGCTGGCCGCTGCGGCCAGGAATTTCTCCCGGTCGTCGTGAAGAATCTGCCACAAAGCCGTGCCGTTGTCCTCCCAGTCCGAATGGCCGCAGCCGTCGCATCGATACTCGCGAATATCTCTGCCGGAGGAGGTGTCCTTCTCCGTCATCCGCATCTCTTCGCCGCACTTGGAGCAGATCAAATTCTCCTCCGCACCGTATTGGGCTTACTTGGCCAGGCGATTGTATAGCCAGCCGAAGATCGCCCCGCCGATGAGGCCGTCCGCTATCGCGTAGAGCGTCACGATGACCACTTCGACGACGCTGTGGGTTGCATGGTAGCCCGGATAGAACGATGCCAGCAACTCCAGGAAATGCTGGACATAGCCGGCGCAGACCAGGTTGGCCACGCTTACCACAAGGACGCACCCTCCCCACAGAATGGCGCACGCCAGAGCCAGAGCTTTGATGTTGAATT
The DNA here is from genome assembly GCA_052147235.1 of Occallatibacter sp. Classification (GTDB taxonomy): domain Bacteria; phylum Acidobacteriota; class Terriglobia; order Terriglobales; family Acidobacteriaceae; genus Telmatobacter. The sequence continues at coordinate 11,738 of JBKQLG010000081.1, forward strand.
TCATCGCTGCCTCCTTCGAGACAGATTCTACTCTCACGCGATTGCAGCGTCGAATTGGCGGCAAAAGCCAGTTTTCCGAGCATTAAAATTAATGTTTCAGCCGTCCCGGTCCGCGGCTTACTGCACTGTCCCTTGCGGCCTGAGCCGGCGCAGGTCCAGGGCGCACTCGACGGCATTCTGCGCCTGCATACGCAGGTTGTCCGATGCGGCCCACAGCCACAGGCGGGAGACCAGGCTGGAATTGCGCGCGTCCAGTTCGGGCCGCAGGCGCACCAGCACGTCATTCTGACCGGTGGCGGCCAGGTTGGAGGGAGAATCGGTCTCTTCGAGAACCATGTCCACGTGGCCGCCGCTCATAGCCTCCTCCAGGGCGGCAATCTCCACGGGCCGCTCCATTTCGATGGCAATCGAGAAGGTGTGGCCGTGAAAGACCGGCGCCGCCACAATCTGCAGCCCCAGCGCTGGCCAGCGCCCATGTGAGAGAGCGGCGTATTGGCGGCGAATACGCGCCTCCACCGCGCCCAGGCTGACCTTGGCAGCCTCTCCCAGGCCGGCCAGCAGATTATAGGCCGCCTGTGTGTCATAGAGCTCTCTCGGAATCCCCTGGAAGCTGAGCAGGCTCACGGTCTGCTGATGCAGCTCGTCGAGCGCGGCGCGGCCAAACTCGCTGGCCGGCAGCAGCAGGGTGGCGAAGGCGCTATGGACCGGGGCGGCCTGTTGCAGCCGTTCCAGCAGCAGCGCCAGCGCCAGTGCCGCGGGGTTCGCCGGGACAACGGCGGGTGTAAACAGGTCAACGGCAGCCGCCTCGGAGCTGAGCCATGGGGCGCGGACGACCACACCCGGCTCCTGGTCGAGAGCGCCGCTGAGGTCCAGGACCGTGGAACCAGCGCGCAGCGCCTCGCGCCAGTGTTTGCGGGTCAGATCCTCCGTGCCGCAGAAGAAAGTGAAGTCCACGCGCTCAAAGGCGTCGGGAGCGATGGCCTGGACGAAGGTGATCTCGTCACCCACCTGGTCCAACTGGCCCTCAGCCTCCTCCTCGTCAAGCAGTACAAATTTGGCCGCCGCCAGAGGCGACTCCGACAGGGCTTCCTTCAACTCCCGGCCCACCAGGGTAGAGGCTCCGGCAATGGCGATCTTGTACACAGTCGTTCCTTTGGTTTGGATGGTCCGATAGCGAAGTCTACGGCCGCTTCAGCGGCTCCGGTTCAGTTGCGGCTTCGTCTGACAGAGATGCAATCGCACCCGCCGGTCCCCAGCGCCGCCGCCGCGACCACGAGTATGCCGCCCGCGCCCAGATGCCGCTGAACATATAGACCAGAGCCAGCGTGAACAGCACCCCCTGGGAATACCTGAAGACCAGGAAGAGCACAATCGAAATGAAAATCAGGATCTGGTAGGGATGACGGCGGGAAAAGCTGAGTTCCTTGCCGGACCAGAATCGCCATGTGCTGACCATCAGGAAGCCGCTCGTGCCAACGATGGCCAGCCAGATCAGCGCCACCCACCACTCCATCACCGGATAGCCGCCGCAGAAATGAACGCTGGCAGCCAGCAGGCCGGCCGCCGCTGGTATGGGCATGCCCACAAAGTACTTGCGGTTTGGACGGCCCGGATTGCGGGGCTGGGCGTCGTGGCTGATGTTGAAGCGCGCCAGCCGCGAGACTCCACCGATAAGAAAGAGGAAGCAGATGAAGGCACCGGCGTAGAGCAAATGCTCGTGCAACTGGGGATTCATGGTATCGGATAGAAAATGGAATCCCCAGACGAGCGCTAGCAGGCTGGGCGCCACGCCGAAGGTGATGGCGTCGGCCAGCGAATCCAGCTCTTTGCCAAAGTCGCTGCACGTATTCGTCATGCGGGCGATGCGGCCGTCGAGCGAGTCCATGGGAATGGCGAACATGATGGCGATGGCCGCCCAGTCGAGGTGCGCATGCACGTCGCCGATGCCGGTGAGGGCCGCCATGGTCTGGGTAATGGAAAAGTAGCCGGCGGCAATGTTGCCCACGGTGAAAAGCGAGGGCAGCAGGAACATTCCGCGGCGCAGCCGCGCCTGTGCTCTGGCCCTGGCGAGTGCGGCATCGGTATGGTTCACGGGCGGTCTCCTCGGTGCTAATCGGGCTGCACGCTGGCGCTAATGGTCTTCTTCACGTTTGACACAAACGACGCCATCTCCGTGTCCGCCATGGCGGCCAGCACGCTGGAGCCGCCTTTGACGCGCTGGCCCACCTTCACGCGCAGTTCCGCCTCTGCCGGCAAAATCACGTTCACGCGGGAGCCGAACTTGATGAGGCCCACTCGCTGGCCGCGATCCACCCAGCCGCCTTCTTTAAGGTTAAAAACGATGCGCCTGGCCAGCAGGCCGGCGATCTGCTTGAAGGTGACTTCAAATCCACCGCCCCGCACCGTCACGATGTTCTGCTCATTCCGGTCGGCCGAGGCCGGATTCATCGCGTTCAGGTATTGGCCCTTCTGATAGCGCACACTGGCCAGGATGCCTGCGATCGGCGAGCGGTTCACGTGCACATCGAAGACGCTGAGGAAGATGCTGATCCTCTGCCGCGGCCCCTGGGGGGTGGCAATGACGGCCGTTTCGGTAACCAGGCCGTCTCCGGGCGAGACAATCAGCCCCGTCCCCGAAGGAATCGTCCGCTCGGGATCGCGGAAGAACCAGAGAAAAAACGCCGCCAGAATCACCGGCGCAATGCTCCACACCCAGTTGCCCGTGGCCCATGCCAGCACAACCGCCACTGCCAGCAAACTCACACCGTAGATGTACCCGTCACGAACCATAGTCCCAGACGATTATACGGCCACTTGGTTCCACTACCCGGCTGAGCAGGCTGGCTTGGCACAAATTTCGAGGGCACTCACCAAACTGAATCGGAACCACACAGAACAACGTTCCGGTCTACGGCGCCGCCGTCTGAACTTTGCAGGCACCGTAGTCCTTGGTCAGCTTCTCCACCACGAACTGCTGGGCGCTGCCGTCGCTCGTCTTTGCCTTTTTGCCCGAGACGCGGACGCGATCTCCAGGCTTGATGCCGGCTACTTCTCCGACAAGGGCATAGGTCTGCTGATCGCCATGGTTCTGAAGTTTGAGACCGCTGGAATCTGAAACAGCGCAACCGTTAAGAGACTGGCCATGATGAACGGCGTAAAAGACGCCGATGCCGATCCCCGCGCCTATGGCGGCTACGGCAACGCCGATCCATACCGCGTCGGATTTGGTAACACCACCGATGGGGGTGTTCGACTGGGCGTTTGCAGGTGCGGTTGCGGTTATGAGCAAAGCGCAAACCGCTACGTCGGCGAAGATGCTTCGATGCTGCGTTCTCATATCGAACCTCCTTGCTTACTGGTGTGTGGATCTGGGTCGCAATTCGGTTCGCTTGCAGACACAGCAATGTGCGGCGCGGGTAGCACACTCCCCACCCGGAGGCCGCGCAGGGCTGGCGCTCGGAGAAATCGCCTGCGTTCAACGTTGCCGAAAAACCTAAGCGGTGACCGGCAATCTGCGCTCCAGGGAGAAGATCAGATCCTTGGCGTGCAGCTTTAGCTTCTTGAGCTTGATTTCCTCGATCTGCTCCTCTGTGGAGAGATAAGGCTTCTGCAGCAACTCTTCCAGCCGCTGAGCGTATTGACGATGTTCGGTTTGCAGGCGATCAATTTCTGCGCTCAGCGTGGAATCCTGTACTTCATCCATCCGGCACCTCCGATTTTTAAGGAACACTTACATATATCGCCTTCACATCGCATACCGCAAGCCAAAAAAGCACCGTAAGTAACCTCCGGTGTGGAATTCAGCGCGGAAAAGCATCTTGCGTGACGGCAATCACCACCTGTTCCGTTCGACGCGCGGTATCAGTCTTCGGTCAGCCTGAGGCGCGGGGCACTCACAGCCGTAGGCGCATCAGGATCGCATCTTCAACCGGATCATGGTAGTAGCGCGGCCTGCGGCCGGTTTCCACAAAGCCCAACCGCCGGTAGAGCTCAAGCGCCGGATGGTTGGTGGCTCGCACCTCCAGCATAACTCCAAACACCTCTGCCGTGCGCAGTTCAGCGGCCAGAGAGAAAAATAGCTGCTTGGCCAGCCCCCGCCGCTGGACCGTGGGATCTACCGCGATGACCTCCAACTCGGCCTCCGGCTGCAGCAGACCGGCCACGGAAAAACCTGCCACCCTGCCCGTCACCGGCTCCTCAACCACCAGAGCAATGCGGCGCGACGCGGCCTCGGGATTCAGCGCTGCCAGGTAGGCGGAGCGAGGCCATTGGGGCGCCTCCTTCAGGCTCCCGGCGATCTCCATCACCCGGTCGAGGTCAGCCGGGGTCATGCCGCGGACGATAGCGGCGGGTGAAAGGGGAGTCATGGGCGTAGCGGCTCCGCCGCGGCCGGTTCGCCAAAGATCTCCGCATCCGAGCGGCGCAGATAATGGCCGTCCAGCAGCGCCAGATCGACGAACTCGCCGGCGGCGACACGCGGCGCGCAGAGCTGAAGAGCATCGTCGGCGGTGGGCGCGGCGGTGCGGATCAGTTCTACCTGCGGCCAAGCCGAAGCCAGCAGCAGGACGGCCGCCTCGTCGCAGATGGCGATCCGTGTGGGCGGCGGGTCGATGGCCGCAAGCTCATGCGCTCCGGCCAGCAGTTCCCTTCCCTGCTCACCACGCACACCCAGCCGTAAGAAGACTTCGTGGCGATGTGCATCGAGAGCCGCCGATTCTACCCCAGCCGTCGCGGCCAGCACTTCCAGCCGTGAAACGGCAACCACCGGAATCCGCGCCGCCTCGGCGAGGCCCTTCACGGCGCTCAAGCCCACCCGCACGCCGGTAAAGCTGCCCGGCCCGCTGACGGCCACGATTGCATGGAGCAGAGCAAGTTGCATCCTGGTTCGTCCGAGTAACTCGCCGACAGCCGCGACCAAAGTAGAGGAGTAGCTGCGCCCTTCCAACTTAATCTGGCCGAGAATCTCGACTGCCTGGCCATCCCAGCGCCCCAGCGCAACCGAGCCCGAGGGGCCGCAGGTATCGATAGCCAGTAGGATCGTCGTTTCTGGCATGAGCCTCCTACACCGCCGCCAGCGCCTGCTCCAGGTCGGCGATCAGGTCTTCTTTGTCCTCGATGCCGATCGATAGCCTGATGCGTCCCTGTGTGATTCCCATCGAGGCGCGCACCTCTTCGCTCACCGAGCCGTGCGTGGTGGTGGCCGAGTGAGAGGCCAGCGATTCGACGCCGCCCAGCGACTCCGCGCTCAAGAATATCTTGATCGCCGCCAAGAAGCGGCCCGCGGCCTCGCGCGACTCCACCTCAAAGCTCATCATCGAACCAAATCCTTTTTGCTGCTTCACGGCCAGATCGTACTGCGGATGGCTTTTCAGCCCCGGATAAGCCAGCTTGCTCACCTTGGGATGGGTGGAGAGAAACTCCGCGACGGCGCGGCCATTTTCCTCGTGCTGCTTGATCCGGAGCGGCAGCGTCTTGATGCCGCGCAGCACCAGGAAGCACTCGAAGGGCGACATCACTCCGCCAGCCGCCTTCTGCACCAGCAGAAAGCGCTCTTTGTGCTCGGGCGTGGAGCCGATCAGCGCCCCGCCCAGCCCGTCCGAGTGGCCGTTCAGGTACTTGGTCGTCGAGTGCATCACGATATCCGCGCCCAGTTCGAGCGGCCGTTGCAGCACCGGCGACAGAAAGGTGTTATCCACGCTGACCTCGATGCCGCGCGCGTGCGCGATCTGGCTGACTCCGGCAATGTCGGTCAGCACCATCAGCGGATTGCTTGGCGTTTCAATGTGAATCAGCCTGGTGGCTGGCCGGATCGCCGCGGCAACCGCTTCCAGGTTGCTGGTGTCCACGTACTCAATTTCGATGCCGTATCCCGACACGATTCGGTCAAAGAGCCGCACTGTGCCCGCGTACACATCCTTGGAGCAGATCAGGTGGTCGCCCGCGCGCAGCATCGCCACCAGCGCCGAGATTGCCGCCATCCCGGTGGTAAAGGCATGGCCGCTCGTGCCGCCTTCCAGCGCCGCCAGCGCCTCCTCCAGCCGGTCGCGCGTGGGGTTGCCTGCGCGCGAGTAGTCCCAGCCCCGGTCGGTGCCGATGCCGGTCAGCTCAAAGGTCGAGGAAAGGTAAACGGGCACATTCACGGCGCCCGTCAGCGGGTCCGGGTACTGCCCGGCATGAACGGCAAGAGTCGAGTATTTGTAGGGGGAAGTGGTCATGGATCGCGCAGTTCTCCTATTTGTTAGCTTATCGTATCGCGCGTTGGGGAAGCCGCATGGGCTCTAGCGGTTGATGTATACAGTCTGCTTGTCGGTCTTGAAGGTGAAGGCATCCTTGGGCAGCGGGCGATTGACCTGAATGTTGAAGTAGACGCACACCCGATATTGTCCCGGTCCCTCATCGAAGACCTGCTTCAGGCTTACGCCGCGCTCGGTATCCATCCACACCGTCACCTTGGGCAGATTCTTCTTCACCGCCGGATCGCGCGCCACCAGCTCCAGCTTCTCGGTCTTGATCCCGTCCAGCGTCTCCGGGCCGAGGTAGGTGATCTCCCACTTCTCTTCCAGGTCCTTGCCACTGGCGCCGAAGCCCAGCATGAACCAGCTTTCAAACTGGCCGAGCTTGCTGAATGTGGTTACCTGGTTGGTCAGCTTCTCATAGAGCTTGACGACTCCCGCGAAGATGCCGTAGATCTTCGGCTCCGGCTTGCCGTTCTCCGTCTCGATGTGCGCCGCCATCTGGAAGGCCCTGCCGTTGCGTTCGTAGTAGACCGTGCCCTTCTGTACATCCTTGTCGGGAATCGGATCGGTGGTGACTGAATCGAACTCGAAGTCGGCGGAGGTGGTGTGGAAGTTGGCCGCGGCAAGATCCAGCCGGCGCAGCACTGCGTCCTTTGCCTTTTCATCGGCGGGTGCGGCACTGGCCCCGCGCGCCGCAAGCAACAGCACGGCCATCAGCGCGGTAACAACAAGTTTTCTTTCTCGATGCATGGGTTTCCTTATCTTGTTTAGCTGGAAGCTGGGGTGCCCCACCCTCGCCGCGTTCTTGTTGTTGCGGCTAGGGTGGGATTCCACGAAGCCGAGCTGCCTTTACCGCCGCGCCCAAACCTTCCACGAGAGATTGCCCTGCGTGTCTTTCACGGTCTCCCAGCGGGTGACAAAGACGGCGTCGCCGGTGACCGGCTCAATGGCTCTGTGCAGAGCCTTTTTCACCGCCTGAGGCGAAGCCGTGGTATTCGGGTCAAGGTCCACATCCGCGGCTTGCACGGTGATGATCAACCCGTGCCCGCTATCGCCGGTCACCTGGATGGGATGCGGCGGACCGGCGGCGTTCGACGGCCTGTCGCCGTAGTTCCACAGATGCGGCGTAATGAAGATGAACAAAAGAATCAGCGTTACCATCACGTCGTAGTGAAAACAGCCGCGCGGGTAAGTCCAGTAAAAATAGCTCTTTAGAAGTTTCTTCATTGTGCCCCTTGCCGCTCAATCCGCTCCAGCCCACCCATATAAGGCCGCAGCGCCTCGGGAATCACAACCGAGCCGTCGGCCTGCTGATAGTTTTCGACAATCGCCAGCCAGGTGCGTCCCACGGCCAGTCCGCTGCCGTTCAATGTGTGCACAAACTCCGGCTTGCCCTTGGCGCCCGCCGCCCGGTAGCGGATGTTGGCCCGCCGCGCCTGAAAGCTTTCGAAGTTCGAGCAGGAGGAGATCTCCCGGTAAAGCTGCTGGCCGGGTAGCCAGACCTCCAGGTCAAATGTCTTCGCCGAAGAGAAGCCGGTGTCGCCGGTGCAGAGCAGCACGCGGCGATAGGGCAACCCGAGCGCCTCCAGAATCTCCTCTGCGTCACGGGTCAATTTTTCGTGCTCGGCGTCGGAGTCCTCGGGCCGGGTGAACTTGACCATCTCGACCTTTTGGAACTGATGCTGGCGTATGATGCCGCGTGTGTCCTTGCCCGCCGCTCCCGCCTCGGCACGGAAGCAGGGCGTGTAGGCCGTCAGGCAGATCGGCAGCCGCGCCTCGTCCAGAATCTCATCGCGATAAAGGTTCGTCACCGGAACCTCGGCCGTGGGAATAAGCCAGTGGTCGTTGTCTTTGTACTCGCCGCGGGCCACGGCGTCGGCATCCGCGTCCGAGCAGCGAAACAGGTCCTCGGCAAACTTGGGCAACTGCCCGGTGCCGAACAGCGACTTCGAGTTAACCATGAAGGGCGGCAACACTTCGGTGTAGCCGTGCTTGCCGGTGTGCAGATCGAGCATGAAGCTGATCAGCGCCCGCTCCAGCCGCGCCCCCGCGCCCATGTAAACCGCAAAGCGCGCCCCGCTGATCTTGGCCGCGCGTTCCAGGTCAAGAATTCCCAGCGCCTCGCCCAGCTCCCAATGCGGCTTCGGTAGGAAGTCGAAGGACGGTATATTGCCCCACAGCTTCATGGTCACGTTGTCTGTTTCGGATTTTCCGGTGGGGACTTCGTCACGGGTCAGATTCGGAATACGCGACAGAGCCAAGTACATCTGTTCGTCGAGTCGGGTGGCAGTGGAATCGAGTTCGTCTAGTTTTTCCTTGAGCCGTTTGGTCTCTTCCATCAGCTTTTCCACGTTGGATTGAAGCTGACCTTTCCTCGATTCCAAATCGTTTAGAGCATTTGGGCTAGACACTTCCTCCAGAGGATTGTCCGCTCTCACATCTCTTTGCTTGCCTTCGAGAATGTGCTCAAGGATTTGCGTAGCTGCTTGCTTAACACCAACAACAACAGCACCAACAGTAGCTAAGTTGAGGCCAAGAAGTTCACGCTTGAGTGCGCCAATCTGATGGCTCAACTCGTTGCGGCGGGCTTTGAGTTGCTCAGATTGCGTGATGGCCTCGCGCCGGCTGGCGTCAAACTCACGAAAATCTCCCAGCAGCGCAGCCGGGTCCGCCCCGCGCGCGCGCAGTTTCTCTTCAACGAGTTCCAGGTTGTTTCGTACAAATCCCAAATCGAGCATCGCTCTTCCATTTTAACTGAAGGGCTTGGAATGCCGGAGGTTTGGGATTCATGGTTTCCCACCCTAGCCACAAAAACAAGAACGTGGCGAGGGGTGGGGCACCCAGCTTTTCACGAAGGTTCATGACAAAAGCTTGAGGCTGGAAGCTAGCAGCTAGAAGCTGCATTACGGATGCTGCTCGACAGCCAGGTTCACGCTGCCGGCATTGCCGGTGACGGCCAGGGCGAGCATGTTGGTGGCGACGCCGGGCAGCGACGCGGGAGTGAATGTGATGGTGCCGTCGAGAGCCGAAGTGGCCGTGGCGGCCTGCGTAGCCAGTAGTGTGCCCATGACGCAAGGGCCGTGCAGGCCGCAGGGCGGCGTCCAGGCATAAATTGCCTGATAGAGCGTGACCGCGCCACCGGCCATGGGGTTGCCGTCCATATCCAGCACGCGCAGGATCATTTGACTTGCGGTTCCGCTGACCGCCAGGCTCTGCACACTTCCGGAGACGGCTTCGAGGGTCGCGTACTCCGGCCGCGCGCCGAAGGCGGTGTAGGTGATGCACTGGCTGGTTCCGTTCAGGCAGGCCGTCGCGGTTGCTGTTTGCCCCTCGGTCAGCGGACCCACGGTGAGCGCCTTGGCGGCAATGCCGTTATTGTTGGTGGTGACAGCACCGCTCTGGAAGGTGATGCCGGTGCCGCTCGTCTGCCAGGCCACCGTCTGGCCGCTCGCGGCAACGCCGCTCTTCAGCGCCAGAGCCTGCGCCGTCCAGGTAACGGTGGCTCCCGCGGCGAGCGATAGCATCGGCGTCAGCGAGGTCAGCGTCGGCGGCGTTCCACCCACAAATTCGGTTTTCAGGCTGGAGCCGTTCAGCAGCGCGACGGTCACCGTCGACCAGGTTGAGCCAACTGCCATCACGTTCATCGTGGCGCGGCCGTCACCGCTGGCTGTTACTGTGCAAGTGCTCTGGCCGCAGCCCAGCGTCGCCGTTCCGCTGATCACGGTGTAGGTCACCGAAACTCCGCCGGCTGGAGTCAGGTCAGAGCCCAGCGCGATCACCGAGAAGGATTCCGGCACACCGATCGGCACGGTGCCCATCGGCGCGATCACAAGGTTGAGCGCGTCGCTCGTGCCCGCGTCGTAACTGACGCCGCCGGCGATGATGGTAGCCGCGTCGTAGATCGGCAGGTCGTCCACCTCGACGTTCACCGAGCCGGTGACGCCGCTTCCAGCCGCGGGCGCGATGACCGTGATTTCGTTGGGCGAGATGCTGGTGATTACGGACTGCTGGCCATTCACCTGCACCGTGTCCGTGGGTCGAAAGCCCATGCCATGGATCACAATCGGCCCGCCCGCGGCTGGCAGCCGCAGCGGAGAGACCGTGTCGGCGTAGAGCACCCAGCCCTGGTAGGCGTAATCCGGACGCCCGTCGCCGCGCTCATCGGCAATGCCCAGGCGCACCACGTCGTCTGCCGATGCGCTCACCTGCAGGCAGCTCTCGCCGGTGGCCAGGCCGTCCAGCCCGGCGCCGTAGCCGATGGCCGCCGTACCCACCGCGTCGAAGGCGTCCCAGACGCCTAGCGCCGGCATCGCCTTCGCGTTCGTGGGAGCGCCGTTCTCATTCAAGGCCTCGGTCACCACGGTGAAGGAGCGTCCGCCGCGCACCGGGAAGCTGAACCAGTCTGTCTGGCCCACCTGGCTCAACCGCCCGCTCCACATTCCGCTGGCCGCCAGGCTGCGCGGAGTGGCTTCTGTGCCAATCGCGTCGTCCGAGCCGCCCGCCGCCGAGTCGGCAACATTGACGGAGAGCGTCTGCGCGCTGCCTGCGGCCATAGACGGAACCGAAATCGCCGCCAGCGTGCCCGATGGCTCCGGCGAGCCGTCCGGGTAAGGGCCGACAGAGTTGGTCAGAATGTACAACGGATTCACTGTCTCGAAGGTCACTTGATAGTTGGCCGTGCTCACGCCAGGCGGCAGAGGCATTCCGCTCAGGTCGAAAAAGCCCTGCATCGACGCCTCATTCGATCCCCACATCGTCAGCAGGTTGCCGTTCGCGTCGGCGAAGCCCGTCACCGGGTTGCCGTGATTGCCGTTGAAGGAGGCGCCGGAGACAAAACTGACCGTGTACTGGTAGAGCGGGTTGCCGTTCGCATCCAGCGGCCGCGCCACCACATTCACGCCCTGCATCCCCAAGCCGTTTCTAAAACTGATCGTCCCCTGGATGGAAACCGTGTGGGCCGCGGTAATCTGCTTGCCGGGAAAGCTGGCTAGATTGCCGGCGGTGATGGGGTAGATGCGGTTCAGCGCGGCGATGTCGTCCCAGCGCAGAACCGTGGGGTTGGGAATGCAGTCTCCGCCGGTAGAACCGCACAAGCCGCTGATCGGCTGCATCACCGGCCAGCCATCCAGTTGCGCTGTCTCGCTGGTCGTCGCGCCGGAGTTCACCTGTGCGTAATCGAGGCCAAGAATCCGCCCGAAGGCGCGCTCCAGCTCAAAGCTCATCATCTCCAGCAGGCTGGCGCTGGTGGCGCACAGGCCGTTGAGCACGATGACGCCGTGCGCGATCGTCGCATCCGGGTTTATGTTGTCCAGCCACATATAGACGCCGTTGTTCTCGCAACTGTTCTGCTCGCTCACTCCCGCGCCGAACAGAGCGTCGATCACCGAGCCGTCGGCGTCGAAGATCACGCCCAGCGGAGTGCCGCTGGCTTCGGGAGTCACGTCGGCCGGCTGGGTAATCTGGCCCAATTGGCTGGTTTGCTCGTTGGTTACGGTAAAGTTAGTGCCGCTCACTACGATATTCGCGCCGCTCACGTCCTCATTCAATGCGCCCTGGTCGGTGAGCGTCACCCCGGCGGTGGGAATCGCGCTCCACAACGCCGCCGCCGCGTCCACCATCGCCTTCGCCTGCTGATTGGTGACCATGCTGTTCAAAGGCCCCTGATCGACGTAGTAATTCACCTGCCCGTTGGCCCAATGAATCGGCAGGCCCACAGCCGCGGGGTTGAAGAAACTCACTCCGGCCACCTGCTTCGGCCCGCCCGCCAGCGCCGCCGCCGGCGCCAGTGCGAAGAGGAGAAGCCAGGTTGCCACGCGCTGCGAGAAGACGAATTGGGAGTCGAACATGGGATGCGCTCCGGACTGAAGCTGCCGGCTCGCCTTGGAATCCTCCGATGCAATCGATGAGCAGACTCTATGGCGGCCACAGTTCTTTCATCGGCACAACGCGGTTGAACAAGAAATCTTTAAGTAACATGAGGTTCTCATTAGTTTTGTTGTGTTGTGGGGCAGGTAGAGTCAAAACTTGCCGAATACTCATCTAACACAGGAAGGGGGATGCCGCCTGCAAGACCCTCGGCAAGAGCTAAAATCAAAACGGGAAGCCTATGACAGAGATTCGCTCGACCGTTATTCTCGGCTCCGGCTGCGCCGGACTCACCGCCGCCATCTACACCGCTCGCGCCGGCCTCAACCCGCTGGTTCTGGAGGGCCACGAGCCCGGCGGACAACTTTCGATGACCACGCTGGTGGAGAACTTCCCCGGCTGGCCGGAGGGCATTCAGGGGCCGGAACTGATCGACAACATGAAGAAGCAGGCCGCCCGCTTCGGCGCGACCTTCCAGCCTGCGCCTCTGGCCGCGGTGGATCTGAAGGAGAATCCCTTGCGGCTGCAAACTTCGGACGGCGAGATTCTGACCCGCACGCTGATCGTCGCCTCGGGGGCCAGCGCGCGCTGGCTGGGGCTGCCGAGCGAGCAGGCGTTGATCGGCCACGGCGTATCCAGTTGCGCCACCTGCGACGGCTTCTTCTTCCGCGGCAAGGAGATTGCCGTAGTGGGCGGCGGCGACTCGGCGATGGAAGAGGCGCTCTTCCTCACCCGCTTTGCCTCCAAGGTCACGCTGCTGCATCGCCGCGAAGGCTTCCGCGCCTCCAAGATCATGCTCGACCGCGTTCACGCTCATCCGCAGATCGTTCTGCGCCCCAACACCATCATCGAGGAGGTGCTGGGCGTCGATGAGAAGGAAGTCTGCGGCCTGCGCCTGCGCGATGTGGCCACCGGCGAGGTCACCAGACTCGACATCAGCGGCCTCTTTCTCGGCATCGGCCACGAGCCCAATACGAAGGTCTTCGCCGGCCAGATCGATCTTGACGGCGACGGTTACATTCGCACCACCGGCAATGTTCTGGTCACAAAAGACGGCGTGCCGCTGGCGGGCGTCTTTGCCTGCGGCGACGTGCAGGACCGCCGCTATCGCCAGGCCATCACCGCCGCCGGCTCCGGCTGCATGGCCGCGCTGGAGGCGGAGAAATTCCTTGATGAGCACGGGCAATGATGGGTGGCCCAGGTCTCGATTCTGAGACCTGGGAATCCATGAACTCTAACTGTCATGGAAATCTGCTAACTCGCTAACTTGCGATCCCGCGAAGCGGGGCTAACTTGCTGCTTTTGTCAGAATAATCCTGATCGGATCATTGCAAAATGACGACGCTTGCCGATAATCTCGAACGACTGGAAGAGGCGATTGCGCAGGCCTGCCGCCGCGCTGGCCGCGCGCGCGCCGAGGTCGAGCTGATGGCCGTCTCCAAAACCTGCCCTGCGGAGACGATTGCCGAAGCTGCTACGCTGGGCCTCACGCTCTTCGGCGAAAACCGTGTGCAGGAGTATGCTGCCAAAGCTACAGAGCTTGACTCGTTGCGCACACGCGCCGCTAACCCCGTTCGAGTCCATCTGATCGGCCATCTGCAATCGAATAAAGCTCAGCGCGCCGTGGAGTTATTCGATGCAATCGACTCGCTGGATTCGCTGCGGCTGGCCGAGCGATTGAATGAAGCGGCGGGTAAGTTAGGCAAGCGTCTGCCGGTGTTGATCGAAGTTAAGCTAAGTTCAGAAGAAACCAAGGCAGGAATTGATCCTAACTCATTTGAGGCGGCGCAGTTATTGGAGCGGCTGCCGGAGTTGGCGCATTTGCAGATGCGCGGGCTGATGACGATTGCTCCCTTTGGCGTCTCCGAGGCCGAGACCCGCGCCTGTTTTCGCAGCCTGCGCCAGTGGCGCGAGCGCTGGGCCGCGAGTTATTCGAGACTTTCATTCGATGTGCTTTCGATGGGCATGAGCGGCGACTTCGATCTCGCTATCGAAGAGGGCGCGACCTGCATCCGCGTGGGCACGGCGCTCTTTGGCGCGCGCACCGCTTTGGGGGTGAACTGATGCTGCGCTCGACCGCATCCGGAGTTACCCTAGCAGTGCGTGCTCAGCCCGGCGCGAAGAAGACCGCCATCACCGGCGTCTACGGCGAAGGCCCGGCGGCGCAGTTGAAGATTGCCGTTCATGCGCCGCCGCTGGAAGGCCGCGCCAACCAGGCGCTGATCGCATTTCTCGCTGAAACCTTTGCCGTGCCGAAGAATGCCGTTGAGTTAGTAAGTGGAGAGTTATCGCGGAGCAAGGTCATATTATTGCGCGGAGTTACTCTGGAGCAGGTTGAAACAAAGCTATCCGATTGGATTCGCGCAAACTGATGTTATCAGCGAAGCGCGGCCAGCGCCTCTTCCGGCTCGGGCCGCACGCGAAAGTCGGCGTGAGCCTCGGCGAACAATACGCGCCCAGTGCGGTCGAGGACATAAGTCGCCGGCAGCGGCAGCTTCCAGCTCGACTCGCCATTCACAAAGGGAATATTGATGAGAATGGACATATAGTACTCGCGCATATAGTCGGGGACGGTGTGGGCCAGGCCGAATTTCTCGGCTAACTCGCAGCCGGGGTCGCTGAGCACAGGAAAGGGCAGTCCATGCTGGACGGCCATAAAGTCGTTCTGCCGCTCGGTCTGCGGGCCGATGGCCACCATCAGTGCGCCACGCTCGCGGATTGTGCCGTATAAGTCGCGCCAGACTTCTAACTCAGTGACGCAATAAGGGCACCAGCGCCCGCGCAGAAACTTGATGACCAAAGGACCCAGCGCGAGCATATCCTGAGAGCGCACCAGCCGCCCCGCGGCGTCATATAACTCAAACTCCGGGGCCAGCGCGCCCACCGGCAGAATCCGCTCTTCGATGCCGGTAGCGAATAACTCCTCTACGGACCGCTCGCTGACAGCAAGCCGCTCCGCCTGCACCAGGTTCCGCGTGTTCGCGGTGATCTCGTCGAGTTGGTCCTGGAGGGTGGTCATGACTACATGAACTTTCTCTTTTTGAATGCACTGATGTCCTCGGCAGAAAGATCGAACCACTCGCCGTGCTGGCGCTTCTCTTTGAAACGTTCATGCCAGTATTTTTCTATTCCTGGCGCGTCATCAATGGCAGAGATTGTGTGAATATCTGTAATTCCCTCTGATGTTTGCTTATGCAGTTCGCTTTTGCGTCGAAAGGGATTCTCAATTGAAAGTCCAATTTTGTACAACTTCCCTGATTTCACCAAGTAGACATATCCAGACGCCTTCTGTTTTCTCTCTATAATCTTGCTTTCGCATATTTCTTTTGCTGGTTGAGTGCCATCAGATTCTGTAGCGAGGATTGCTGACACATCTGCATAATCTTTCCTTAATGCACAAAAATCACGGACCTTTTGAACAACCTGCGATTTCTCACCGAACTTGCGAAGCAGTACATTCGGCGCGGGAATCTTAGCATTGCTCCTCTTTTCAATAAGAAGCTCAGCTTTGACAGGATATCGTTCGTACTTTCGAACCATCCTTGCCAATTCCTCTATCATTTGCTCTTCATCAGATCGCGGGGTCCATTCTAAAGGTTCAAATCCAGCTTCTGACAATGCATTGCCCCAACGCGCCCAGAACACACCTCTCCATTCCTCTTGAGCTATGCCTGTCTCGGTTCGAAATCTTGTCTGACCGATAGGCTTGCCACCATTGAGCGCCGCTGTCCTGCGGATTTCGCTAAGAATGAATTGCTTGTCTCTCATACTTACATCTCCGAGATTGCAATCTTACCGCCCAAAGCGCTGCTTGCCGCCCATGCCCATGGCGCCGAGGCCGCCGCGCATCATTTTGCCGGCCATGCCGCCTTTGCCCATCTGCTTGAACATTTTAGCCATTTGCGCGTATTGGCGCAGCAGCTGGTTCACGTCCTGCACGGTCGTCCCACTGCCCGCCGCGATGCGCTTGCGGCGCGTGCCACTGATGATCTCGTGGTTGCGGCGCTCTTTGGGGGTCATCGAGTTGATGATCGCCTCCAGCCGCACGAACTGCTTTTGATCGACATTCTTTGCTGCCTGTTGCATCCCGGCGAAGGGGCCGACCGAAGGCAGCATCTTCAAAATGCTCTCCATGGAGCCGAGCTTGCTGATCTGGCGCAACTGGTCGCGGAAGTCTTCCAGCGAGAAGCCGTCGCCGAGCAGAGCCTTCTTGGCGAACTCCTCGCCCTTCTTGCGGTCCATCGTGGATTCGGCCTTCTCGATCAGCGACATCATGTCGCCCATGCCGAGGATGCGGCCGACGATGCGGTCGGGATGAAACGGCTCGAAGGCGTCGGGCTTTTCGCCGGTGCCGATGAACTTGATGGGCTGGCCAGTGACGTGTCTTATGGAAAGTGCCGCGCCGCCGCGGGCGTCGCCGTCCATTTTTGTCAGGATGATGCCAGTGAGGCCGAGCCGGGTGTGGAAGTCGGCGGCGGAGTTGACCGCGTCCTGGCCGGTCATGGCGTCGGCGATGAACAAAATTTCGCTGGGATTGAGGAGCTTTTTGAGCTGCTCCATCTCACCCATCAGTTCTTCGTCGATGTGCAGGCGGCCGGCGGTGTCGACGATGAGCGTGTCGCAGCCCATGTTGCGGGCCTCGCGGCGAGCCTCCTGAGCGAGCCGGGCCACCAGCGAGGGGCCAGCCTTCTCGCCCTTCTGGTCGCCTTCGTAGAGCTTGGCTTCAATGGACCTGGCGACGACCTTGAGCTGCTCGCGGGCCGCCGGGCGATAGACGTCCACCGAGACCAGCATCGGCCGATGGCCTCCTTTTTTGAGCCATGCGGCCAGCTTGCCCGATGTGGTCGTCTTGCCGGAGCCTTGCAGACCGGCCATCAGGATCACCGAGGGCGGCTGCGAGGCGAATTTGAAGCGGGCCGTGTCCTTGCCCAGCAGCGTGATCAGCTCGTCGCGGACGATTTTGACGACCTGCTCGGAGGGCGAGAGCGCGGTGAGCACCTCGGCGCCGACAGCCTTGACGCGGATCTGCTCGATCAGCTCGCGGACCACGTTGAGGTTGACGTCGGCTTCCAGCAGCGCCACGCGAATCTCGCGCAGGGCGTCGCTGATGTTCTCTTCGGTGAGCGTGCCCTGGCCGCGAAGGCTCTTGAAGGCGCGCTGGAGTTTGTCGGTAAGGTTTTCAAACATAGGTCAACTACAAGTGTATCGCTTGCGAGGACGACGAGGGTTCGTGGCTTCCCAGGTCTGAGAATTCAGACCTGGGCCACCCAGCCAAAGTACTACTTCTCCGCCGCCAGAGGTTTCTTCGCCACCCGCGCGACGGGAAAATACCCGGTCCGTGTGCGGACGGTGAGCTTGCCCTGGCCCTTGGCCTCGGCCGCGACCTCGACGCGGCGGAAGCCCGGCTCGGTGGTCGGCTTGGTGGAGTGGTAGCCCAGCGTGTACTGGTTGCGGATGTCCCGCGCCACCTCGGCGGAGATCTGGTCGATCTGCTCGATGCTCTTGGGAAAGAAGGCCATGCCGCCGGTTTCGGTGGAGAGCATCTCCAGCGCCCGATGCGCGTGCTTCACCTCGGAGCGGCTCATCTCGTCGCCGAAGAGCAATCCTATTGAGTAGATGACCGGCCCGGAGAGCTGCTGAACGCGGTGGATGGTCTGCTCCAGATTGAGGGTCGAGGCGTTATCTTCGCCGTCGGTGATGAGGATGAGCACCTGTTTGGGACGCTTGCCGTCGGCCACCAGCTTGTCGGCCGAGGCCACCACCGCATCGTATAGCGCGGTGCCGCCTCGGGCTTCGATGTGCCCAAGGCCTTCGCGCAACTTGCTCACATCAGAGGTGAAATCCTGGTCGATGAAGGCCTCGTCGCTGAAGTTGACCACGAAGGCTTCATCCTGGGGGTTGGAGGCCTCGATCAGGTCGAGAGCGCTCTTGTTCACCGAGGGGCGCTTGCGGCTCATTGAGCCGGAGTTGTCCACTACCAGCGCTATCGAGACGGGGAGATCGGTGTGCTGGAAGCTGATGAGCGTCTGCTGGACGCCGTCTTCGAGGACCTTGAAGTTCTCCTTCTTCAGGCCGGGAACCAGCCGGTTGCGGTCGTCGAGCACGGTGCAGTTGAGGACCACCTCTTCGACGTCGGTGTGCAGAATATAGCCCTCGCCCTCTTTGCGCAGCACTGGCGGGGCGGGCGGTTCGCCATCCGGCGAGCGCACCGGGTCGCGGTCCTCAGTGAGCGATGGAGCCGGGAGTTGGGCCGGGGCCGGCGGCGCGGTTTGCTGCGCGGGCGCCAGCGAAGCCGCTCCGGCAAGAAGCAGCGCGAGTAGCGCGGGACGGCAAAGGCGCATGGAAACGGGTTCAAGCATAGACAGTGAGTGCGGCTATCCCGCTGGAGGATCGGCCTTAACCTTCACTTTACGCCACTTGCCGGCGTCCGGTCCGATTTCGGGGGCGGGCGCAGTTTTCACAGCCGCAGGAGTACAATCGACCCTAAGCGCATCGCAGCCCCGGAGTGAGCGACAGGAGGCCGCAGAGCGCTAATTCAACCTTTTGAACGTGGAGCAAGAGCTTCCCCCATGGCACGCATTTATCCCTTTCGCGCATGGCGCTACAATCCTTCCGTTGTTCGTCTGGATGACGTGGTTACCCAGCCTTACGACAAAATCTCTCCGGCGATGCAGCAGGCCTACTACCAGCGCAGCCCTTACAACCTGGTGCGCATCATCCTGGGGTTGCCGGAGCTCTTCGACTCCGAGCGCGGAGAGAGCGTGTATACCCGCGCGGCGCGCGACTTCAGCGCCTGGCGCGAGCAGGGCGTTCTGGCGCAGGAAAAAGATCCCTGCATCTTCGCTTATTCGCAGCGCTTCAAAGTGCCCGGAACCGATATTGTCAAGGAGCGGCGCGGTTTCATCGCCCTCGGCAAGCTGCACGAGTACTCCGAAAAGGTCGTCTTCCGCCATGAGCAGACGCTGAGCAAGCCCAAGGGCGACCGGCTGAAGCTGCTTGAGGCCACGCGCGCGCATTTTGGCCAGATTTTCATGCTCTATGCCGACGCGGCCGGCAGCATCGAAAAGATTTTGTACGACGGCGCCGGTCCTGCCGACGCCGAGACTACCGACGACTATGGCGCGCTGCACCGGCTGTGGAAGGTCAGCGATCCGAATATCATCAACCTGCTGACCACGGCCATGGCCGACAAGAAGCTGATCATCGCCGATGGCCACCATCGCTATGAAACCGCGCTGAACTATTCCAAGGAACACTCACCCGCCGCGCCCGCCAAGACCGAGTCCAGCACCAGCCAGGCGCCGCAGCCGGCTTATCCTGAAGCCGCGGTGATGATGACCTTCGTGAATATGGACTCCGATGGGCTGGTGATTCTGCCCACCCATCGCGTGGTTCATAGCCTGACCAACTTCGACCCCGGCGCCTTTGCGCGCGCCGCCGAAGAGTTTTTCACCGTCGAACCTTTGCATGGAGCGGAATCTTCGAGTTTGATCAGCACACTGAGCGGCCAGAAAGGCACGGCGTTTGTCGCCGTCACGCGCGCTGGGGCGTTCTTGCTGCGCGCCAAGCCCGAGCCTGTAGCCGCCGCGCTGGCCCATCTGCCCGAGCGCCAGCGCCAACTCGATTTGAGCTGCCTGCACTCCATCGTCCTCGACCGGCTGCTGGGCCTGGACGCGGAGATGGTGCGCGAGCAGACCAATCTGCGCTATCTGCGCGACGCCGCCGAGGCCGTCGAGCAGGTGCGCCGCGGCGAGGCCGATATCGCCTTCCTGACGAATCCTGTTTCCATGGAGCAACTCAAGGAAGTGGCCTTTGCCGGCGACGTGATGCCGCAAAAATCCACCGACTTCTATCCCAAGCTGCTCAGCGGCCTGACGATTTATGCGCTCGAGTAAGCGCGGGAAGCTCTGATGAAGCTGGTATTTTGAAAGGTTACGACTTTAGTCGTGCCGCAAGGGTTGCAATATCAAAGCGGGCTTTAGCCCCGGAGGTAGATTTTTGTCGGTAAGGCTGGAAATTCAAACTTTTCTCCATGCCTTTGACCGGGTATCGCTTGTTCATCTTCTTTTATTGGCGTTTCTCTCTTGCTCGGCCGTCGCGCAACCGGCCCCGCCAGCCTCGGCCGTCCCCCAACCCCGCTTTGTAGTCGTGCTCGACGCGGCGCACGGCGGCGACGACTCGGGCGGTAGCCTTTCGAACGGCCAGCTCGAAAAGACCTTCACTCTGGCGCTCAGCGTACGGCTGCGATCGCTGCTGACGGCGCGCGGCATCCAGGTGGTCACCACCCGCGAATCTGACACGACCGTCGAGCCGGATACGCGTGCGGAGATGGCCAACCACGCTCAAGCCCAGGCCTGCCTGAGCCTGCACACGTCTGAAAACGGCCTGGGCGTTCATCTTTTTGCCTCTTCGCTCACCCCCGCTCAGCCCACGCGCTTCACCGCCTGGAAGACCGCGCAGGCCGCCTGGGTGACGCGCTCGCTGGCGCTGGAAGGGGTGCTCAACTCCGCGCTGCAGCACGCGGGGATGAACGTGACTCTGGGCCGGACTTCTTTGCCTGCCTTGGACAGCATGACCTGCCCGGCCGTGGCCGTGGAGATTGCGCCGGAGATGGGTGCAGACAAGAAAGTCGCCGCCGGGCTGGACGATCCCGACTACCAGGCCCGGGTGGCCGAGGCGCTGGCAGCGGCGCTAGTGGAGTGGCGTTCGGAGGTTCGTCAGCCATGATTCCTCGCCATCAAAAGCTGCTCTTTGTCATTTTGCTGCTGGCCTCACTGGTCATGAGCGTCACGCTGTGGCAGTTGCGCGAGCGCGCCCACAAGCGGCTGATTGCCGGCCAGGACTCGGCGCCCACCCGCGCTCCCGAAGTTGCGCCCGCCGAGCAGGCAACCCTGCTGGTAGCCAGCGACAGCGACGGTTCGATGCGGGCGCAGATTCACTCGTTGCCGCTGCCCGCCGATCCCGGCTCGCGCGCCCGCGCCGTTCTGGGCAAGCTGCTCGATCTGTATGCCGCTCCCGATTCCGCCCACACCGTCCCCGGCGGCGGAAGCTCCGTGCTCCAGGTCTTTTTGCTGCCCATCCCTGCGTCCGGAGCCAGCGTAGCCGCAGCCGTCAAGCCGAAATCCGCGGAGGCAAGCTCTGCTGAGTTCAAGGGCAATCAATCCGGCGCAGCGCCGCGGGAGCAACCGCAAACCGGCCCACTACTGGCCGTCGTCAACCTCACCGGCAGCTTTGCGGACAGCCATCCTTCGGGAATCGAAACCGAAACACTCACTGTGCTCTCCATCTGCGGCACCCTGCACGCCAACCAGCCCCGCATCGCCCAGGTACGCTTTCTGGTGAATGGCCAAACCCGCGCCACCCTCGCCGGCCACGCCGACCTGACCCGCACCTACCTGGCCGGCGATGCCGTACCGGCCGAAGGGATGCTGCCATGAGCTACCCTGAATGGAAAACAGGAACGACCACCCCCACCATCGGCGTCTTCGACTCCGGCTTTGGCGGGCTCACCGTGCTGCGCGCGCTGGTAGCCCGTCTGCCCGGCGCGCGCTTCGCCTTCCTGGGCGACACGGCGAGGCTGCCCTATGGCTCCAAGTCTCGCCGCACCATCGCCCGCTATGCCACGCAGAGCGCGCAGTTCCTGGTCAACCAGCAAGGCGCGGAGTTCCTGGTGATCGCCTGCAACACGGCCAGCGCGCTGGCTTTGGACGCTATCCAGGAGGCGCTTCCGGTTCCGGTGCTGGGCGTCATCGAGCCGGGCGCAGATGCCGCTCGCGGTGCTTCCCGGACGGGGGATGTATTAGTCATAGCCACGGACGCCACTGTCGAGAGCCACGCCTACGCCGCCGCCTGCCGCGCACGGGGGCTGCGCGCGCTGGAAAAGGCCTGCCCGCTGCTCGTCCCGTTGGTCGAGGAGGGCTGGACCGATCACCCGGTCACTGCCGAGGTCATTCGCATCTATCTTGCGGAATTGACCGCCGAAGCCGCCGCCCAGGGCATGAATCCCGACACGCTGGTCCTCGGCTGCACGCACTATCCGCTGCTGCGCCCGCTGATCGAACGCGCCGTGCCCGCCGGAATGCGCGTCATCGACTCCGCCGAGGCCGCCGCCGAGGCTGCCGTCTACCTCTTCGGACAACAGGAAAAACATTCGCCGACCGCGCAGGTCCCGTCCGCGCAGGACCAGATCCGCTGCTTCGCCACCGATTCAGTCGAGAAGTTTGAGCGCCTCGGCTCCCGCTTTCTCAACCAGCCCACGGGAAAGGTCGAGCTGATTGACCTCGGTGGCTGATACTCTATAAAGTAGGTCCGCTTCCCCAAGACACGGACCCTGGAGGAAAGAAGCAAGAATGATCAACCTGGCGGGTAAGACAGCCGTCGTCTTCGGGCTGGCCAACAAGCGTTCCATCGCCTGGGGCATCGCCCAAAAACTTCACGAGGCCGGTGCAACCCTGGCCATCTGTTACCAGAACGAGCGCATGAAGCTCGAGGCCCAGAGCCTCATCGACGAGTTGCCGGGGGCCAGCGGCTACCAGTGCGATGTCTCCAACGACGCCGAAATCGACGCCGTCTTCGCCACTTTCAAAGAGAAATTCGGCAAGCTCGATATTCTCGTCCATGCTATCGCCTACGCGCCCGCCGAGGAGCTGCGCGGCCAGTTCATCGACACCACGCGCGAAGGCTTCCGCATCGCCAACGACGTCAGCGTTTACTCGCTGATCGCCGTCACGCGCGGCGCGGCCCCCTTGATGACAGAGGGCGGCAGTATTATGACTTTGAGTTACTACGCCGCCGAAAAGGTTGTTCCCAACTACAACGTAATGGCTGTGGCCAAGGCCGGTCTGGAATCCACGGTCCGCTATCTCGCCTATAACCTCGGCTCAAAAAACATTCGCATCAATGCTATCTCCGCCGGCCCCGTTAAAACTCTGGCCGCGCGCGGCGTTGGCGACCTCAGCGAGATGATGCGCTCCCACGCCGAGCGCGCCCCACTGGGCCGTAACATCGACCAGTCGGAGGTCGGCGGCGCGGCGCTCTTTTTGGCCAGCGACTTATCCAGCGCCATCACCGGCGAGATCCTGTATGTGGATTGCGGCTATAACATTATGGGGTTTTAGGGCACGAACCTCTACCACTTCCCAACGCATTCAAGAATTACGGCTAAGACTTCTGTTCTTATTGAAGTTTGAAGTTGTTGCTTTGGAAAAAACCATTTTTCAGAAAAGGTCAACGATAGGAGGAAACGTTAGCAATAAACTCAGACCCAGCAGGATGAGTGCAATGGCATTGGTTCGCCCCACAGCAACCGTCCGGTTTCGCCAACGCCATTCCAGAATCCCCCATATGCAGAGCCAGATAAGAATCGCAGTTGTGGTTACGCCGGAGAGAGGCCCCGTTGGTTTATAGAAAACGAGCAGGTTTTTAGCCGTAGCTGATTTATTGCCGGCGAGCGCCAGAACCGCCAGAGTAAAGGAGCCGATACCGGCCCATAGGTCAGTCATTTCTTGAGGCGGTCTTTTTGTCGTCTTTTCCCCAGGTCCAGTACATTCCCGCATATGCGTAATTCTCAGTCTGGCCGGCGACCGAATGGCCGTAGCAGAACAGGAACTGCTCGCCGGGATGATGCTTGAAGTGGTAATAGCCGCCGATATCGATCATCGCCGAGCGCTCTGTTTGCGCCGCGGCAAAGCCTTCGCGCCCATGCGCAAAGAGTTCCGCGCCTAACTCAAGCTTCTCGTTGAGTTCTCGTTTCACCAGCCATCCTGTATAAGGAAAATCACGATAGCTTGTCTGCGGCGCCACCTGATAGCCGCCGCCTCCATCAAAGAGCCACTTACCGTAATTCTTTTGCAGCCACACGGGCAGTTTGTACCAGACTTTTCCCAAACCGAGTCCTTTGTCGTAATTCCCGGTTGGCATTTCAAACATAGTAAAAGTGCCGATTTGCGGAATATGCCTGGTCTCTTTGATGATGGCGAGCTTCACGCCCAGTTCCATGTCATTGAGACCGAACGCGCTTGGACCCGTTCCGCCGGGCAGGTAAACGGGATTGTTCGATGGGAAGACCCCTCCCCAGGGAAGTATGGCGTGCAGTTGGACCCTGGGCACGGCGCCCCAGTTGAACTCGAAGGCCGGCCCCGTCGAGTCGATTTCCGCCGGTGTGCCATCGACACCGCCGAAGATATAGAACTCGTAATGATGCAGGTCGACCGGCACCGGATCGTCGGTTTGATAGGGAGGACCCTGCGCCCACAGTTTTGACACGGCGAGCATGAGGGCGAAGAACAGCGTTAGCCTTGAAGATTTACCTTTCATCCTGCGCGCCCTCCCAGCACTCTCACAAGAATCATGATGTAGTTTTTTGAGCAAGTACTTATTCCGAACAGTATTTATCGCGGGCCATCCAACAATCTCTCTGCATACAATCTACAAAGCCATCCCGGGAGGGATGGCTTTGTCAACAATTACAGAGATCAGCCTACTGCGCCTCGCTGCGCGCCATGGCTTTTTCGGTCAGCACCTTGTGGGCGTGGTCTTCCAGGGCCTGCGCTTCGGGCAGGAAGGTGAGCGCCTTCTGAATCTCCGGATCCCAGTCGGCGCGGGCGCGCAGCCCTTGCAACTCGCCAAACTGAATCGTGAGGATCTTCTCCTTGATGTTGATCTTCACCCAGTCCATCACCTCATTCAGATCGGCGTCTGTCCAGGGAATGTTCTGGCTGGTGAGGTACTTCTTGAACTCCGCCAGCACCGCCGCGTCCACCTGGAAGTTCTTGTCCACGGTGCGGTTGGCCAGATAAACCGGGGCGAAGTGGAAGAAAGCATCTTTGTAGAGCAACTCATCCTGGAAGTGGCTGTTCTTGGGGCTTTCGATCTTCTCATCCGGCGTGATGCCGCCGCCGCCGTAGACCGTCCTCCCGGCGTCGGTCAGCTTGACCTCGCGGCTGGCGGTATCGGCCGGAGCCGTGCCGCCGTGGCTGTAGTAGTCGTAGAGCGAAATGCCGGAGTAGTTGCGCTGGATCAGCCGCCCGGAGGGCGTGTAGTAGTGGTATGTGGTCAGCGCCAGGCCGGTGTTCTCGCTCAGGTTATAGACCGTTTGCACCAGGCCTTTGCCGAAAGTTGTCTCGCCCACGATGAGGGCGCGGTCGTGGTCCTGCAAAGCGCCGCTGACAATCTCCGCCGCCGAAGCCGTTCC
The DNA here is from genome assembly GCA_052147235.1 of Occallatibacter sp. Lineage (GTDB taxonomy): Bacteria > Acidobacteriota > Terriglobia > Terriglobales > Acidobacteriaceae > Telmatobacter. The sequence continues at coordinate 37,031 of JBKQLG010000081.1, forward strand.
GCGGTTGACCAGCACCACGATGGGAAAGCTCTTGCCCCCGTTGCCGTGTGTCGCCGAATAATTCCTATCCGGAAAGGCGCGCCCGCGCTGGCTGACGATGCTCTGTCCCTTGCTGAGCAGATGATCGCAGACGTCGACCGCCTGGTCGAGCAGCCCGCCGGGATTGCCGCGCAGGTCGAAGATCAGCCCCTTCAGGTCGCCAAATCCGTCGATAGCCTCCTCCACCTCGGCCGCTGTCGTCTCCTGGAACTGTGTCAGATGGATGTAGCCCACGCCCGGACGAATCTCGTAAGCCAGGTCCACCGAGGGGTGGGGAATCGAATCGCGGATCAGATCGAAGACCAGCGGATTGGCCTGGCCCTCGCGCAGAAAAGACGCCTGCACATGCGTGCCCTTGGGGCCTTTGAGCGCCTTGGCCACCATGTCCGCTGAGGTCAGTCCATCAGGAATCTTGCCGTCAATGGAGACGATCTTGCCGTCCACAGCGTAGATGACGTCGCCGGGGTGAATGCCGGCCCGGAACGACGGCGTGCCCTCGAAGGGGTAGACGACATAGACCTTGTTGTTCTGCTGCTGGATGGTCATGCCCACGCCGTAGTAGCGGCCATGCTGCTCCTCGCGCATCTTGGCGTAGGCCTTGGGGTCGTAGAAGTTGGAGTGCGGGTCCAGCACCCGCAGCATCCCCGGAATCGCCCCGTCGTAGATGGCCGTGTCCGCTTTGTCGCCCTCAATCGGCTCGGCGTAGTTCTGCTCCACCAGCGCGTATACGTCGTAGAAGGTCTTGAGGTTGTCGCGGACCTGGCCTTCGCCGGCCGCGGACTGCGCCCCCACTTTGCGCTGTAAAACACTGCCCGCAAAGGCGCAGACGGCAAAAAAGAGAACCACGGCAAACAGGGCGCGGCGGGCGCGGGGAGTCATAGGCAGAAACGACCTCCAAACTGCGGTGCGGCTCACGCTTGAAAACGGCCGGATACAGCAGTCTTAGGGCTAAAGTATAGCACCAAGGCGTTTGACTCCCGGCGGAGCGTTCCGGTAGCCGCGGCGGAGGGTGCAAACCTCAGCAACAGTTGGATAGGATAGAGCTATGACACTCAAGGGAAAGATCGTCTTCGTTACCGGAGCCTCGTCGGGGATTGGCGCTGCTACGGCTTTGGCCTTCGCCGCCGAGGGAGCGCGGCTGCTACTCGCCGCCCGGCGCGCGGACAAGCTGGCTGCTGTAGCCGCTGAGGCATTGGCGAGGGGCGCGGCCGCCGTCCACACCATCCGCCTCGATGTACGCGACCGCAAGGCCGTGGAAGAGGCTATCGGCGCGCTGCCCGCGGGGTGGGCGGAGATTGACATTCTAGTCAACAATGCCGGTCTCAGCCGCGGCCTGGAGAAGCTCTATCTGGGCAGCGTCGAAGATTGGGAAGAGATGCTCGACACCAACGTCAAAGGGCTGCTCTATGTGACTCGCGCCGTGGTTCCGGGGATGGTGGAGCAGAGGCGTGGGCACGTGATCAACCTGGGGTCGACGGCCGGCGAGATGACCTACCCCGGCGGAGCTGTCTACTGCGCCAGCAAGGCTGCCGAGCGGGCCATCAACGACGGCCTGAGGCAGGATGTGCTGGGCACACCGATTCGGGTGACCACGGTGGACCCCGGCATGGTGGAGACCGAGTTCAGTATCGTGCGCTTTCATGGCGACAGAGAACGCGCCGGCAATTTTTACAAAGGCATCAAGACGCTGACGGCGGAAGACGTGGCCGAGGTCATTGTCTGGGCCGCAAGCCGGCCTGCGCACGTGAATATAGCGCGTGTGCTGCTGACCCCGGTGCAACAGGCCAACTCCATGATGGTTCACCGGGAGTCGTAGCGGTGGGCGGGGAAAAGCCCGTATGTGGGGAACAAAAAAGTCCGCCTGAGCGGGCCAACCTAGGGCTCTAACCGCTTGTTGTTGTATCAACTGCGGGTGCCCCTGGTCCCGATTATGGGACCAGGGAATGCACAATCTCAACGCACGAAATCACGCGGTTAGAGACCTAATTGATTGCCAGGATCTCGCCGTCGATCTGCGCCAGCGCCGCCACCAGGGCCGCGCGCCGCGCCGGGTTCGTGGGATGTTGCGAGAGAATATATCCTCTTTGCAAATGCAGCGCCTGTTTCTGGCGTTCGCGTACTGCGCGCGCCTGTTCGATCAGACGCCGTGCTTCTTCGCTGACGAAACCGCTACCGGGGCCCCCGGCGAGTGATTTGTGCTCGCTGGGGTGACTGTCGGAACCGACCTCCGGGTGCTGCATGGCAATTGCCATTTTCCCTCCGGGGAATGACTTTCTTAAAACACGACCTGTCGTCATTCTACGTGGCCTGGATCATGGCGCGTCCCGCCTCGTGAGGAGGCTTACCCCCGAACGAGGCAGAGTTTCACCTATCCGCTGGACTAACTGCATCGTTCGGCGTTGATTCTTTGGAGGTTGCCGAGCGGGTGACTCCCAGGCCGACCCCGGTGAGGCGTCTTTCCGCGTCCCTGGGATTTCTTTCAACCTTCGCAATCTTCATCTTTGCACACCCCGCAAAATCGATTTAAGGTAGGTATGCCACTACTTTCGAGGTGCAGAATGCATTCCAGTTTCCTTGCCGCCGCTTTTCTCGTTGCTTTTACCGCCGCCGCCACCGCACAAATGCCTGATCCGCCGATCACACGTCCAAAGATCACAGGCATCTCTCATCTGGCCGTCTACACTTCGGACCCCGCGGCCACCGATCACTACTATCGCGAGATCATCGGCGCGGCCAAGCTTCCCGACCCGGAGAATCCCAAGGGCGTTCGCTATGCCTTCAACCCCACGCAGTTTGTGGAAGTGCTGCCACTGCCCCCCGGCGCGGGCATCAACCGGCTGGACCACACCGCTTATAACACCAGCGACGCGGAGGCGATGCGCAAGTATCTTTCCGCCAAGGCATGGAAGACCCCGGCCAAGGTGGAGAAAGGCGCCGACGGCAGTAAATGGTTCATCGTGCTCGACCCGGAAGGTAACAAGGTGGAGTTTGTCGAGCCCCCGCGCCTGCCCCAGGAGATTGACGCCCCCGACGTCATCGGCCGCCACATCATCCACATTGGAATCATGGTGCATAGCCGGGCCGTCGAAGACACCTTCTATCGCGATCTGCTCGGCTTCCGCCCTTACTGGTTTGGCGGCATGAAGGAGGAGAGAATCGACTGGGTAAGCCAGCAAACCCCCGACAGCCACGACTGGATGGAATATATGCTGGTCCACGACACCGCGAGTTCCGGCATTCCGGCCACCATATCGCTGCATGACCTGGGCGTTCTCGATCATCTTTCCATCGGCGTCAACTCTGTAGGAACGGCTCACACGACGCTCGAAGCCGGCAACCGCCTCACCGGGGTCCACGACGCGCACACCCAGATCGGCAGAGACGGCAAGGGCCAGTTCAACCTCTACGACCCCGACGGCATTCGTCTGGAACTGATGAACTTCCACGCCAGCGAAAAGCCCTGCTGTTCGCCGTTCACCGCCGACGACCCGGCGGAGTGAGGCAATCCGGACTCAGGAAAGCAAGATAAATCGGACTTTTGTGGTGAACGGGAGGACAGGATTGCCGTTGCGGCGCCGTCCCGTCCGCCTGAAAGCCGCACGAATGCTCTGGACAGCCTCACGTATCGTATTCGCCAACTGGATCACCAAATGCGAAGGCATACAGTCCCTGCGGGAGCTGTAACCGCCCAGCGCACACCTCTTGCCACTGTGGATAATATTCGCCGTTTATTCGCCTATACTCAGTCAATGAGTTTTGGCTTCCCAATCCCGGAGCGCAAGCAGTTCGTTGTCACCTGCAAACGGTGCCGGCGGGATCTCCCGGCAGGTGTGAAGGAGTTCCCATTTCAGCCCATCGTGGTGACTTGCCCGCTCTGCGGAGAGCTGCGCAGGTACTTGCCCTCAGAGGTGTACCTGGGCCAGTCAAACAGGCTGGTGTCAAGACAGGCACACGCGCGGGAGAGCTGAGCTAACCCGCGTTCATGAGCCGAAGCGGCTGCCGTCATGCCGGCAATATCTTGAAGGCATAGGCGTAATGGCAGGGCGGCTCCTGCGGGACTCGAATTCTGAGCCCATCATCGGCTCTTGTCCATTGAACATCACTCTTCGCTCCCAGCAATTCCACTTTGCCGATCCGGCCATCGTAGTGCGGTGAGGCGCCGGCAAGCGACTTGATGAGCAACTGGCCGTCCATCGGCCAGCCGAGAGCGATCGCGTAAAGAACATCGCCTTTGGTCGTGAAGCGTATATCCCTGTGATCGAAGCTGCGTTTGGAAAGCTGATAGGACGCAACGACCCTGGACTCCGTCGATGGTCCTTCCCCGTAAATCTTCCATGGGCGTGTGCCTTTGATGGCTTCGCTGTTCACCTGTTGCCATTGCGCGAGCTCATCCAGGAAAGCAAGTTCGTCGCTGTCGGGCTCTCCGTGGCCGGGCAAGGGAATGCTGAGAAGCAGGTTTCCGTTCTTGCTGACAATATCAACGAGGAGCGGAATCATCAGCGAGGCTTTCTGGTAGGTATGGTTCTCGAAAAGCGAGCGCATATAGTGCCACTGCCCGATGCAGGCCTCCGTCTGCCACGGCTTCTCCTGCAAGCTGTCCGCCAGGTTCATCTCGAAGTCGCGGGTCAATGTACCCCATATCGGCTCATCGACCTCTTTGAGATCCACCACGCCTTCCAGCTTGCCGGAGTGAGTCAGGATGTTCTTGTTGTAGTAGTAAGCCATGATCTGGGGCGCCAGGTCCGGAATGCCCAACCAGACCTTCAGATCAGGAGCCCAAGGGCCGCCATCGTCAAAGGTGAATCTTGCTCCGTCGTCGAAGTTGAGGATGTCAGGACTGTAACTGTCGATTACATCCTGCACACGAAGCATAAACTGCTCAACGAACTCCGGACAGGGCGTGTTTTTCAAGTGGGGCTTGCCGTTGAGCAACTGGGGATCCATTCCCTCCCACCACTTGCCTTTGCCGTCGGCGATCGTCTGCATGCCGTCGTAGGGAACTCCGGCCAGCGGCCCTGTTTTGTCGCTCTTGTAGCGGACGGGGAGGAACTCATCCCAGGTGCGATGCGGAGTTCCATGATAGCTGACTCCGAAGCGCAGCCCGTTTGCGCGCGCCACCTTTGCCCAGGTCCCGACGATGTCGCGCCTGGGGCCGACATTCACCGCATTCCATGGCTGCTGCTTCGAATTCCAGCAATCGAAGTTGTCGTGATGAGTAGCCAGGGAGACGAGATATTCAGCGCCGGCCCGCTTGTACAGCTTGACGAGGGCCTCGGGATCCCATCGCTCCGCCTTCCACAAATGGCAGATGTCCTTGTATCCGAACTGCGACGGGTGGCCATAGTGCTTGACGTGATACTCATATTGACCCGTCCCCTGGATGTACATATTCCGCGCGTACCAGTCGCCTTGCTCGGGGACGCACTGCGGGCTCCAGTGCGCCCAGATGCCGAACTTCGCGTCACGAAACCAATCCGGGCAACGATAGGCCTTCAACGACTCCCAAAATGGCAGAAAGGGTCCTTGAGGAAAATCTCCACGAAAGAATGGCGAGTCTCCAAATGCGTAAGCCAAGCGAGAGAAGGCGAGCATTGAAATTCCGCCAGTAAGAACTGACCTGCGATTCATCGTCAGATGACCACCTTTCGCAAATCTCTTTGTGTCAGGAGTACTTCAAATTGAATCAGGTAGCCTGCGCAACCCAATCCAGCGGCTTGTGCCGGCCAAGCGTCATGTGCAGCCGAACCGGCTCGCCTTTCTTCAGGCGCAGCTCGCACGAGAGCGCATCGGGCGGCGGCGTCTTCTTCAAGACTCCGGCCGGCGCAGAGATCTTTTCGATTCCGTGCCGGACAATCAACGTGACGTCCTGGTCTTTGAGTGATGAGACCGTAAGGTCCGCGGTCCTTGTCCGCATATCCCAGGCAAGCGTATCGACCCTGGCAAAGGTGCGCGCCAGCATTCCGTTGATCGAACCCTTGACGAGCGTCTCCGGAAGAGCGGGAAGCACTTCGATCACGCCGGGACGCGAGTAGAGAATCATCTCCATCATGATGGTGGGAATTCCGCCCTGCGCATCGGGCATAGGCCAGGCCCAGGGATCGTGAGAACAGCGGAGCGTGGCGGCGACGTAGCCCTGCTCAATCAGTTGGCGCAGTTCGGTGTCGACCATGTAGCAGTCTTTGAGCCGCGCCCCAACCAGGGCGCGATGGCAGCGGCCGTGAGCGGCCAGCCTCTCCGGCACGCGCCTGCGGTCGGCCATCATCGCTGATTTTGCCAGCTTCGGCGAGCGATCGGGATCGATCTCGTCGCCCGGCCAGACTCCATACAGATGCGAGATGTGCCGATGGCTGTAACGCTCTTGCAGCGTGGGCCAGGCCCATTCCTTCAGCGTGCCGTCCGGCTCCAACAGGTAGGGCGGCAGCTTGGCCAGCATGGCCTTCCACTTCGGCACACTGTCCGCGTCAGTGCCCAGCATTTCGCAGGCCTCGATCAGATTGGCCAGCACCTCCCGGCAAACCGTAATGTCCATGGTGGCATTGATCGCAATCATGGCTCCCGGGCCGGTGTTGGCGGGATTGTTCTCCGGCGAAAAGGATGGAGCGAAGACATAATTTCCATCTTTATCGGTCACCGTGAGGAAATCCTCGTAGAAAAGCGCCAGCTCTTTATAGGCCGGCACGATGCGCTCGCGGAGAAATTTCACATCGCCGGTAACCAGATAGTGATCCCAGAATGGTCGAACGCACCAGCCTCCGGCGGAGAGCCAATAAGGATGCGGCCAGATCTCGCCGGTCGATTCGGCCCAGGAGTAATGGAAGGAGACGCCGACATTTTGTTGCGGGCAGAGGGAATAGTGCGTGCCGCGCATGCCGAAGATATTCTTTGCGTTCACGCGGAAGTCCGGCGCCAGGCTCTCCATCCAATTGAAGTAGGCATCCATGCCTTCGCGCAGATCGGCCTGCACGCCGGGCGCAATCTGCAGGTTGATGTTGGCGTTGGTCTCGGCCATCATGGTGGGATACTTGCCGCTGGTGTACATGAACCAGTAGCGCCCCATCGCGAAGATCTTTTCCAGCAACGCAGGCGAGTAGTCGCGCCGCGACCGCTGATCGGCCAGCAACTCCTCCGAAGACATTCCATATTGAGATGCGCCGCCAAAGTCCACCGTGACCCGGTGCATAGCTTCTGATTGAACCTTGCGGTGGCGCTCCAGGAGCGCGGTGTAATCAGGGCTCAACTGCTCGACTGCCTGGTGCAGCGCTTCTACCTTATCTTCGCTGGTTTCGGCGAACCATTCGATGCGCGTGAGCAGCAGCACCGACGACGCGTTCTCGACGACCAAAGTGTCTCCATCCATGCGGGCCGAGCCGCCGTTGCGCACCACGCGGACCACCCCGGCGTAGCCGCTGTTATCCGCCGAGGGATCCAGGCGGCACTTGTAAATGAGCCGCCCTTCGTTGAAGTCCGTGTGGACTTCGCTCTCCCCCATATTTCCGCCGAACAATCCTCCCATGCGCCTACCCCGCGAGTATTTCTGCACCGCGATGCGAGCATTGACCGGTTGCCCCTGCGGGGCGGTCAGCAACTGGACCACGACGTCGTCGGGCCGGGAAGTGAAGGTCTGACGAAGCCAGTCGCCGTGCTCATCGCTCCAATGCACCTTCACTTAGCTGCTCTCGAAATTGACGGTGCGCAGATAATTCGTGACCGACGCGGTCTTGGGAAGATCGAGACGCATCAGGAATGCCGGGAGTACGGGGTGCGGCCCGGTGTTCTGCTTGATGGGACCCTTGTTCATCTCCTTGAAGGCGAGTTCAATCGCTTCCTGGTATTTGCCGTCCAACACCATTTGCCGCACCTGCGGAAATACATCCGCGGCCTTGGGAGCCTCAAGGGGCCTCTTCCACGGCACCAGAAGGCTTTCGTGGTGGAAGAGAATCTGCTCCGAATACGGATCGCACATCGCCTCGATGTTCATGTGTCCATTGCCGGAGGTGAGCCCCTCGCTAACCGTCGTGCCTGGAAGCGTGCTGCAGAAGCCTTGCCGCGGAACGATGCCGCGCCGCAGCCGCTCCTTGAATGGCATCGGCGAGACCTTCACCTCGGGCGACAGGCGCGATGCCGCAAAGAGCGGCGGCTTGGGCGGGAAGTTGCTTTCCGGAGTGCTGCCGACTGGAGCAACCTGCAGGCTCTGGCCGGAAATGGCTCCCGCTTTTGAAGTACCTTCGCCAGCCGCAGAGGCCTGGAGCACCTGTTGGGATCCGGCCAATGCAATGGCAGCCGCCGTGCTTGTCTTCAAGAAATCTCGCCGTTTCATTCCGCACCCTTTCTATGCGATCAGATCATTTTCGTGTTCGTGTAATGCAGGCATCTTGCATCCCACCCTAACACCTTTTCACTGTTTCTGTAGGGTCGATTTCGTGGTTTCCCACCCAGTTCACAAAGAACGTGAAATGGGTGGGGCACGGAGGGTTCTAAGGCGCAAACAACTTATTCGGGCAAGGCAAGCTGGCTATCGATATGGAAGCGCCCGCTCACGCCGGGCGCTCCAGTATCTGGCTGGCCTCCGCCGATGATGATGGTGTAATCGCCAGAAGCGACGATTGGATTGCCATCCTCTGTGACGATGCCCAGATCGCGGTCCTTCAACTCGAAGTGAAGCTTCTGGCTTGCGCCCGCTTCGAGATGAATGCGCTGGAAGCCGCGCAGAGCGATTTGCGGCGCGCCCTTCACATCGGGGAACTTGAGATAGAGCTCGACGGCCTCATCTCCCGCGACCTTGCCTGTGTTGGTTATAGTTACATCAGTGACAACAGGTTGTCCCGCTGCCACAGCCTGCGCCGGAAGAGTGAGGCCGCTGTATTGGAAGGTGGTGTAGCTGAGCCCGTAGCCAAACGGGTAGAGCGGCTTGCCTTTGAAGTACCTATAGGTCCGGTTCGACATCCCGTAATCTTCAAAGTTTGGCAATTGGTTGACATCCTTGTAGAACGTAACCGGCAGCCTTCCCGCGGGATTGTTTTTGCCGCTCAGCGTCTCAGCGATAGCCGCGCCGCCTTCCTCGCAGGGGTACCATGCTTCGAGAACCGCATTGGCGTGCGCGTTGATCCAGTTGACGGCCAGAGCGCTGCCATTGATCAGGACAACGGCGAGCGGCTTGCCGGTAGCGGCCACGGCTTCAACCAGCGCTTCTTCCGGCTCGGGAAGATCGATGCTGGTGCGATCGCCGCCGAGGAATCCGGGCTCAGTGACCGGCATTTGCTCCCCTTCAAGCGCGCTGGTGATGCCTACTACGGCAATCACGGCATCGGCATTCTTTGCCGCCGCAATGGCCTTTGGCGAAGGCGCGTTATTGACCTTGGCCCAGATCAGTTCTGTGCGTGGCTTGCCGTTCATACTGCCGTAGAGGATGCTGAGCGCGGCTTTCTGGCCCTTTTCCAGGTGAACGCGGCCAACGCCGGCGCCGGCTTCCGCGCCATTGAACATCATCGCCACCCGCTTGTCGTCGACCGTGAGCATTGCAAAGCCCACGCCACGCACGCCGACCAGGAAGTCGCCGGTTTCCGGCGAGGTGATGAAGCCCGTCCAATGCACGCCGATGGATTTCTTCCCCGCAACCTCCGCGGGCAGATTACTGGCAGTGAGCTTGACTCTGGTTTCAGTCCGGCTGACAAGCACGTTGGGGTTCGCTGCCCTGCCCGGCCTGCCCATGGACTCGCTGTAATCCGCCTTCAGGCCCGGCTTGCCGTCGGGAGTTGTCAGCAGATTGTCCGGCACGGGGGTTCCATCGGCGTGCAGGAACTGCGTTCCCGGAACATAGGTAATCGCCGCATTCGGGAACTCCGCCTTCAGTCCTTCGAGCACGGAGACAATATGCGTCGGCTGACCGGCATAGTTTCCGATCAGCGGCCGGGTCTGGTCGGCGAGCGGGCCTATAACGGCGATCTTTTTGATCCCCGGTTTGAGCGGAAGCAGGCCGTCGTTCTTGAGCAGGACCATGGCCTCATTGGCCAGCTTGCGAGCCAGGGCGCGGTGTTCCGCGCTGTCAAGTTCCTTCTCGTCGATCTTGGTGTAAGGAACCATCTCCGGCGGGTCGAACAGGCCGAGCTTCATGCGCGCGGTGAAGAGGCGAATCAGCGCCGTGTCCAGCGTGCTTTCAGGCAGGTAGCCTTGCTGCACAGCATCGATATAGGCTTTTTCAGCCGGTTCGCCCGACCGTGAAAAAGAATCGACGCACTCGTTATCCATGCCCCGGATCACGGCGATGGCCACGCCTTGCGCCTGCGTCGGACGGTAGCGATGGTTTGCGGCAATGTCGCGAACTGCATCGCAATCGGAGACCACATACCCCTGGAAGCCCCACTTGCCGCGCAATTGGTCCTGCAGCAGGAACGGGCTTGCGCATGCCGGCGCGCCATTGATGGCATTGTAAGCGCACATCACAGAACCGGCCTTGCCTTCCACAACGGCGGCGCGGAATCCAGGCTCGTAGGTATCCACCTCGTCGTGCTTGCTCACATCCACATCCGCAAAATGCCGCGTCGGCTCCGGTCCGCTATGCACAACGAAGTGCTTGGGCGTGGCAATCGTCAGGTAGTACCGGGGGTCGTTGCCCTGCATTCCGGTTACGTAGGCAACGCCCATGCGGCCAGTGAGGAAGGGATCTTCGCCGTAGGTCTCCTGTCCACGGCCCCAGCGCGGGTCGCGGAAGATGTTCAGATTCGGAGCCCAGAAATCCAGGCCTCCCCCGATGCCCATGTGTGGGGTGCGTGAATCCTGCACATGCTTGATGCGTCCCTCGATGCCAATCTGCGTCGCCATGAGATGAACTCCCGGCGCATCGAAGGTCGCGGCCAGGCCGATCGGCTCCGGATACTCCGTCACGCCCTGGTTGATCACTCCGTGGAGCGCCTCGCTCCACCATTGGTATGCGGGAACATTGAGCCGCGGAACCGCCGCGGAGTTGTTGTACATTTGCGTAGCCTTCTCCGCAAGGGTCATGCGATGCACAAGGTCGGCTGCCCGCTGCTCGGGTGACAGATTCGGATTCATGTAGGGGAGTTTCGCTGAATCCTGGGCAACTGCTGATTGCAGCGTTAGTCCAAATAAGAGCGCCACTATCCAAGCGGCAATGCGGACAACGCTTCGCGTCATGTGTTTCTTCATCTCGTTTCTCCAGGTTAAATGTGTACGTGCCAAAGTTTACTGCGCGGGCTGAGCGATCGGGAACTGATAAATGTTAATGCTGATCGGAGCAACCGTGATCGCCGCCGGAACATTGCCGATGGAGGACTCCTTGATCGCGAGCTGCGGCGCCTGTCCGACGCGGTTGAGGGCGTCGACTTTATTGGCTGTCAACTGCCACAGTGTCGATGGCCCGGCCAGATGCGCGCCGGCAACGCTGAGATCGACCTTCTGCTCCGACTCGGTCGCATTCACGACAGAAACGATCAGGTACTTGCGATCGGGAGTGAGGGCCGCGTACATATCGAGAGGATAGGTCGGACTGCCGGAACTTTTCTCCGGCTGATCGGGACTGCCTACAGGAAACCTGGGTCCCGGCTGAGGCGAATTCCCAGTGAGGGCGACAGGAATTGCGCCGGCGAAGTGATCGCCGTACATTTTGTAGACGAGTCCCAGTCCGTTCATCGTCGAGGCGGTGCGGTTGAAGTCGATCAATGAGACGCCGGTGGTCTGCGCGCCCATCGTGAGGAAGTCGGTGTAACGCTGCATTTCGTTGAGGATCATCGCATAGGCGAGGGCCTGTTTGAGGTTTTCGCCTCCAAACGGACCGCCGCCGCCGCTGAAGTTGAAGTAGGCGTACTCGTCAATGGAGAGATGGATTTTTTTCTCGACCACCCACGGGAAGCGCTGCTGGTATCCCTGCCATTCTTCGGCCTTCAGGCGCACGATATCGGCTGGGAAACGGGCAAACTGAAGCAGTGTCTGGTCGATTTTGACATTGGCGTCGTCCGTGTTCTTATCCGGCGGAATCGTCTTAGCCTTCTCAATATCCCAATGGCGGCCACCACCCGAGTACCAGTGCTCGGCGATAATGTCGAAGTTGCCCTTGCAGCTCTTCAGAAAGCTGCCTGTCCAGTCGGAATCCGACCCGTATAGAGGCTGGAGATTGCCGACATACTTGGCGCGCAGCTCGGGCGGCACATTATCGTTTTGTAGCATCAGGCCCGAGGCAATCAAAGTGATCGAGGGGTCTGCCTGGCGCATCGCCTTGGCAAATTCATTGTGCTTCATCATGAAATACTTCGTGTCGGTGCGGCCAAGCTGCCATGCGCCCCAGGGTTCGTTGCCGATGTTCCAGAATTTGACGTGGTACGGCGCCGTATGGCCGTTTTTCGCGCGCTGCGCTCCCATGTATGTATTGACCGACCCGTTCATGTACTCGACTTCTTCCGCCGCCGAGTGCGAGTCGCCGAAGCCCGCGTTGACGCTTATGTACGGCTCCACGTTGATGAGCTTGCAGAGCGTCATGAACTCGTCCAGGCCGAGATCGTTGGTCTGCATCGCGCCCCACGCGTTGTCTAAGTCGGGCGGACGCTTGTCGATGTCGCCGACGGTGTGATACCAGATCAGGCCTGAGGTGTAGTTGCCGCCATACCGCCAGAAGCCCATCTTGATCTGGCGCAGAAGGGACGTTGTGTCGGGCCGGAATCCGTCGATGTTGTCGGCGGGCATCAGTGACAGCGTGCCGATGTAGAAGCTGCCCGAGCCTGTACCGGTGATTTCGATGGATGCATCACTGCTGTCGGCCTTCGCCGTGAATTCCAGCGGGAACTTTTTGTACTCATTGGTGAGCGCCGGAATCGTGATGGTCTGGCGGTCGTTTACGCCCGAGCCCCAGATCAGCGAGACCTTGATCTTGCTGCCCGGAGTTCCGCGCAGATAAATCCGCCCGGTGTACTTCTTGTCCTTGACCAGTGCAAGGCCCGCTTGCTGGATGCCGTGCGGCGTGGCGGAGTCGAGCTTGATGCGCGGGCTTTGGTCGCCCACAAACGGATGCTCCTTATCCATCGCAACCGCATCTTCGGGACCGACGGGATGCCATTCGCGAACCTTCATGCTGAATGGACCGCCATGCGGCCGGGCCGAGGTTTCGGGCTTTTTGGCAGTGATGGGAAAGTAGAATTTGCGGTCATCCAGCATCTCGGCCCATAGACTGCCGTACATGGTGCCGCCGATGTGCTCGATGAACTGACCGTACAGGTACTTCGAGACCGGCGCTCCAGTTTGACTGGCGTCGATGCTGGCCGTAATGGCCGCTCCGGGGCCGCCGGGAGCTGCCTGCTGCGCCTTGCCGCCGCAGGCACAGAATCCGATTAAAAGCAAAACGGCCGGCAACGCGCCGGAAGTCCTTGCAGAAAGCGATTTACGCAACGAGGTTACGGTCATGGTATTTTCTCCTTCACACTGCATCGGCTTGACAGCGATTGGTCAAGGGTTCTACTGTGCTGCACGGGTATACGTTTTCTCAACGAGCGATCCCTGGCGCGTCTTTATGAGAAGACGCCAGAGTCGCCCTCCTGGCCGCAAACGGCTGTGTAAAACAGCTTCATCAACAAAAAGAGGAGATCGAATCTTTATGACGCAATCTGCTAATCATCATCTCATGAACCGTCGCGAGGCCTTGCTCCTTGGGGCAACGGCAGGTATGAGCGCCGCTCTGGCACCGGCCGCACTTGCGATGGATAACACCAAAACCGCCGCCCATCAGCAGGAGCCCGGAAATTGCTCAACGCCAAAAACGGCCGTGGCCAACACCCAGTACGGCAAGGTGCGCGGCTTCGTGGATGGCGGCGTGCTCACCTTCAAGGGCATTCCCTACGGTCAGGACACCGGCGGCGAGAACCGCTGGCTGCCGGCCAAGCCTCCCAAGCCCTGGAAGGACGAGTACCCGGCACTGATCTATGGCCCCAACTGTCCCCAGCATCTGCACGACTTCTCGGGGCTCGAGCAGTCCTTCATTCAGGATTGGGACGACGGCTACCAGGGCGAGGATATGCTCAAGCTGAACGTCTGGACGCCCTCGCTCACCGGCAAGCGCGCGGTGATGGTCTATTTTCATGGCGGTGGCTTCAGCTTCGGCTCGTCTTATGAACTGCCCTCGCACGAAGGCGCGCAGATGGCGCGTCATCACGACATCGTGCAGGTCTCGGTCAATCACCGCCTCAACATTCTCGGCTTCTTCGACCTCTCCGAGATCGGCGGCGCCGCCTACGCCGATTCGGTCAACGTGGGCATGACCGACCTGGTCGCGTCCTTGCAATGGGTTCATGACAACATCGCCAACTTCGGCGGCGATCCGGATCGTGTGATGATCTACGGCCAGTCCGGCGGCGGCTCCAAGGTCACCACGCTGATGGGCATGCCTTCGGCCGCCGGGCTCTTCCATCGCGCTTCAGTGCAGTCGGGCGGCGGAGGCAATCCTCCCAGCGCGGAGCAATCCAAGGCGCTGGCCAAACAGGTGATGATCGAGCTCGGCCTCCAGCCCAACGACCTGGCCAGCCTGCAGAAGATGGACTGGGCCAAGCTGAATGCCGCCGGCGATGCAGCCGTAAGGAAGGTCAACCCGCCGATGAAGCCTGGAATGGGACCTTTCTCCGCTCCGGGTATGCCGCCGCGCGCCGGCTTCGGGCCCACCGTGGACGGCCGCACCATTACCGTGCGCTCCTTCAATGAAGCCGCCCCGGAGATTTCCAAGAACATCCCAATGCTCATGGGTTCGGTCAGCGAGGAGGGCAACAGAATGAGTTCCCGGCCCACTGAGGCCGAGTGGATGGCCTCGCTCACCCGCATCTACGGAGAAACCAAGGCAAACGCCGTTGCGGCCGCTTTGAAGAAGGCGCATCCGAAGAAGAGCATCCGCACGCTCTCCTATATGTGCGGCGGCTCTATGCTGAACAGCATATCCATTCGCAACAATGTCGTGCGCATGGCTAATTTGAAGTGCGCGCAGAAAGCGGCGCCGATCTACACGTATTTCTTCACCTGGCAGTCGCCGATGCTGGAGGATGCGGGCGCATGGCATACCGCCGAACTCGCGTTCTGCTTCGATAACACCAAGCGGTGTGAACAAGGCACGGGCAACACGCCTGAGGCGCAGGCCCTAGCCAAGAAGATGGCCACGGCATGGGCCAACTTCGCGCGCACCGGGAATCCCAGCCAGCCGGGATTGATCTGGGAGCCTACCAATCCGGATCGCTGCCAGACGATGGTGTGGGACAATGTTTGCCGCATGGTCGATGATCCTGAAGGCGAAGTTCGCAAGTTACTGCTGAGCTGAGAAGATCCAGCCGGCGCTCGTAAACACAGTAACTGGAAACTTTCTCTGATTACAATTCATTGCAAGCGTTTACTCGTTTGCTGGTTGACATCCCCCGGGAGCTCCCGGGGGCTGTCACTCGCATCTGGAGT
>JBKQLG010000082.1:0-3675 GCA_052147235.1 Occallatibacter sp.
GGAAGCAAGATGGCTTCATCCGTGATCCAGCCGAAGGGCGAACAGAGCGCCGAGACGAGCAGCAGCAACATTCCCTGCTCCATCCAGCGCCAGTTGTCGCGGCGCGACCAGAAATACCAGGGCGCCCAACAGCAGGCGGCGGCTTCAAGAATGAATTGCGTCCACGGGGCCTGGCGATTGACGAGGAGACGAAAGGTGGAACACAGGGTTGGCGCATAGATGTTGAGAGCCAGCCCGTCGTGCATCATGTGCGAGTACTGGGACCAGATGTGGGGATTGATGGCGAGCGGAAGGGCGCAAGCTGTGGCCAGAGCGAGTGCGAAACCGGCGAGGACGCGGTATGCCTTGCGCGTGACGACCCAAAGGAGCAGAACGATAGCGAGGGGCAAAAACAGGTGCGGCTTCATGGCGCAGGGAAGGAGGGCGGCACCGGCTAGCCAGGGACGGGAGCGGTGCAGATAGAGAAATAGCACAAGGCCCAGCAGAAGGAAAATGCCGATTTGCCCTACCGATATGCAGGCCAGAGCGGGGGGAAATATGCATCCGAGCATATACAAGCGGTCGATGGGGCGTCCAAAAAGAAGGCCAAGAAGCCCGATGGAGGCCGTGAGGCTCCCGAGCAGAGCGAGCAGCCAGAGGATCAGGCCATTTTTTGCGCTGAGTACGCCAATGGGCGCGGCCAGCAGCAAGACCACGGGCGGGCTGTAAAGCATGATGGGCTGGTCGCGATCCAGGCCCAGGGCGCGCTCCTGCCGAAGCATGACTGCGGGATCGTATGGGTTGGCGCCGTGGAGGAATTGCGACTCGGCTGCCCAGTAGCAGATGAAATCCCCCTGACGGACGCTATTGTCGTCCAGGCAGAAGAGATAGATACCCACGATCAAACAGATTCCAGCTACGACAATGCAGGCCGCGGCGAAGATGCGCAAAGGACTACGTTTCATGGGCAGGGCCGATCCACTTGCCGGCAACTCCGCCTGAGGCAGAAGCCGGCTTCAGACGATAAGTCCGGTGAGAACGTGAGGTGAAGCACTCCATTTAATGTACACACTGGCAGAGGTCCTTTCAAAGGGGCGGGCTGGCTTGGTGTCGTCATGCCGTTGACTCCGGGGCGCAAATCCGGTATTCTGAAATCCTTGCGCGGTGTTGCGCCTGGGGTCTGTGTGTTTTCACCCGGACCCGCTGGTTGATGCCTTGGATTGACGTTCCCTGGGATTGGCCGGAACAGGATGTCGGCTGCCGGATTCGTGTTCAGGCGCGCGGTTAAGCGCCTCCGGCGCTGCCAGAGTCCCTTCGAGGGTCAGTGCCCGCACTCCTCACCCGAACAGAATTGTTTGGCAGTGGGTGGATAAAGGCCCGTGCGATTGATTGCGCGGGCAAGAGCGCTTTGCGCTGGTTTTTTTTGAAGGCGAAGGCAGGAGAGCAATGGGTACCTTTGTTCCGAGCAGCAAGGATATTGACCGCAAGTGGTTTGTAGTGGATGCCAGCGGCAAGACGCTGGGCCGTCTGGCGACCAAGGCCGCCGACGTGTTGAGCGGCAAGCTGAATCCACAATACGTTCCGTACATCGACGTGGGCGACCACGTGATCATCATCAACGCGGAGAAGGTCCGCCTGACCGGCCTGAAGGCGCAGAGCAAGCTCTATCGCCGCTACACCGGCTTTCCCGGCGGACTGCGCGAGGAGTCGTACACGCGCCTGTTGAACCGCAAGCCGGAGATGATTCTGGAGCAGGCCATCAAGGGAATGCTGCCCAAGAGCAAGATGGGGCGCCAGATGGCCACCAAGCTCAAGGTCTATCGCGGCGACAAGCACCCCCACGAGGCGCAGATGCCGGTGGCGCTGGAGATCGCGTAGCGACAGGGAATAGGGAATAGGGAATAGCCGGACTGAGAGTGTCTGGCGGAGAGAGCGAAGAATGGCAGATTTGGTTCAGTATTACGGGACGGGGCGGCGCAAATCGGCGATCGCGCGCGTCTTTCTGCGTCCCGGCACGGGCGAGTGGAAGGTCAACGGCAAGGCGTTTGATGTGTACTTCGTCACCGAGCAGCAGCGTGTGGCCGCCAAGCGCACTCTGGCGCTGGTCGAATTGGCATCGAGCTTCGATGTGGTGACCACCGTCAAGAGCGGCGGCGTTTGCGCGCAGGCCGATGCCGTAAAGCTGGGCGTTGCCCGCGCGCTGGTCCAGTTCAATCCCGAGTTACGTGCGGCGCTCAAGGCCGAAGGCCTGATGACTCGCGACTCGCGCATGAAGGAACGCAAGAAGTACGGGCAGAAGGGCGCCCGCGCAAGGTTCCAGTTCAGCAAGAGATAGTTCTCAGTTCTCAGTTCACAGTTCTCAGTTTTCAGTGCCAGGTTTTTGGGTTTACTGAGAACTGAGAACTGGCAACTGATAACTTGCACCACCAATCTCCCGCATAAGCGGGTTCAATTCGGGCGCCGGCATCGACCACCCGGATGCAATCCACGAAGGAGGCCAATGGCCACGATCACAATGAAGGAGCTGCTCGAAGCAGGTGTTCACTTCGGGCATCAGACCAAGCGCTGGAATCCCAAGATGAAGGAATACATCTTCGGCGAGCGCAACGGGATCTACATCATCGACTTGCAAAAGACGCTTAAACTTTTCAAAGACGCGTCGAAGTTCGTCACCGAGCTCTGCGCCAGCGGCAAAACGATTCTCTTCGTCGGCACCAAGCGCCAGGCTCAGGAAGCCGTGGCCGAGGAGGCCACCCGCGCTGGCATGCCCTACATCAACCAGCGCTGGCTGGGGGGTCTGCTGACCAACTGGGTGACGGTGCAGAAGTCGGTGAAGCGCCTTCAGGAACTGGATGAGATGGCTACGGATGGCCGCTATGAGTTGCTGACCAAGAAAGAAGTGATCAAGCTGGAGCGGGAGCGCAAGCACCTCCAGGCCAACCTGGCCGGCATCAAGGCCATGAAGCGGCTGCCCGATGCCCTCTTCATCGTCGACTCGAACAACGAGGCGATCGCCGTGAAGGAAGCCCGCAAACTGGGCATTCCGGTGGTGGCCGTCGTCGACACCAACTGCGACCCCACAGTGGTCGATTATGTGATTCCCGGCAACGACGACGCCCTCCGCGCCATTCGCCTCTTCACCTCGAAGATCGCCGACTCGGCGGCCGAGGGTGTGAACCTGGTCGGCGACAAGGCCTTCCAGGAGGAGCTGCCCGAGCCGGTTGAGGTGGCCGCTGAAGCCACGCCCGCTGAGCCTGAAGAAGTGGACCTCGAAGCTGCCCTGGGCGGCGGCATTCGCAAGGCCCCCGCGGCGGTTGCGGCGCTGGACGAGGCCGAAGTGGCCGAGGGCGCTCTTTAATGATCTCTGCACACTGACGTGTGCATACTGAGACAAGCGTGGCCGCGAGGGTTGAGTGCCACGCTTTTCTTTTGCCGGGAACAGGGAATGCCTCTTTATTACCAATCCGGCGAGGAAGTTAAGAAAGGCGACAAGGTCCTTTACGCTGAGAAGCCGGGCGAAATCGAATTTGTTGCGGATCCTGTTGTGATTGACCCCGCCACGAAGTGGTATGTCGAGGAATATGGCGGAGGTGTGATGGTTTCGGTGCCGAATCATTTTGGCTCGGTTTTTTCGAGGGGGCTTGTGATCGACGACGAAATAGAGTTTATGTCGAGGGGGGAATGATCCACCTCGGT
>JBKQLG010000083.1:0-2888 GCA_052147235.1 Occallatibacter sp.
AAGCCGGCGACGGCGGCAACGGCTGCATGGCTTTTCGGAGGGAGAAGTTCGTTCCTCGCGGCGGACCCAGTGGCGGTGACGGCGGCCGCGGCGGCGACGTCATCATGGTTAGCAGCCAGCGCCACAACACGCTAATTCATTTTCGATATAATCCCGAGCACAAAGGCCAGCGCGGCGAACACGGCATGGGCTCCAACTGCTCCGGCCTTGACGGCCACTCCGTCATTCTGCAAGTCCCTGTCGGCACATCCCTTTACGACCAGGAGACGGGCGAGCTGATCCACGACTTCCAGGAGCCTGACGAGCAGGTCGTCATCGCCAAGGGCGGTCGCGGCGGTCGCGGCAACCAGCACTTTGCCACCAGCACCCACCAGGCACCGCGCGAGCATGAACTGGGCCGCGCCGGTGAGGAGCGCCACTACCGCCTGGAGTTGAAGCTGCTGGCCGACGTTGGCCTGGTCGGCTATCCCAACGCCGGCAAATCCACGCTCATCTCCCGCATCACCGCCGCGCGCCCCAAGATCGCCGACTACCCCTTCACCACCCTCGAACCCAACCTCGGCGTGGTCACCGTCGGGGAGGAGCCGGAGCAGGAGTCCTTTGTTGTTGCTGATATGCCAGGACTTATTGAAGGCGCGCACCTTGGCTCCGGGTTGGGAATACAATTTCTGCGGCATATTGAGCGCACAAAAATATTGGTTCACCTGGTTGACGTTTCGAATGCGTCGGGACGGCCCGATCCTGTCGAGGATTTCAAGATCATCAACAAGGAGTTGGCCAGTTTTACCAGTACCGCTATCTATAAGGAATATAATGCATTTGCGGACGATGAAGAGGTGAAAGACGAGCACCCACTGGCCCATAAAACCATGATCGTCTGCGCCACCAAGAGCGACTCCGCCAATCCTGAAAAGCTGAAGAAGCTAGCCGCGCACGTGAAGCGCCGCAAGCTGGAGTTTCACGCCATCTCCGCCGTTACCGGCCAGGGTATCGAAGAGCTGAAGTGGTTGCTGGCGCGGCACTTAAGGCCAGCCGGAGCCTGAGGAAGCCTTCAGCGCGCGTTGCGTCCGGATTGGCGCTTTAGCGTGCGCCAGCGAAGGCCGAGCCAGGCCAGATAGCCGAGCTGAATCGCCCACGTAATTGCATAGGCTGCGACTAGGAATTGGTGGTCGAGAATCGCTTTTTGATCCATTGTTCTCCGTTTTTAGTACAAGAAACCTGTACGGGTTTGGATTTACTCCGCGTCGAGAGCCGACTGCGCGTCCTGGGCGGCCAATCTCTGCTGCTGGCGCTCGATGTGGAAGCGCAGTGCGAGGATCAGCAGGCTCCAGGCCAGCCAGGCAAGCATATTCCACAGCAATGCGTGTACCATGACCGGAGCCATACCGGAACCTTCACCGCCGCCGAAGACCGGAGCTGGGTGTTGCGTGCGCCACCAGCGGTTGGCCATGTAGACGATGGGCACGTCGAGCGCGCCGAAGATGCCCAGCACGGCGGCCAGCGTCTGCATCTGCGGCCCGGCGGCAAAGCGCCGCAGTAGCAGGTAGCTGACGTAGATCAGCCACAGAACCAGCGTGGTGGTGAGGCGAGCATCCCAAGTCCACCAGATGCCCCAGGCGCGGCGTCCCCAGAGCGGCCCGGTGGTGAGACCAACTGTGCAGAAGACGACGCCCACCTCCGCTCCGGCCAGCGCCCACGCGTCGGCGATTTGCGCCCACTCCGGACGGCTACGGCGAAAAGACAGGAACCCGATGGAGCCGAGAAAGCTGATCGAGAAGAAGGTGAACGCCGCTGCGAACGAAGGCACATGGTAGAAGATGATGCGAAAGATCTCGCCCTGCATGGCGTCCAGCGGGGCAACATAGATGGCCTGGTAGAAGCCCCAGGCGAGGAGGACGACGGTGAGGGCGGCGTAGAGGCCGATGGCAATTTTCTTCATGGGGAATCCTGATGGAACGATTCCAGTGTACGACGGCGGCGGCGGGACAGGCTCAACCGGCAGATGGAGGCGTGGCGGCGGAGCAGCCGAAGCGGGGCAAATCTTCGACAGTCTGTTTCATATCGCGACGGAAGGGTAAGGCATGAAGGTTTGCAACCTCAACCCTGCAATTCCGCCAGCGGTGCTTCCTGACCGGCCTTGTGCCACAACTTTTCCATCTGCTCCAGGGAACGGCCTTTGGTCTCCGGCACAAATCTCCACATAAACAAAGCGGCTAGAATGCTCATCCCACCGTAAATCCAATAAGCGAAGCCATGGTTGAAATGCTGCACCATATAGGGACTGTCATTAATAATTGGGAAGGTCCAGCTAACCAGAAAATTGGCGATCCACTGCGCCGCCACCGCCACGGCCATGGCCTTGCCGCGAATCTTATTGGGGAAAATCTCACTGAGGAGCACCCAGGTGACAGGCCCCCAGGAGACGGCAAAACCGGCGGTGTAGACCAGCATTGCTATCAGCGCGATCATGCCATGGCCGCCTAGCCAGAAGTTTACACCCAACGTAATCATGCTCACCGCCATCACCAACGCTCCGATGATTTGCAGCGGCTTGCGGCCGAAGTGATCCACACTCAGAACCGCGACTACGGTGAAGGCAAGGTTGACCGCGCCCACAATGACCGTTTGCAGCAGTGAGGCATTGGTGGACATGCCCATGCCTTTGAAGATATTAGTCGCATAATAGAGCACTACGTTGATGCCGACGAATTGCTGGAAGACCGAGAGCGTGATGCCGATGAAAATCAGCAGCGCGCCATAGGAAAACAGATTGCCTGAGTGATGCTCGCTGAGCGAGGCGCGTATTTCGGAGAGTTCCTGTTCGCGTTCTTCCGGCGTCACCAGCTTGGACAACACCGCACGCGCGCCGCTTTCATTTCCCTTCAGCA
>JBKQLG010000084.1:0-12412 GCA_052147235.1 Occallatibacter sp.
CTGGAACGGCGGCACGGAATCCGAAATTGCTTCTATCCCCTGCGATTTCAGCATTTTCCTTCCCTTGTGTTTATGGCCGCCCGCGTGCTACTCAAGTGAACGTGGGAGATGCGATGAGTAATTGCAACCCAGGCCGCGAACCGGCTGTCCAAGAGCGTTGACCAGATTTTCAAGGAGGTTTTCAGATGACAAGCACAATCCCCATAGACACGGCGATCTTCCCGGCCAGCGAATGCACCGGACCGGCGGAATTGGCGGAACTGGTTCGGGGCAGCGAGCAGGCCTTGCTCGACCGCTTCGCTCCGCTGGTGCGCCGGCAAAGTGTGACGCTGGATATGAGCTTCATCGAGCGCATCGACGCGGCGGGTATCGCCGCCCTCATCTCGCTCTACGTCGGCGCGCGCGATGCCGGCCATTGTTTCACTGTCGTGAATCCTTCGCCGCACATCGCTGAGATACTGGCGCTGGTGGGCCTGGAGCGGATCCTTGTGACCCGGAATTTGGCCGTAAAATCACAATCCGACCCCGGCCTCTATCGCTCCGCCGCATAAATACGCCCGCGATCCTTCCCAATCCGGTTCCTGTGCCGGTTTTCGTATCAATTTGCGAAAAATATGCCGCATGAATGGTGCACGGCTTGAATGTCAATCGAATCGATTGTGACCTTCGGCACAGGCAACTGTATACTAAAGACGATATTCGTAAGAACGACGAATCAATCCCGCGCAGCGCTTTCCGATGCCTGGACGACTGGCGCGCGCTCAGCCTGACAGCCGTATCTTCCCGTTGAAATGCTGAGTCGCGTCCCGCCATCCTTATATGCGGACCGCAACCGCGGAATAACCAAATGGAGGTTTCATCGCATGACGCAGGGCGCTGTGGACAAGTCGTCTGCCGTAAAAGCAGGCTCAACACAACACGTGTTTTTCTTCGGCGGCGGCAAGGCCGAGGGCAATGGAAAGATGAAGGATCAACTGGGCGGCAAGGGCGCCGGCCTGGCTGAGATGACCAATGCCGGATTGCCGGTTCCTCCGGGATTCACCATCCAGACCGAGGCCTGTCGCGAGTACATGCGCGGCGCGCTGAGCCCGGAAGTGGACACTGAGATGTACGCCGCGCAGGAGCGGCTGGAAAAGCTGCAAGGCCAAAAGCTGGGTTCGGGCAAGAATCCGCTGCTGGTGAGTGTTCGCTCGGGCGCCAAGTTTTCCATGCCCGGCATGATGGACACCATCCTGAACCTGGGCCTCAACGATCAGGCCGTTGAAGCGCTGGCCAAGCTGAGCAACAACCCCCGTTTTGCTTACGACTCCTATCGCCGCCTCATCCAGATGTTCGGCGACGTAGTGCTGGATATGGGCAAAAAGGGCTTCGAGCACATCTTTGACAGCGTGAAGAAGCGCGCCAAGGTGAAGTTCGACTACGAGCTAAAGCCCGATGCGCTCAAAGAGATCATCGCCGAGTACAAGAAGCTGGTGAAGAAAGAGACCGGCAAGGAGTTTCCGCAGGAACCCAAAGATCAACTGGTGCAGGCCCGGGACGCCGTCTTCCGCAGTTGGATGAACGAGAGGGCTAAGACCTATCGCCGCATCAACCGCATCGACGACTGGCTGGGCACCGCGGTCAACGTGCAGGCCATGGTCTTCGGCAACCTGGGCGAGACCTCCGGCACAGGAGTCGGCTTTACGCGCAATCCCGCTACCGGCGAGAAGATGTTCTTCGGCGAGTACCTGATGAACGCGCAGGGCGAAGATGTGGTCTCCGGCGTGCGCACGCCGCTGCCCATCACCGAACTCGAGCGCGTGATGCCCGATTGCTACGCGCAACTGCGCGACATCACCGGGAAGATGGAAAAGCACTATCGCGATATGCAGGATTTCGAGTTCACCATCCAGGATGGCAAGCTCTATATGCTGCAAACCCGCAACGGCAAGCGCACCGGCCTGGCAGCCGTCCGCGTGGCCATCGACATGGTCAACGAAAAGCTCATCACGCAGGAAGAAGCGATCCACCGCGTCGAGCCGAATCAGCTGTACGACTTCCTGGTCCCCCGCCTGGTGGAAAAGGGCGAGAAGATCGAAGTGCTGGCCACTGGCCTGCCGGCCTCTCCGGGCGCGGCTGTCGGCCAAATCGTCTTCTCCGCCGAGGACGCAGTCAAGCATCACGCCAACGGCAGCTACCCGGTCATCATCCTGGTGCGCGGCGAAACCACTCCAGAGGACATTGCGGGCATGGAAGTGGCCGCCGGCATCCTTACCTCGCGCGGCGGCATGACCTCGCACGCCGCCGTCGTCACCCGCGGCATGGGCAAGTGCTGCGTGGCCGGCGCGGGCGATTGCCTGGTTGACCAGGACAAGAAGGAGCTCCGCGTCAAGGGCCGCACCTTCAGGCAGGGCGACTGGCTCTCGCTCGACGGCACCACCGGCCGCGTGATCGCCGGCAAGCTCAAGACGCTGGACGCGCAGCCCGACGATCCCGATCTGGTCACCTTCATGGCTTGGGTCGATCCCGTCCGCCGCCTGCGCATTCGCGCCAACGCCGACATCCCCCGCGACGCCAAAAATGCCCGCATGTTTGGCGCCGAGGGCATCGGCCTCTGCCGCACCGAGCATATGTTCTTTGCCGAGGACCGCAT
Source organism: Occallatibacter sp. (assembly GCA_052147235.1). Taxonomy (GTDB): domain Bacteria; phylum Acidobacteriota; class Terriglobia; order Terriglobales; family Acidobacteriaceae; genus Telmatobacter. The sequence continues at coordinate 2,633 of JBKQLG010000084.1, forward strand.
CGAGCACATGCGCACCATGATCCTGGCCGACAACGAGAAGGACCGCCGCGCTGCCCTGAAGAAGCTCCTGCCCATGCAGCGCGCCGACTTTGTCGGCCTCTTCAAGGCCATGGAGTCGCTGCCGGTGACCATCCGCACCATCGATCCGCCGCTGCACGAGTTCCTGCCCAAGCGCGAGGATCTGATGGTCGAGATTCAGCACCTGGTAGACACCAAGCCACGCTCGCCCAAGGTCAAGGCTCTGCGCACGCTGCTGGCGCGCGTCGAAGAACTGCACGAGCAGAATCCCATGCTCGGGTTGCGCGGCTGCCGTCTCGGCATCGCCTTCCCAGAGATCACCGAGATGCAGGTCCGCGCCATCCTCGAGGCCGCCTGCATCGTCAAGAGCAAGGGTGCCGATCCGCATCCAGAGATCATGATTCCACTCGTTGGGTCCATCGAAGAGATGCGCAACCAATCGGCCGTCGTGCGCCGCATCGCCGATGAGGTCTTCAAGGAAAAGGGCACCACCGTCGATTACATGGTGGGCACCATGATCGAACTGCCCCGCGCCGCCCTCACCGCCGACCAGATCGCCGAAGAGGCGGAGTTCTTCAGCTTTGGCACCAACGATCTCACGCAAACCACCTTCGGCATCAGCCGCGACGACATCAACCAGTTCCTCCCGGCCTATATGAAGGCGGGCATCTTCAAGCAGGACCCCTTCGCCACCCTCGATCAGGCGGGCGTCGGGCAACTCTTGCAGATGGCTGTGACCAAGGGCCGCGCCACTCGCCCCAACATCAAGCTGGGCATCTGCGGCGAGCATGGCGGCGATCCCGAGTCCGTCAAGTTCTGCCACCGCATCGGCCTCAACTACGTCTCCTGTTCGCCCTTCCGTCTGCTGACGGCCCGGCTGGCAGCGGCGCAAGCGGCTATAGAGGAGAAGCAGTCCGGACCGGCCCACACCACCAGCTAGTCTGGGACTCGTTGGCACAACCATCAAGGGCGCAGCCAATAGGCTGCGCCCTTGCCGCGTCTGGCATGGACATGGCTGGTTGGGAAATGAGAGATGGCCGGTCGAGGTTCGTTGTCTCCCAAGTCTGAAAATCAAGACCTGGACACCTAATCTTGGTGGTTAGACCTGGGGCACCAGCCGTTCCAGCGTCCACTTGCCCACTTTGTCGGGGACGTAGCGCGTCTGTGCTGCAAGCCCTCCGGCCAGGCACCCGGCAATCAGGACGGCCGGAGCAATGCTCCGCATGCGTGACGCCATGATTCCCTCTCATCCGGCGCTGCACGCAGCTCTTACTGCTTCACCAGCTCCACGCGGCGGTTTTTGGCGCGGCCATCCTCGCTGTCATTCGACGCCACGGGGGAGTAGGGGCCGCAGCCGTAAGCCCGCAGCCGGCTGGCCGGAACCGTGTATTTCGTCGTGAGAGTAGCCAGCACCGCCTCTGCGCGACGGCGCGAAAGGTCCATGTTCAGGTCGACCGCGCCCTGGTTGTCGGTGTGCCCCACAACATAAAGTCTCAGCTGGGGATGGCCTTGAAGCAACTTGGCGATCTCGTTCAGCGTCGCATCGGACTCTGGCTTGACATCGGCCTTGCCGGTGTCGAAGTAGATCCCGTAAACCGAAGCATGGCCGGTGCGGTTGATGTCGTTGGCCAGTGTCGCGGCGTTCACCGTGATCAGGTCCGACTCCATGGGCTTCACTTCGATGACGTAAAGCTCTACGTTGGCTCGGGAATCCCCGCCCTGGTCGTCAATCAGCAGGCTCACATAAACGTCGCCCTCCGGCCGCGCCAGCTTCGCCGAAACATAGTGAATCCCGTGCTCGGGTCCCCAGTAATCGGCGCTGTCGCCGCTGTTGGCGTACGCATTGGCAATCGTGCTCCCGCAACCCTGCGGTCCGCACGTAAAGAGCGTCTCAAACCCGCCCTTCCTGAGCGCGGCTTGATAGTTGCGAAAGACCTCCAGCACCGTGCGTCCCGCGGGCGCTACATAAACGATGCGGGTGATCTTCCCCTCCAAATGCTGGTTCTTGGTAATTGTGTTCTCCACATCGACCGGGCCCAGCGGAAGGCTGAACTCATCGTACGTTTTGGTCAGATACTTCGCGATATACGAGCCGGGATACCGCGAAATCAAGGGATGGTCCTTGCTTCCCTCTATATCCTGGTCCTGTGCCGCGGCGAAGACCGCCGATAGGCCGATCAGCAGACTGGCTACGAATGCTTTGCGTATGAAAGCTGACATGAGTTCCTCCTGGACAGGTAGTTTCATTCCCCCCGGGAACAACACGGGATTATACTCCCTTCGCGGAGTTCCGGCGCGCGACGTTTCGCACCCGTTCCGTTAAATCTATCAGAGACTCCTCCGCATGTGGTCAGCCAACCGCCAGTATTTTAATGTCTTATCGGTACTTGCCGACAGGGCAAAGTTGCCGTCTGGCGAAAAGGCAACACAATACACATAAGACCTGTGACCCGTCAATGTACAGACAGGGATGCACGCATCCGCGGAAACTTTCCAGAGTTTGACCGTGCAGTCAAAACTGGCGGAAAGCGTATGACGGCCGTCTGGTGACATTGCTATCGAATCCACCGGCCCGTCATGACATTTATGGGACCATAAACAGATTTCACGTGTGAGATCGAAGTACTTTAGCGTGCAGTCCTCACCGCCGGAAAGAGCAAATTTGCCATCCGGCGAAAATGCCACGCTCGTTGCCTCGCGATGATGCTCGCGAAAAGTAGTCATGCAAGAAGCGTCTTCAAGATTCCAATATTTCACGGTGTAATCATCGCTTGCCGATAGGGCATGCAGACCATCCGGCGAGATGGCCACAGATCTGATGTTTCCAGTGTGTCCCTTCAAAGTTCGGACACACAGCCCGCGAGGCAGACTCCAGACCATGATGGTCTTGTCGGCGGATCCCGACAGGGCCAATCCACCATCGCTTCTTACACAAACAGAATTTACCGCGCGTCCGTGGCATTCCAGCGTATGCAGGCAGTCGCCAGACCCGAGATCCCATATCTTGAGCGTCCTATCCTGGCTACCCGAGAGCAGGAGTCGGTCTCCCAAACCAAGAGCAAGGGACATGATAGCTCTCTTATGTGCCATGGATTGCGGATAGTATATCGCTGGATAAGATTGGGTCAGGTCAAGATGCAGATCGCTTTTCGCTTTGCCATTCAACACAAAAGCAAGTTGTGCGGTTTCCAAATCATAACATTCTATTCTTGGATCCAGTGTTCCCACCGCAGCCAGACAGTGGCGGCCGGAAGTAAGAAATACAATCGCATGGAAAGTCTCTCTGCTTTGTATGGTACGATAACTCAGGTCAGGGGCGGTCCTGGCCTTTGAGAAACTGATTGCCATTTTGACAGACACATAGCAGGTGGCAATGACGAAAAGTACCACGAAACCTAGTAACAATGTCAAAATGATATTCACCATTCGACCCCTTTCTCAGAATCTCGAATTTCTCTGTGACCTTGCCCCGACAACCATTGCTGTTCCAGACTGGGAGCGCAAACGTCATCCGTTCCCATGTCGCCGGGTTTCCCAGGTCCCGATTTTGAGATCTGGGAGACCACAAACGTAGTGCGAGCGGATAGCGAGCGGCTGCCGCACCGCAGGTGCCTGGGAGACCACGAACCTTGTGCGAGCGAACAGTGAGCGGCTGCCCCACCGCAGGTGGTTACTCTTCCTCTTCCTCCACCGGCCGCTTGGCGTTGGCCAGGATTTTGTCGGCTACCAGTTGCGGGACGATGTCGTAGTGGTCCATCTCCATGCGGTAGCTGCCTTTGCCCTGGGTCATCGAAGTTAGAAGCGTTCCATAAGTCAGCATCTCAGCCATGGGAACTTCAGCGTTGATGATCGTCGTTCGGCCCTTGGAGTTGGTGCCCTGCACGCGGCCGCGGCGGCTGCTCAGGTCGCCCATCAGGGTTCCGGCAAACTCGTCGGGGGCCTCGATCTCGACCTTCATGATGGGTTCGAGCAGGCATGGCTTGGCCGTTTCCATGGCCTTGCGGAAGGCGAGGCGGCCGGCCATCTTGAAGGACATTTCGTTGGAGTCGACGTCGTGGTAGCTGCCGTCGTAGACGGTGGCTTTGAAGTCGACCACCGGGTAGCCGGCGAGATAGCCGCGGGCGGCCGACTCGACAATACCTTTCTCGATGGCGGGGATGAAGTTGCGCGGGATGGCCCCGCCGAAGACTTCGCTGGCGAACTCGAAGCCTGCGCCGCGGGGCTTCGGCTCCATGCGAATCTTGCAGTCGCCGAATTGGCCGTGGCCGCCGGTCTGCTTCTTGTGGCGTCCCGGCGCCTCGACCTTGGCGCGGATGGTCTCGCGGTAAGGCACCTTGGGCGCTTTGAGCGTGACCTCGGCGTGGTAACGCTTTTTGAGGCGGCTGACGATGGCCTCGATGTGCGGCTGGCCGGCGCCGGCGATCAGGAACTCGTTGGTCTGCGGGTCGCGGAAGAAGCGAATGAGCAGGTCTTCTTCCATCAGCTTGTGAATGGCGGGAGCGAGCTTGTCCTCGTCGGCGCGGGATTTGGGCTCAATGGCGTAGGTCATCGCCGGCTCGGGCAGCGGGAAGAGATCGATCTGGATCTCCGAGCCCTTTTGGCCGAGAGTGTCGCCGGTGAGGGTGTCGCGCAGCTTGGCCACCGCGCCCAGGTCGCCGGCGTGCAGCTCGGGAACTTCGATGGCTTTGCGGCCCTGCATCACTGACAAATGAGAAAAGCGCTCCTGGCCGCGCCGCGTGTAGTTCTCGACGGTGGCGTCGTTCTTGACCACGCCGCCGATGACCTTGAAGAAGCTGATTCTTCCCGCGAAGGGGTCGGTCATGGTCTTGAAGACCATCATCGAGAGCGGTTCGCTGTCGGCGATCTTGCGGGTGGACTGACCGGCGTCGGGATCAGCGGATTCATTCGTGTGGATGCGGACGGCGATCGTGCCGCGCTCAACGGGCGAGGGGACGTAGGCCTTGATGAAGTCGAGCAGGTGGTCGAGGGCCATATTGCCGAGGCCGCTGGAAAAGAGCACGGGGAAGATGCGGTCTTCGCGGATGGCCTCGTGCAGCGCGGCGATCAGGTGCTCCTTGGTGAGCGTGCCGGTCTCGAAGTACTCCTCCATCAGCTCGTCTTTGGCTTCGGCGACCAGCTCGACCAGCGCCTCGTGGCGGGTCTTGGCGTCGGCAGCTAGGCTGGCGGGAATCTCCGTGGTCATCTTGCCGCGGCCATCGCCGCCTGAGGTGTAGTAGAAGGCTTCCATGGTGACCAGATCGACGACGCCGTGAAAGCCCTCAGCGCCGGAGATGGGCAACTGGACGGGAACGCAGTTGCGGCCCCAGCGGTCAACCAGTTCGTCAATCAGCGCGCTCAAGCCCCCGCCGCCGCCGGCCTTGGGGTGGTCCATCTGATTGATGACGACGACTCGGGGAACGCCTGCCTCGTCGGCGTAGCGCCAGACGCGTTCGCTGACCGGCTCAACGCCATTCTGGGCGTTGACCACGACGACGGCCGCTTCAACGGGCAACAGCGCCGCGCGGGCCTCGTGGGAGAACATATGGAAGCCGGGGGTGTCGATGAGGTTGATTTTGACGCCCTGCCACTCGACAAAGGCGACGGCGTTCTGCATGGTTGCGCCGCGGGCGACTTCTTCCTCGTCATAGGCGGTCACGGCCGTGCCATCTTCCACGCGGCCCTGGGTGGGGGTCATCTTGGCGGCATGCAGCAGAGCGGCGATCAAGGTGGTCTTGCCACTGTGCGCATGCCCCACTACAGCTACGTTGCGGATCTCACTTCCCTGATACGTTTTCATGGAGTTCTCCTCCACCTGCGGTGGGGCAGGCGGCCTTCGGCTGGTCCGCGCCAGAAAAAAGGCGCGGAAGTTGAGTTGATTGAATAACGGTGCAATTGATGTATGGAATGAGGGAGGGACAAAGAAACCGTAAGGACGCCCGCGGGGGCGCGCCTGTGGCCGTATTGGAGGGCCACGTGTCCCGGTCTGCCGTCTTCCTCGTCCGTCATTGGGAGGGTCTCGGGCCGGCGCCGCGCGGATGAAGGTTGGAGGAGTCCGCGGAGCGTCTATCACTAAAAATCGGATGCTATCACAAGCGGAGTATGAACGTCCTGTGACTTGCCGCACAGGGCGCGGATCGCTAGCAGCAAGGGCAGCATTGCGTCGTAATTGTCGGGCGCTTCATCCATCGCGTTTTTGGCGACAGTTGGGAATCCACAAACTTTATGCCGCGCAAGCGGCGTCTGGCCGCACCGCAGGTGCTTGCACACGCCGCTCTCAGGTGGAACAATAGCCGCAACGCCGCACCCCACCGCAAGGCCGCACATGAAACATTGTCCGCAATGCTCGACAGGATACCCAGACACGCTCGCCGCCTGTCCGACGCACGGTGTGCCGCTGAACGAAATCCGCGACCTCAAGCCGGGCATGGTCGTCCATCACAGCTACCGCATCGTGCGCAAGCTCGGCCAGGGCGGCATGGGCGCCGTCTATCTGGCGCAGCACACCCTCATGGACGAGCCGCGCGCCCTCAAATTCCTCTCCGCCGAGCTGAGCCAGGATGCTGCCTTCACCGCCCGCTTCCTGCGCGAAGTCCGCACCCTCCGCCAGATTCGCCATCCCAACGTCGTCGATTGCGGCGACCTGGAATCCGCCGAAGACGGCTCTCTTTTCTTTTCCATGGAGTTTGTCGATGGCCCCGACCTCCGCGGTTTTCTCCGCATGAAGGGTACGGGCTTCAGCCCGTACATTGAGGCTCAAAATGGAGCCGGGCCTTTAGGCCCTGAGGGAGGCGGAAGTACGGAGGGAGGCGGGGGTTTCAACCCCCGAATAAACCAGCCAGCATTAGAACGGGCTTTAGCCCCGGAAGAAAGAAGTTTGAAGGGTACGGGCTTCAGCCCGTACATAGAAACTCCCAATAAGGACGGGGTTTTAACCCCTGAGGGCGCTCTCCCCGTCCCGCTAGCCCTCGACCTCACCCGACAAATCGCCGCCGGCCTCGCCGCCGCCCACGCCCGCGGCATGGTTCACCGCGACATCAAGCCGGAGAATATCCTGCTCGCCCGCGACCCCAGTGGCTGGCAGCCCAAGATCGCCGACTTCGGCATCGTCGCCACCAAGGAAGCCAGCACCGCCTTCACCCGCACCGGCGGCACGCTGCTCACCGTCGCCTACGCCGCCCCCGAGCAGTGGCGCGGAACCCCCGCCGCCCAGCTCGACGGACGGACTGACTTATATGCCCTCGGCGGACTCCTCTACGAGATGCTCACGGGAAGGTCGCCCTTCCACGCCGAAAGCTACGAAGGCTGGGCGCAAGCCCACCAAACCACCCCGCCCCCTCCGCCCAGCGCCCTCCGCCCCGAGCTGGCCAACTGGCAAGGCCTCGACGCCTTAGTCCAGCGCCTCCTGGCCAAAAACCGCGAAGACCGCCCCAAAGATGTTGCCGAACTGCTCAGCATGATCGATGCTGTGCGGTATTTTGCTCCCGGTATGCGCCGGAAAACCGTGCAGGAAGCAAACAATCTTTTCGTGAACCGCGATTTGTTGAATAAACGACCTAAACGCACGATTCACAGTGTGAAATGGGGAATTATTGCCTTTATTGTTCTTATGGCGGTATTTGTAGTCTGGGCTATAGCAACGCAAAAAAGATCTAAACCAGACGATGCGATGGTACAAACACCGCCAGCCGTTCAGCAACAAAGTGATACGAACGGAGAGAATATCCCCGTACCGAAAGGTTTGACACCAAATCCCCCTGTTAAAGTGCCAAAGGGTTTGAAATTGGACGATCCTGCCGAAGAAGAGCAGAAAGCGGAGGCACTTTATAAGCAAAAGCATTACATTGATGCAAGGAATCTTTTTGAAATGGCCTGCAATGATGGTCAAATGAAGGCTTGTAGTTATCTTGGTTACCTCTATGCCAAGGGTATCGGTGGATCATTCAATCATCAAAAAGCACGCGAAGTCTATGAGAAAGCCTGTGATAAGGGAATTCTTTCCAGTTGCGCCAGTCTCGGTTCTCTTTATCAGGATGCCGGGAAAAACGAAGAGGCAAGCAAGTATTTCCAGAAAGCCTGCAATGGTGGAGTAACAGAAGCTTGTGATCTATTGCATGGTGTACAGTGAATTGAAAAATGACTGTGAAAACATGGGAGTAAGAGATGAGGAAACAAAACTTAGTTGGATGGGCTTTGGCAACGGCTTTATCGATTGTGGCGTTTCCTGTTTTGGCGCAACAGGACGATGTACCAATCCTGCGCCCGAAAAATCAGACAAACAAACCGGTAGGTGCAACGCTGCTGGTGATATGCGATTTGGCTTGCAACTGGAAGCTGGATGGCTCGGAGAAAAGTCGCATCGAGGCCGGAAACTCAGTCAAGACAAAAGTTGAACCTGGCCAACATGTTGTGATCGCTATGACAGAGGATGGTGTCGATCAGACCAGTCAACTCAGCGAAGTCAAATCCAGTGGACAGGTGGTCGTGAGCATTGAACTCAAGCCTGTTCGTGATGCCCGCCTCAAAGCGGAACAGGAGGAACAACAAAAAGCCGCACTTGAGCAACAGGAAATGGAGTTGCGAGAAGTAGAACGGCAGAAGCAGTTAGAACGTAATGAGATCATACGCCAGTCTGAGGTTCTGTATGAAGATAATCGTTATGCGGAGGCAATCCCTCTTCTCGACAAATTATGTAATAGTGGACATATGGAATCATGTGAAAAACTGGGTTCAATATACATTGAAGGTAAAGGAATTACAGCGGATTACTCACGATCTCTTTCCCTTTTTTCCAAGGCATGTAATGCAGGAAGTGCAGAGGGATGCAATAGACTTGGAAGAATGTATGAAGCTGGTAAGGGGGTTGCCAAGGACTACACGACTGCGGTAACACTCTACACCAAAGCGTGCGACATTGGTAGTGCAGAAGGTTGTAACGATCTTGGAACTATGTACCTGAATGGTCGCGGCGTGAATGATCGAGACTATTCTACTGCACTTAAACTCTTTACAAAGGCGTGTGATTCTGGTATCGGGGATGGCTGTTTATATCTTGGTTCTATGTATGGTTATGGTTTTGGAGTGTCTGAGGATCAGTCCATGGCACTGACGCTTGAAATTAAGGCATGTGATACAAATAGCGCGTGCGGATGTGAACTTGCTGGAGTTAAATATAAAATGGGGAAGTCTATCCAGAAGGATAAAGCAAAATCCCAACAATTCTTCAGTAAAGAAAGATCCTTGGGTGGTTGTGCTTATGAAACACTATTAAATATATATTTTTAACTCTGTATGATTTACAATCAAAAGAGTTTTACCGTCGAAAGGAGTAACAGGACATGGAATGCGATCTGAATTGGTATTACGATTTGTTTACTTTCAATCGCAAAGGATGCTGAAATTATGAACTCTTCAATCAAACTGGACAAATATGCTGCGGATTACATCGCCTGGGGGCAAGGTGCGGAAATCAACTATGCAGCTTCCCGCGAACTTTTCAAGTCTGATAATCTGGTCGTTTGGCTACCTGCGGCTGTTCTTGCGCACCATGCTTTGGAAATGGCACTGAAAGCTGCTCTGATTTGTGAGGGAATGATAGTATTCAATCCGAAGCTTCTCAATAGACTTGATTCGACGATTAGCTTTTTGGAAGAAGATTGTGTTTGGGGCCATAAACTTATTCCGCTCGCCGAGAAACTGATGGCAAAGCGGAAGGATTTCGATTTGGATTTAGGGAACCTCTGCACAAGTCTGCGACCCGCGTCA
>JBKQLG010000085.1:0-17570 GCA_052147235.1 Occallatibacter sp.
CCTCCAGAGTTCAAAAAGACGAGAAGAGTCCCGCGGTTTTCCTTTGTAAAACGCACCGAAACGAGAAAAATGATCGCAGATCACTTCCTCACTACAAAATCACGCACCTGCGCAGAGGCTCCCTAGAACAATATCCTCTTTCCTATCCATTTCCTGAGTTATTCTTCTCGGATTGTATCGCCATTGCGCGGGTTGTGGCTTAACTTTCGCTCTCCGACCCCTCCGCACGAAAGCTCGGAATTGCCTAAAGCACTCCCCCGGCTTAGAATCTTCCCTGAATTCATTTCTACGAGGATCGACCATGCGCGCATTCGCTTCGCTCTCTTTTGCCGCTCTTGCACTGACAGTCTTTACCGCAGCATCGCAGACGCCAACCGCCGCAAAAGTGACCGCGCCAAAGGCGCCACTGGCCACACCGCAGGTGGCGAAGACGCCGCCGATGGGCTGGAACAGTTGGAACTTCTTTTTCGGCAAGGTCACGGACAAGAACATCCGCGACTCCGCCGACCAGATTGTGGCCAGCGGCATGAAGGACGCCGGCTACGTCTACGTAAACATCGACGATACATGGGAGGGAGAACGCGACGCGAGCGGAGTGCTGCACACCAACGCCAAATTCCCCGACATGAAAGCGCTGGCCGATTATGTCCACTCCAAGGGACTGAAGATCGGCATCTACTCCTCGCCCGGCCCCAAGACCTGCGCCGGCTACGAGGGTTCGCTGGGGCACGAGGAGCAGGACGCTCAGCTCTACGCCTCCTGGGGCATCGACTATCTGAAATACGATCTGTGCAGCTTCATTCCCGCAGTGATGATGAAGCAGGCTCCCAACGATAAGGCCGAACAGATGAGGATCATGATAGCTGCATACGACAAGATGAACAAGGCGCTCAAGGCTACAGGGAGGCCCATCGTCTTCTCGTTCTGCCAGTATGGCTGGGACGCGGTGTGGGAGTGGGCGCCTTCAGTGGGAGGCAACCTGTGGCGCACCACCGGCGACATCACGCCCCGCTGGGACCGCATCTACGCCATTCTCAGCCAGCAGGAGGGCCTGGAAAAGTATGCCCGACCCGGCCACTGGAACGATCCCGATATGCTCGAAGTGGGCAACGGCAAGCTCTCGCTGGCGGAAAACCGCACACACTTCTCGATGTGGGCGATGCTGGCCGCGCCTCTGCTGGCGGGCAACGACCTGCCCAACATGAAGCCGGAGATCAGGGAGATCCTGACCAACCGCGACGTGATCGCCATCGACCAGGACCGGCTCGGCAAGCAAGGCGCGCGCATCTATTCGGACGGAGAGGTTGACGTTTGGGTGCGCCATCTCTCCAGGGGCGCTTTGGCGATCACAGTTGTCAACGCCGGCAGCGACCGGTATGCGACCCACCCCTTCCACCTGAATCTGCGCAAACTCGGCCTGGCTGGAAGGCAGACGGGCAAGGATTTGTGGACGGGCAAGACGGTGGAGCTGACCGAGAATATGCCGCTGGAGCTGGCCAGCCACGACGTGCTGCTGGTGCGCGTGGATGCGCCTAAGGCGGCCAAGTAATCCTCGATGAGTTGAGGGGCGTGGTTTCCCCGGTCCGAGAATCCGGACCGGGGGCACCCGCTGTCGTCCCTGGCGTCCTTCTCCCGTCTAAATGGTCTGGGGCTGTTGAATCGCGCCCCCTGGAGTTGCCATGAAACTTCGTCTGCCGTTCGCAATCGTCTTCGGCTTCGCGCTCACCTTAACCGCTGCTACGCAGGATGCGCCCACTCCTCCTCCAGCCCAAGCCCCAGACCATGGAGGCGGCTGGCAGGGCCAGCGCGGCGGGCGCGGCGGATGGGGCGAAGGTGGCTTTGGCGGCGGCATTACCGGAACCGTGACGGAGGCCGCTGCCGATCATTACACCATCCAGACCGATGCAGGCGAGACGTATACGATCCACTTCAGCGCCAACACCCGCATGATGAAGCAGATGATGCGGCAGCGCGGCGAGCGCGGCGATCGGGCTGGAAGTGGAGAACGCGGCCAGGGAGGCTCCGGCCAAATGGGAGGCAGCGGCAATCCCCCGCAGATGCTCAAGCCGAGCGAGATCAAGGTGGGAGACGTGATCGGCGCGATGGGTGAAGTCGATGCGATCGCCAAGTCCGTTGGCGCCGTGGCGATCATGCAGATCGATCCCGAACGCGTCCGGCAGATGCGCGAAGCGCAGGCCAATTATGGCAAGACCTGGCTGATAGGCAAGGTGACGGCGATCAAAGAAACCAAGGTTACGCTGCTGGGCTCGGTGGACAACACCACTCATAGCTTTGTGGCCGACGAGAACACGACCTTCCGCAAGCATCGCGAACCGGTCACGCTGGCCGACGTGCAGGTGGGCGACACGGTGCGCATCGAGGGCGCGGTGAAGGATGGCAGCTTTGTGGCCGCGACCGTAACGGTGATGGGCATGCCGCCGGTAGGAATGCCGGCCTTTCCGCGCGAGACCGTGCCGGCAGCGACGCCGAAACCGTAATGATGCGGTTGGGTGGGTTGTGTCTTCAGGCCGCGTCGCCATGCGCACCTTCCCGAAGTTATCAGTGGGACAGGCACGCACCATTAAGAACTCCGGACACCGGCGTTATCCTTCCGCGGTGTCCGTCTCGGGGGCTATCACCCCATGAACATTCCACCGTTCACATCCAGCACGTGGCCGGTAATGTAAGACGCCGCATCCGAGGCCAGGAACTTGACCGCGTGGGCGACGTCGAGGTCCGTCCCTCGCCGGCTCAGAGGTATATTGGCCAGCATCGCCGCGCTCACCTTCTCGTCCAGCACCGCGGTCATGGGCGTCTCAATGTATCCCGGCGCGACGGCATTCACGGTGATCTCTCGCGAGGCCACCTCGCGGGCCAGCGATTTTGTCAGCCCGATCAGCCCGGCCTTGCTGGCTGCGTAGTTCACCTGGCCCGCCTGCCCGGCCCGGCCCACCACGCTGGCCATGTTGATGATCCGCCCCCAGCGGTTCTTGATCATCGGCCGCAGCAGGGCCTGGGTCAGCAGAAATGGCCCGGTCAAATTGATGGCGATTACCAGATCCCACTCCGAGCGTTTCATGCTCATCATCAGGTTGTCGCGAGTAATGCCGGCGTTGTTGACCAGAATCTCGACCTTGCCGAATTTATCCAGCACCGCTTTGGCGCCGGCCTCAATCGACTCCTGGTTCGACACGTCCAGCCGGAAGGCCGCCACCGTGCCGCCCAGCGCTTCAATCTCAGCAGCGACCAGAGCCAGTTTGACTTCGTTGATGTCCGCAATGGCCAGCGTGGCTCCGGCCTGCGCCAGCTCCAGCGCGATGGCGCGTCCGATTCCCTGCGCGGCCCCGGTAACCAGCGCAATTCTTCCCTGCAAATCCGCCATATTCTCCCTTTGACCTCCGCGCAGAGAACTCCGCGCCCTTTCGAAGCTCATTATAAATGGGCCGATCAGCGCTTCGCAGGCTGCAGCGCGGCTCTTCCCAGCCGCAGCGCGCGATTGACGGCGCTGAGGATGGCATCGAGGGATGCCGTAACAATGTTAGGATTCATTCCCGCGCCAAAGAGCGATTCCGATTCTCCGAATTGTATCTCTATAAATGCCATGGCGGAGGCGGAGGCGCCTTTGCTGATAGCTTGCTCCTGATAATCGACGACGCGAAGGTCAAGGCCGAACTCCTTATTCATGGCGCCGACAAAGGCGTCGATGGGGCCGTTTCCGTTTCCGGTGATCGAGTGCTCCGCGTTGCTGTCCTGGACCGTTGCCGAGATCGTAACGGCACCGGCGCTGGAGCTCTCGGAATATTGAATGCAGGAAAGCGGGCTGCGCTGATTGAGATACTCCTCCTCAAAGGCAGACCATAACTCCGCGGGGCGTATCTCGCGGCCTGTCCGGTCGCTGATCTTCTGAATGACGCGGCTGAATTCGATCTGCAATTTGCGCGGCAGCCGGAGGCTGTAATCGCGCTCAAGAAGATAGGCCACTCCGCCCTTGCCCGACTGGCTGTTGACTCGGATGATCTCCTGATAAGTCCGGCCTATATCATTGGGATCCAGCGGCAGATAGGGAACCTCCCATAATACTTTGCCGGGCTGAACCGCGAATCCCTTCTTGATGGCATCCTGATGGGAGCCGGAAAATGCCGTGAAGACTAACTCTCCGGCGTAGGGATGACGCTGATGCACGGGAAGCTGGTTGCAAAACTCGGCGCACTCGATCACCCCCGGCAGGTCGGAAAAATCCAGCCCTGGATCGATGCCCTGGGTGTATAAATTCAGTGCCAGAGTTATCAGATCGACATTGCCGGTACGCTCGCCATTTCCAAAGAGCGTGCCCTCGATACGGTCGGCTCCCGCCATCATCGCCAGCTCCGCCGCGGCCACCGCGGTGCCCCGGTCATTGTGCGGATGCACGCTCAGGAAGATGGAATCCCTGTTCTTGAAGTTGCGGCCCATCCACTCAATCTGATCCGCGTAGACATTGGGCGTGGCGTTTTCCACCGTGGCCGGCAGATTGATAATGACGCGATGCCGCGGCGTGGGCTTCCAGACCGCCAGCACTGCCTCGCATATCTCCAGCGCATAATCTAACTCCGTCCCGGTAAAACTCTCGGGAGAATATTCGAAGATCCACTCCGTTCCAGGATAAGATGCCGAGATTTCCTGAAGCATCTGAGCGCCCTGGACGGCGATTTGCTTCACACCCTCGCGATCCAGCTTGAAGACCACGTCGCGCTGCACCGTTGAAGTCGAGTTATAGAGGTGAACGATGGCGCGCGGCGCGCCCTGCAACGCTTCAAATGTGCGGCGAATCAACGGCTCGCGCGCCTGCGTCAGCACTTGAACGGTGACATCGGGCGGGATGCGCCCCTTATCGATCAATTCACGGCAAAAATCATAATCCGTCTGGGAGGCGGCGGGAAATCCCACTTCGATTTCCTTGAAGCCCAGCTTGAGCAGCAGATCGAACATTCTGTTCTTGCGCTCCGCATCCATCGGGTCAATCAGCGCCTGGTTTCCATCGCGCAAGTCAACGCTGCACCAGACCGGCGCCTTGTCGATGATTTTGCCCGGCCATCGGCGGTCGTTCAACCGGACGGCTGGAGTCGGAGAGTATTTGGCTTTCGGATGATTCAATGTCGGTTCCTTTTCGCTCTCCCGCAGATTCCTGCGGTGAAAGGCAATATCATTCTTCTTGGATGCTGTGGCCGGATGGAAGACGCGCACAGCGCGCAGAAGCTTCCGACTCGCACACAACAATTTTAGAGGAACAGTGCAGCGGTTCAGTTTCCGGTTTGCCGGTGACGCGACCGGAACCCGGAGGATTCAACGTTCGATTCAGGCTTTCTGCTCGAATTCGAGGTGTGCGGCGCTTCAAGCGGCAGCCGGAATGGCGGCATAAGACAAGGTCAGAACCGTAATGTCATCGTCCTGTCCAAATGCCTGTGCCGCGCTGGCAATAGCCTCTGCCGGTTGGGTGCTTAGTGCAGCGGATCGATCAAAGCCAAGCAAGGTACCGGCCTGGTCGCGAGCTTCCACTACTCCGTCGGTGAGGAGGGTGAGCTGCTGGCCCGGCGCGAGTTGGAAGCTACATTCGGCATAGGATGAGTTGGCAGCTAGGCCCAGAGGCAAGCCATTTTCCAGCAGCAGTTCTTTGCCCGCCACGTACGGCGCGACGTGCCCGGCGTTGGCGACCGTCAGCTTCCCATCCGCGTCGCAGCGGAGAACCAGGCAGGTGGTAAAGCCGCCGCTGCTGCGCGCCATCATGCGCTGGTTCATTGCGGCGAGGATTTCGCCGGGACTTTGCGTGTAGTGTGCCAGCGTGCGGAAGGTGCCGACGAGCAGCGAAACGGTCATGGCGGCGGGCATGCCTTTTCCGCTGACGTCGCCGATGACGATCAGCGCGCCGCCTTTTTCGGTGGCGCTCACCTGAAAGAAGTCGCCGCCGACCTGGCTTGCGGGACGGTAGACGGCCTGGAGCTGGAAGCCAAGGACCGACGGAACATCGTCGGCGATGAGAACATTCTGCACGGTGCGGGCCGCCTCGAGTTCGGACTCCAGGCGCTCCTCGTCGCCGCGGCTGCGCGCGTAACCGAGGGCGAGGATCACAAGGACGGCGAACATCTCAAAGTCGCCGGTCAGGGTATTTGCGCTGACGGGAACCGGCCATGCGATTGTCTCATTCAGAAAACGCCGCGCCCAGTCCGCCCAGGCCG
The DNA here is from genome assembly GCA_052147235.1 of Occallatibacter sp. Classification (GTDB taxonomy): domain Bacteria; phylum Acidobacteriota; class Terriglobia; order Terriglobales; family Acidobacteriaceae; genus Telmatobacter. Next base: position 6,213 of record JBKQLG010000085.1, read on the forward strand.
TGACGCTAAGGAAAGGCAGGCGGATGAGGGCGCCCATGGCTGCGACCATAAACGCCGTGCAGTATGGAACCAGGAGCACTGCCGCGCCGAAGGTGCGCCGGCGCGCGCCGCGCCAGAGCATGCCCAGGACGCAGGCCTCCGAAAACGCGGAAGTAAAGGCGGAGAGTGTGCCGAGCGTTCTTTCCTGCGGGTTTGCTGTGCCGAGGATAATCATGCACGCATGCAGCAGGAGGAATAGAGTCGCGCCCCGGAAGAGCCAGTCATGGCGCTGGCGCAGAAATGTCACGTAGAACTCGATCTGGAAGAAGTATGCCAGCGTGAAAAAGCAGGCAAACAGGCAGTAGTACCGTAAATAGGGGACGGGCTGGAAATTGAGGCTGAACAACAACACCGAGAAGCAGGCCCAGAAGAATTGACTGATACCCCACCACAGGTACGGACGCTCTTTGCGGCGCAGAAGAAAGAAACCGAAGCCGGCGAGCGAGGTTAGGATATTGGCGTAGATTTCGACGAAGGTACTGGAGTGAAAAGCATTGTCGACCTGAAGCTGGCGCCACTCGGCGATGGCTCGCGGTTCGCCGATGCGCGGTACGGAACTCAGACCGCCTCCAAAGCCCACAGCTTTCGGCCAGAACCAGATGCGAACGGCGAGGACGAGGGGCTGGCCGGAGGAGATGGCGTCGTCAGGAATCCGATAAAGAAGGTTGCTGCCTATAACGACTTCCGGGTTAGGCGGCATGCCTCCGAACTGGCCAATCAGACGGCCGTTGGCAAAGACCTGCGCGCTAAGATCCACGCCGGGAAGGTAGAAGGCGAGAGGGCCGGGGTGAGCGGGAAGGATAACCCGGAGCCGGTACCACGCAACACCTGAGTACTTGGTATAGCCCTGTTGAGACCAGGGTTTTCCGGCAAGCAGCAGGGACCAGCCGGAGTCGTCGAAGGCGGGGCTGGCCCAGGCCGGGTCGTCGCCGGTGTGGAAGCGCCACGGGCCGGCCAGATCGGTCATCTCCACGCGGTTCTGCTCAAGATCCATCGTCTGCGCAAAGGCGCAGGAGGCCATCAGCAACAATCCGGCAGTAAAAACAAAGGTTCGCAGGCGCATCTTCTATCCAGAATGGAGATTGTGGGACCAGAAAGGGGAACGGGCTAATTATTTCATGCACATCACGGCTAAGCAATGCGAAACTGCAACGGTACTCGATCTCACAATAGAGTCGTAATGCAGTTTCCGGTAAGCCAGTCATTCGGGGATTATGGCAGCCAATCGTCGGGTCTTAGAAAGCACATGCGTGTAACTAGCTTTGACTTCTCGAATTGGATAGATGCTGATGCATCCATTTTTCTACTGGAGAGATGTTTTTCATATTCGGCAACAGCCCTCTTCCACTGTCGTTTCTCCTCCCAGATATGAGCAATACGATAGTGGCAATCCGCGATAAGACTCCGGGCTTTGCGAATGCCCTCACCACATTCCCCATATGCCAGTTCTTCCTCGCCCCAACTCAATAGCCAGCGAAAGAGGGCTAGGGATTCTCCCTGACGACCCAGCATCTCAAGCGTCCCAGCATAACCCCAGATCGCGAGCGGGCAGTTCGGTGATACCTGCAATGCCATTGCGTCCCAATAGAGAGCTTGCTTGTACTTCTTTTGCTCATAATATGTCAGTGCGAGACGACTCATAAGCCAATGGTCCTTTGGATCGGACCTGAGTTCGGCTTTGATCAGCCTGCGTGCATCAATCCAATTTTCGTCCTGAATGGCTTTTTCAATCAGTTTCCAAGCTTCGCGGCTCATAGCCACAATTTTACTGCCCAACCCGCTCAAGAACGACCAGTCGGAACGGAAACATCAATTCCTGGTTGGATCGTCGCCTACTCGGAAACCGCACCGTCCGCCATTGAGAACTGGCAACCACCAAGCCCACAATGCCAGAATCTATTCCCTATTCCCTGCCTTTACCCCGACGGCGTAGCCGCCACGGTCACCGGGCGCGCCACCAGCGACGGTCGGACGAGCTCCGCCGGCCAGACATAAACTGCCAGCCGCCGCGTGTAGTGCAGCACCGGCGCCTGCTCTGGCAATTGGAGGCCGAGCACCGCGGCCAGATCGTTCTTCTCAATCTCCGCTTCGGCCTCCTCAAGCAGCGACGAGACGTGATGGAGATTGGCTCGAATCGGCTGCCCGTTCCGGTTGCTGGAAAAGAGGCTGTAGCGCTCCATCAGGAAGTGCTCAAGAGAGCCTGCGCCGCTCTCCGCCAGCCGCCGCGAAGGACCCAGCCCGCGGTAGCGCGCCTTGAAGACGAACGGTTGATCGCAGAACCGCCTGCGGCTGAAGAAGGAAAACTCCCGCTCCGAGCGCTGCTCCAGAACCATCTCAGCCCAGTGGTAAGGCAGGTGGTAGAGGACGCACCCCACCGCCACGGCCAGCAGGTTGCTGGCATCCAGCGAGAGACAGACCACCCCCGGCGTACCGGTGCGCTCTTCGCGGACATAGGTGCGCAAACTCAGATCGGGAAAGCTGCGCATCCCGGGAAGCGGGGGAATGCCGCGCACCTTGATGCGGTCCATCCAGAAGGGCATCACTCCCAGCCACGCGGAGCCCTGGAAGGTGTCCACCTGCAAGCCCTCTGGAATCAGCGGAGCAATCACCGCGGCGGGCATCGGCCAGTGGGCAAAGAGCAGATCGTTCCAGCGCTGTCTGATCAGCCATCGGCCCGACGGCAAGGGCCGCGGCTTGTGTGACGTGCGTACCAGATACTGCAGCATGGCCGGGTTGCTCCTTATGAACAAAGCTGGTTAAGTGTCAGGTCTTCTCCATTCTTTCGCCAATTTACATGGGGACTGGTGAGAGCTTGTTTCATAAATGCCCAACCTGTCCCATGTGCAATCCCTCAGGGGTTAAAACCCCTTGTTTTTAATGCCCTTTTCGGCACGACTGAAGTCGTGCCCTGACACAAAACTGGTTTATGAAACACACTCTAACCATTCAGCAAGCTAGCCACCGCCCTTCGACAACACTCAGGGCAGGCTTTCGCGGTGACGAGCGGGTCAGCAAGTTAGCGGGTTCATTGCTGGCGTAACCTGCAGAAGCAAGCTGGGTTGCTGGTGCCTTGCCTTGTACCGACTTACGCTGACCTGCTGCTCACGCATCGGCTAATTGAATAGACGCCGCGAGCGGGACCAGGGATGCACAACTCAATCCATCCCAATGTCGTATTCTGTTCGCGAGTACACACGAATGTCCAGTGAATCTTTGATGCCTCCCGGCGCCCGCAACCAGACCGAAGTCTTTGCCGTGCATGGCGCCGATCCCGAAGTGCTGGCCTATGCGATGGCCAAGTACTCCCGCTCCGCTCTTTCCATGCGCGAGTCGCTGGCCGAGATCAGCCGCCAGCGCGCCGAGCAGTTCCTCAACACCTTTTATTTTCAATACGGCCACCGCTCCATCGCCGATCTGGCCCACGTCGCGATGGCTATCGAGCGTCTCAGCCTGCTGGCCGCCATTGTGCTGGTGGATGAGCAGAGGTGGGATGGGCAGGAACGATCAACACGCTACCAGAACTTTCTCAAATCCGGCTGGTATTTTCCGGATTTCGGCGAGGATTCCGGCGCGGCGCAACTGTATTCCGATACCATTACGAGCCTTTTTGCCGTCTACCAGCGCACCACCGCGGCGGTTCTGGAAGCCTTGCGCCGGCGCGTTCCCTGCCCGGAGACGATGAAGCCTGAGGCTTACGAGCGGACACTCAAGGCGCGCGCCTTCGACGTGGCCCGCTACCTGCTTCCGCTGGCCACCAACACCTCGCTCGGCCAGATCACCAATGCGCGGACGCTGGAGACCCAGGTCTCGCGGCTGCTCTCCCACCCCGCGGCCGAGGTGCGCGACCTGGGAGCCAAGCTGCGCGAAGCTGCCATCGGCCCCGCCTGGAATGTGAGCGGCCAGGCCGTAGAGGTTCGCAGTGCGCCCACGCTGGTCAAGTACGCCCAGCCCAACGACTACGAGATCCAGAGCCGCGTTGAACTGGCTCTTGCTGCCACTGAAATACTCAATGGCCTGCCCCATGCAGTGGCGCCTGTTGTGGACCTGGTCGAGCGCACCGAGAGCCTCGAAGTGGAGTTGGCTGCGACGTTGCTTTACTCGGCCAGCCACCACCCCTACCGGCAGATTCGCGACGTAGTGGCAGGGCTGATCGAAGCCCGAGTCAACGAAGTCATCGAGCTGGGCCTGCGCCACCGAGGCAAGCACGACGAAGCGCTGCGCGCCTTTCACGCTGGAGCTTCGCTCCGGTTTGACATCCTGATGGACATCGGCGGCTTTCGCGACATGCACCGCCATCGCCGCTGCACGCAGATCATTCAAGCCTTCACTGCGCTGCACGGCTACGAGACGCCCACCTCCGGCGATCTTGGCCCAGAGGTGAACATCCTCGCCGAAGCCGGCGTCCTGGCCGAATTTCAAGCTGCCGTCGACCAGGCCCACGCCGCCAGCGCGCGGATAGCGGCCGGGGCGGTTTCCGAAGCAGCCCAGTCCGCGCTCTACCTGCTGCCGCTGGCCACGCGCATCCGATCGCTCTTCAAGATGGACTTCGCTGAGGCCCAATACATCATCGAACTGCGCTCCGGGCCTGCCGGACACTTCAGCTATCGCCGCATCGCCTGGGAGATGTATTTGGCCCTGGAGCGCCAGCATCCGGCTCTGGCCCAGCATATTCGCGTCACGGATTTCACCCAGCCCATCGACCTGCTGCAGCGCTGACCAGTTGGCCGCGCTGATAGAATCACTTGAGAGCCTCCATGAGCGTCAGCGCCCTCTATCCCGGCACCTTCGACCCGCCCACCAACGGTCACATCGACCTGATCCAGCGCGGCGCCAAACTCTTTGACCACCTCATCGTCGCCGTCCTCAACAATCCGGGGAAGGATCCCCTCTTCACAGTCGAAGAGCGCGTCGAGATGCTGAAGGAATCGACCGCCGCATTGGGCAACGTCTCGGTGGCTACCTTCGACGGGCTGACGGTGGAGTTCGCGCGCCAGCAGGGCGCCTCGGCGATCCTGCGCGGCATCCGCGCCATCAGCGACTATGAGTACGAGTTCCAGATGGCGCTGATGAACCGGCGGCTGGCCCCGGAGATCGAGACCGTCTTTCTGCAACCCGCCGGCCGCTATTCGTTTGTCAGCTCGCGCATGCTGAAGGAGGTCTTTGCCTTTGGCGGCGACGTCAACGGCCTGGTCCCGCCCAATGTGCTAAAACGCCTGCGCGGGCGCATCGGGGCGAGTTAGGGCGGAATTACCACCCCTTCGTGCGTTGCCATGATCTGGCTTTGCCCCAGCCGAAAAATCTGTAAAAATAGAAGTATGATGACGACCGCAAGCTCTTCTCCCAAGATTTTTGCCGACCGCATTGGCCGGATCGAGGTCTCCGCGACCATGGCCGTGGCCGCCGAGGCTGCCAAGCTGCGCGCCCAGGGCGCCAACCTCGTCGATTTCGGCGCGGGCGAGCCGCACTTTCCCACCCCCCGCCACATCAAGGACGCGGCCATTGCCGCCATTGAGGCCAACTTCTCCAAATACACCGTCGTGCCCGGCATTCCCGACGTGCGCAAGGCCATTGTCGAGCGCCACGCCGCCGATTTCGGCTCCGACTACGGACTTGACGAGGCAATCTTCACCACCGGCGGCAAGCATGCTCTCTTCGACGCCGTCCAGATTCTTGTCGATCACGGCGACGAGGTGATCCTGCCCGTCCCCTACTGGGTCAGCTTCAAGGACATCATCCAGTACGCCGGCGGCAAGGTCGTCTTCCTGGAGACGCAGGAGGCGGAGAACTTTCGCGTCACGGCGGATGCCATTGAGAAGGCCGTCACGCCCAAGACCAAGGCCATCATTCTGAACACGCCGTCGAACCCCTCCGGCTCGGTGGTCTCCGCCGAGGACCTGGAGCGCATCGTCCATCTGGCGCACGAGCGCGGGATTTTCCTGCTGCTGGACGAGTGCTACGCCTACCTGAACTATGCCGGCAAGCCGGTCAGCGGGGGCTCGTTCACCTGGGCCAAGGAGCACATCGTGATCCTCGGCTCGCTGTCGAAGACTTATGCGATGACCGGCTGGCGGGCGGGCTTTTCGCTGGCTCCCAAGGCCATGACGGCCAATCTCAGCAAGCTGCAATCGCAGAGCACGTCGAACGCCACCAGCTTTGTGCAGAAGGCGGCCGTCGCGGCTTTGACCAGCTCGCAGGAGTGCGTCAGCGAGTTCCGCGCCGAGTTTATCGATCTGCGGGATTATATGCTGGCGGCGCTGGCAAAGATTCCCGGCGTCACCTGCACCAAGCCAGAAGGAGCGTTCTACGTCTACCCGAATATGAGCGCATATATCGGCAAGGGCGGCATCAGGACGGCAACCGAGTTGGCCACGCGGCTGCTCCATGAGGCCCATGTCGTCAGCGTGCCGGGCGAGGCCTTCGGCACCAGTGAGCACATCCGTATCTCCTACCCGGTGACCAAGCAGAACATCGACGAGGGGACGCGGCGCATGGGAGAGTTCCTGGGAAAACTGGACTAGCCGGGCCATGCAACTTGCGTTGGCGCGCGTCGTTTTGCATCGTGAGATGGGCAAACCCTCTCCCTTCAACGCGGCGCCGCATGATTTCAGGTGTCCTCAACAAAAAATGATTTTCCGCTGTGCAAACGTATCGTTTGTCGGGTAGGATGTGTCTTCGATGCCTAAACCTATCGATTTTCGCCCTGTCATTCTTGCCGGAGGCAGTGGTACGCGCTTTTGGCCCCGCAGCCGCCGCGCCCATGCCAAGCAGGTTCTCGCCCTGGACGGCGAGCGCTCGATGATTCAGCAGACCGTCGAAAGGCTCAAACCGTTGGCCCATCCGGAGCAGACCTGGGTCATCACCAATGAGTACCTGGCCCACGAGATCGCCGACCAGTTGGAGGGTGTGCCCGCCGGGCAGATCATTCAGGAGCCGGTGGCGCGCAACACCGCCCCGGCCTGCGGACTGGCCGCCTTTCTAATCGAGCGCCAGAACCCCGACGCGGTGCTGGGAGTCTTTCCCTCCGACCACGTGATCGCCGACGAGCCGCGCTTTCTCAAGGCGCTGCAAAAGGCCATCGCCGTGGCCGCCGCCGGAGACAACATCGTGGTGCTGGGCATTGAGCCGACCCGCGCGGAGACCGGTTACGGCTACATCGAGACCACCGACTATACCCGCGACGACTCCGCGCTGCACGTGCGGCGTTTTATCGAGAAGCCCAACCAGAACAAGGCCGAGGAGTTCGTCGCCGCGGGCAACCACTACTGGAACTCGGGGATGTTTTTATGGTCGGCGCGCACGCTGGCGAATGCGGTCCGCGAGCACCTGCCGGAGACCGCTCCGCTGCTGGAACGGATCGCCGCCGCCTACGGGACGCCGGAGTTTGAGGAGGTCTTCCGCGAAGTCTATCCCAAGTGCGAGAACATCAGCGTGGACTACGCTGTGCTGGAGCCGCGCTCGGCCAAGGGCGAGCACCTCTCCCACCTCTACTGCATCCCCGCCGAGTTCAGTTGGAACGACCTGGGCTCCTGGGCCTCGCTCTACGAGTACCAGATCGAAACGCGCCTGCGCGGCGACGCCGAGGGCAACGTGACCGAGACACAGGGCCACATGGCTCTGGACGCCTGCAACAACTACGTCTACAGCCCGCACAAGTTCGTCGCTCTGGTGGGCGTCAAGAACCTGGTCATCGTCAACACCGGAGACGCGCTGCTAGTCGCCCACCGCGACCACTCGCAGGATGTGGGCAAGATCGTGAAGGAATTGGGAATCACCGGGCGGACGGAGCTGATCTGAGGCGAAACCCCGGGTCTCAAAGGCGAGACCTGGGGCAGACTATCCCATTCATCCCTAATCGCCCGGCGGGTCACTTCCTAGGAACGCTCGGATATTTCTTCGATTCCAAAGGAATAAAGTTTATAACAGGCTCTAATTATTTGGTCCAGAGGCGCAAGCTTCTTAGACCGGAATCTCTTTTCCGGCTCCGATTCAGTGGAACTGTATTCCTTACGAGAGGAATTGAGAGACCATCACGGCATTTGCGGTGAAGAACAGGGCGGTTCCGTGTCGTTCTGGAATCGCCCGCATCATCAAGAGCCTTCGGGGTCGCCTGATATGAACCGCGGGCTTACCACCGGTCGGGCGCCGGCTTCGCGAGCAGGACGCCCAGGGCGCAACTCGCCGTTCGAGCCAGTTCTCCGTCGGCGCGGCCGGTGAGAACTACCGGGACTTTAGCTCCCACCACAACTCCCGCCGCGACCGCTCCGGCCAAGTACTGAAGCTCCTTAAAGAGAATATTCCCGGCTTCCAGATTGGGGACCATCAGAAGATCCGGGTCTCCCGCGACCGGCGATTTGATGTTCTTGATCCGTGCGGCTTCGCTTGAAATGGCATTATCGAATGCCAGTGGGCCATCGACGATGGCGCCGGTAATCTGTCCGCGATCAACCATTTTGCAGAGAGCGGCGGCATCCAGCGTCGATGGAATGGCTGGGTTGACTGATTCCACCGCCGACAGGATGGCCACCTTCGGGTTCTCGACCTCAAGCGTGAGCATCATGTCGATAGCATTCTGTAGAATGTCGATCTTGGTCTCCAGGTCCGGCTGGAAGTTGATGGCCGCATCGGTTACGAAGAGAGGCTTGTGGTAGGAAGGTACATCCAAAACAAATACGTGGCTGAAGCGCCTCCCTGTGCGCATCCCTCCTTCGCGCGACACGATAGCGCTCATGAGTTCGTCAGTCTGAAGAGAGCCCTTCATGAGCATTTGGACTTCGCCTTTATGAGCCATCTCAACGGCCCGGATGGCGGCCGTGCTGCTCTCGTCGACGTCAACGATCTGAATGGTTTCCAGGTCGAGTTGCAAAGTGCCCGCCAAGGTGCGCATCTTCGCTTCACAACCAACAAGAACAGGCACAATCAACCCCTCTTTGGATGCCTCGATGGCGCCTCCGAGAGATAGTTCGTCGCACGGCCACACGATCGCGGTTTTCACAGCCGGCATGGAATTTGCTCGCGAGATCAAATCGCGGTAATAACGATAGGGATGGTTCACGATGAGTTGGGGTACCGGGAGAGTGGACAAGCGGAGCTTTTCCAAAGGTGCAATGAGCTGTGCAGTGCCCGAAAAGATGGACGTGCCTGCGCCATTGCTTGCTTTGCAATCGAAGGTAAGGCTCTTTGTAGAATCTTCCTTGGCCGTAACCTGGACCTTGACGATAATGCGTTCTCCGACACGGATGAGATTGTGGAACGCGAGAGACACGTTCGTCAATGAGCATCCGGGCCCGGGAAGATTCGTGGCGAAAAGACCGGAGATGAGCGAGGCGCACCACATGTTTGGCCCTGTCGGAAGCATGCTGCTCACGGCGCGATCGATAAGTTCATCGGAGTCCAGAATGGAGTTGAATCCGGAAATCGAGGCCCAGGCCATCGCGTCTTCCGTGGTCAAAACATGCTCCGTCCTGGCTGTGTCGCCAACCGAAATCTCGTCGTATGTCTTGTTCTCAATAAACCCGAGATTCATACAAATTCCTTCCCGCTCAAATGCCGGCTACTGTCCACTCTGCTTGTCATCGTAAGACTTGCGAGCGCCGTTCAACGTGACTGCAATCACGTATGCCAAAGATCGGTGCACACTAAGGAATAATCCTACTCAAGGAAGCAGGTTCTGATCCCCAGAGATGGAGAACTGAATGAGAGGCTTGATCCCATGAACCGGACTTTCAGTTTTGCCTTTCGGCTGTGAACCAATATACCCCATTTACCTTCGCTGGAGATCTGATTTGCACTGTTCCAAGGCCAAAGGCCAGGTCGTGCGCACATGGCCTTTGCCGGGGCCAAAAAGCCATGAAGCGAGTTCATGATGGCCGAGAATCTCCTGCCTTTTCGACTGTAAATACAGCTTTGTTCATGCAATACCCTCAGCAGCGGTACAATAGAACGAATCGGACCCGAAAAAGAAGATTCCCGTTCAGGAGCAAGGAATGGCAGCACCCGATCCCGTCGTGATTATTGGCTCTGCCCGAACACCGATCGGCGCGTTCCTGGGCGATCTGAAGGAGCTGTCCGCTCCTGCGCTCGGCGCCATCGCCATACGTGCCAGCATGGAGCGTGCGAGGATCCCGTTCGAATCCGTGGATGAAGTGTTCTTCGGCTGCGTGCTTTCCGCCGGCCTGGGCCAGGCCCCGGCGCGTCAGGCCGCACTGGGCGCCGGACTGCCGGCTTCCACCGGCGCGGTCACGATCAACAAAGTGTGCGGCTCGGGTATGAAGGCTGCCATGCTGGCGCACGATCTATTGCTTGCCGGCAGTGCGAAGATCATGGTCGCGGGCGGCATGGAGAGCATGAGCAACGCCCCGTATCTCCTGGATCGCGCGCGCAGCGGTTATCGCATGGGGCATGGCCGTGTTCTCGACCACATGTTTCTCGATGGGCTTGAAGACGCCTACGATAAGGGCCGTTCGATGGGCGCGTTGGCGGAGGAGTGCGCCGATAGCTACGCGTTTACGCGCGCGGCACAGGACGAATATGCCGTGGCATCGCTCACGCGGGCGCAGAAGGCCACAGCCGACGGCAGCTTAGCCGCGGAGATCGTTCCGGTCACGGTGAACAAAGGCAAGGTCCAACGCCAGGTGGACCACGATGAGCTGCCGCTGAAAGCAAATCCGGAAAAGATTCCGTTTCTCAAGCCTGCGTTTCGCGAGGGCGGAACGGTGACGGCGGCGAGTTCCAGCGCGATCTCCGATGGCGCCGCCTCGCTGGTGCTCATGCTGCGCTCCGAGGCGGACCGCCGCGGCCTCGCGCCGCTGGCGGCAATCGCAGGTCACGCCACCTACTCCAGCACGCCCGCGCTTTTTACCACGGCGCCCATCGGCGCGATCCGCCGGCTCCTGGAAAGGACCGGCTGGACGCTCGACACGGTGGATTTGTTCGAGATCAGCGAGGCCTTCGCCGTGGTAGCGATGGCGGCCATGCGCGATCTGGGCCTGCCCCAAGAAAAGGTCAACGTCCACGGCGGTGCCTGCGCTCTCGGCCATCCCATCGGCGCATCGGGCGCGCGCATGGTTATGACGCTGGCCGCGGCGCTCGAAAAATACGGATTGCGCCGCGGAATCGCCTCCATCTGCATCGGCGGCGGCGAAGCGACCGCCATGGCGATTGAGCGCATCAGCTAAGCTGACATACCATGATTTCGCTGCGCCTCTTCAACGACGATCCGGAGACGGAAGCCATCGTGATGATCGGCGAGATCGGCGGCACGGCCGAGGAAGCTGCGGCGGAGTTCGTGAAGAGGAACGTGAAGAAGCCGGTCGTGGGCTT
>JBKQLG010000086.1:0-4229 GCA_052147235.1 Occallatibacter sp.
GGCCACGGGCGGCCTCCGGCGGGTTAAATGAACTGTCCGACATACGAAAATGCGCCGATTTCATGCCCTCGCGACAAAATACTTACTGCGCGCTCTTTAAACTCGGCGTTTTTCAGAGGTTCCTTAGAGGTATTCTAAAAGAGACAGCCGCCCTGGCGGGGGCGGCTTGAGAATGACGGGCACTACTCTCTACGCGGATATTACCGCAGGAGGGATTGTGTGTCTACAGAGAATAATTCCGAGGCTCAAGAAATCGCTAGTTTGGCTTGTCGGTGGGCGGAAGGTCTTTTAATAGGTCTTCAAAGAATGCGTCAATCCCGGTATCCTCAAGAGTTTTCCACATCTCCGAATACATCTCGTGAGCCTCGGCCCGCCTTGCAGGGTCTTGGAGAGCGTCCTCAACCCGTTGCTTCAAGTCGGCAAGTGAAGTGATGCCAGAATCCAAGATGATCTTCCAGTAAACCTGATTTTCGATGGCTTCATCTTCGACTGCGGTGCAGAGCTTTCGTATGGTTTCGCGGAAATGGTCGATTGCACTCATTTTCTGGTCCTAATACAGATTGCCATACGACACCCCGAATCTCGCCCAGAGTCCAGGCTCCTTGACTCCTCCAAGTTCTATGGGAAGATGAATTCGTTGCTGAGGCAATTTGCTTTCCAGACTTTCAGGCAGCAACGCACTAATAGGACATCACCGGCGTTTGTAAGCGCCAAGTGTCCCAAGTCTCGATCCTGACACGTAGGAAACCGCGAGACTCACCCCCGCCGCCGCAGCTCCAGCTCCACCACGCGCAGCATCTCCGCTTCGGGGGCGGGTTTGCCGGTCCAGATTTCAAACTGGCGCGCACCTTGCTGGACGAACATCTCCATGCCGCTGATCACCGGGATCCCGCGCGACTTGGCCAGCTTGAGCAGCGGCGTTTCCAGCGGGTTGTAGACCATGTCCATGATCAGCCCGGCGTTGAGTTCGTTTTCGGCAACCGGCATGGGCGTCTTGTTGCCGGCCATGCCGCAGGGGGTGGCGTTGATGAGCACGTCAAAGCGGCCCTTGGCGAACTGCTCCCACTTCAGCACGTGGGCCTTGGCGTCTTTGGCGAGGGCCACGGCCTGCTCATGGATGACGTTGACGATGAAGACCTCCGCGCCCTGCTCCATCAGGCCGAAGACGCCGGCCCGCGCCGCTCCGCCCGCGCCGACGACGGCAATCCGCGCGCCCTTGAGCTTGAGGCGCTTTTCCAGCGGGCGAATCACCCCGGCCACATCGGTGTTGAAGCCGACGATCTTGCCGTCCGAGCTGACCCGCAGCGTATTGCAGGCGCCGATGCGCGTGGTGAGCGCGTCCATATTCGCCAGGTGGGGCAGAATCTCCTGCTTGAGCGGCATGGTCACGGCCGCGCCGGCCAGCGGCAGCTCGCGCAGCAGCTTCAGCAGGTCGTCGAGCTTTTGCACCTTCAGCGGCAGCAGCACCGCGTTCACCCCCTCGCGGCGGAAGGCGGTATTCTGCATCAGCGGCGAGAGCGAGTGGTGGATGGGGTTGCCCGCCACGCCGAAGACGCGCGTCGCGTGGTCCAACTGCTCGACGCGGTAGAGGTCGCGCAACGTGCGGACGGTGGCTTGTCCTGGGGCGGTTTCAGCGCCCTCGGAGAACGATGCGAAGGTGAAGGCCGCGCCCGCGCGCAGGCCCAGCACGCGGCTGACCAGCCCCTCCTCGCCCATGGCGATACCCGCCACCTGAGCCGAGCGGGAGCGATCCGCGATCAGCTTCAAGACGGCCAGGTTGTCGGCCAGAGACTTCGCCGTCGAAACCACTTTGACGAAATCGGGCCGGAAGGCCTCGATGCGCTCGGCCGCCTTCTCCAGGTTTTTGGTGCGAGAGAAGTCATGAAAGCTGACGATCAGCGCCGCGCCCGCCGCCCGCAACGCCGCGCGCAGTTGCTCCAGTTGCCGGGGAGCGGCCTTCTCGGCCGACTCGACCTCCAGATCGACTATCTGGCATCCGGCTTCGGCAGCCTTGGTCAGCACCTCCAGTTCAGCCTTGAGCGACCCCTCGAAGCCGCCGCCATTCTCTTTGCGGCGGCAGGTGGCGACGACCGTCGCCTCGCGATGCGCTTCCAGGAACTCCTTCACCCTGGGCAGCACCGTGGCCGGCTTGGGCAGCGAATCGAGGCGCAATTCGAGAAAGCGGGCATCCACCAGCGCCGCTGCCGCCCGCTCGATCAACTCCGCCGCCGAGGATGCTTGAATGGCCACGCACAGCTTGCCCAGATTGCCCAGGCGCAGTCGCTGCAGGGGCGGCGCGGGCGTGGATTGAGGCGAATTAGAACTGAAAACAGGCATAAGAGTCGATTGTCGCATCTTATAGCTATTTAGACCAGGATGCAACTGCTTTGTCATTACGCGCCGGGAGGCACGCGCGTTCCCCCAGTCGTGCATGCAAATCCGGAGATACACAGGGTATATCCTTTACATTCAATGCAGCGCTTGTAAACAAGGAGATTCTCTTTGTACACTGCCAACGAAGACCGTTACGACACCATGCAATACCGCCGAACTGGGCGCAGCGGCCTGCTTCTGCCTGCCATCTCTCTTGGTTTATGGCACAACTTCGGTGGCGCGGATGTTTTTGAGAACAGCCGCGCGATGGTGCGCCGGGCCTTCGATCTGGGCATCACCCACTTCGACCTGGCCAACAACTACGGCCCGCCGCCGGGAAGCGCGGAGGCCAACTTCGGCCGGATTCTGCGCCTGGACCTGGCAGCCCATCGCGACGAGCTGATCCTCAGCACCAAGGCCGGCTACGATATGTGGCCCGGCCCTTACGGCGACTGGGGTTCGCGCAAGTATTTATTGGCGAGTCTGGATCAGAGCCTCCGGCGCATGGGCGTGGAGTACGTGGACATCTTCTACTCCCATCGCCCCGATCCGGTAACTCCCGTGGAAGAGACGATGGGCGCGTTGGATCAGGCGGTGCGCTCGGGCAAGGCGCTTTATGCCGGCATCTCCAACTACAGCGCCGGCCAGGCCGCCGCGGCGATCAAAATACTGCGCGATCTGGGGACACCCTGCCTGATCCATCAGCCCAAGTATTCGATGTTTGTGCGCACGCCGGAGAGCGGTCTGCTGGACGTGCTGGGCAACGAGGGCGTGGGCGCCATCGCCTTCTGTCCGCTGGCGCAGGGCCTGCTGACCAATCGTTATCTCGATGGAATTCCGGCGGACTCGCGCGCCACCAAGGCCGTCTTCCTGAAGAGCAGCGACATCACCGCGGGCCGCCTCAAGCAGATTCGCGCGCTGCATGAATTGGCCGCCCGGCGCGGGCAATCGCTGGCGCAGATGGCGCTGGCCTGGGTGCTGCGCGATAGCCGCATGACCTCGGCGCTGATTGGAGCCAGCCGCGTCGAACAGATCGAGCAGAACGTTGCCGCCCTCGCCAACCTCAGCTTAACCGCCGAGGAGTTGGCCTGCATCGACGCGATTCTGGAACAGGCGGGGTGATTATGGATTCTTGGTTTCCTCGGTCTCAGAATCGAGACTTGGGCTACCTGCCAGGACTCGTATCTCGGAATTCACCGTGGATCTATTTTTTCGTGTCTCCGTTTCTCATCCAGGATGAGAAGTTCGGCAACATTAAATTGAAAGTCCGTATTGATGTTTATAGAGCGCTCTTCTGGCATGATATATGCCAAGCTGCGTGTACCCCACAGAGTGCCTTGCTCGATTTTTGCGGCTCGGGTCGCGTAAATGGCCCCGTTTCGAATGTAGAGTTTTTCTAGTTCCTGCCGCCGTTTCGGGAAAGCCCCCTCAGACCCAAATGCGTCTTCAATAAAGCCGGAGTCTAATACACGTTTCAGCCGCACAGGGTGTACTCCCTGTGCGGCAACTACGCTCACAACCGAATCAGCAGATTCTTCAGAAATTAAGAGCTGAATTGCATTATCAATATCCTCGCCGGTATTAAGCGGTGACGTCGCGCGAAGAGTAACGCAAATGTCAATGGGCGTTTGGTTGCTAAGTCGCCGAACAGCCTGTTCAATTACAGGGAAGGACGGCGCGGTATCGGATGACAGAATAGAAGGATGAAAAAGAACAGCCACGTTCTCCGCAGCGGCATAATTGGCAATGTCTGCGCTCTCAGTCGCTACTATGAAATCGCTCAACAGCCGGGAACTCCGGGCTGCCGCAAATATATAGCCGATCACTGCTGTCCAAGACAGGGGTAATCATCTTGG
>JBKQLG010000087.1:0-4354 GCA_052147235.1 Occallatibacter sp.
CAATCGGCGCAGAAGATTGAATTCAGGCCCGCCATCCCCAGGCGGGCTGCCTGTGTGGAGGCTGAGGAAACGTGTCGTTGCTCCAGAATTTCCGCGAACATTGGGTCCGTCCGGCGCTGTTTTTTGGCAACAATCCCATCAGTCTTGCCGGCGGAGCGATCACTACCGCCTCCGGCGTAACCATGATCGCCTATTGGCTGGTGGAGCTCTTCGGCCGGCCCAACGACAACCCCTATCTTGGCATCATCTTTTTTCTGCTTCTGCCGGCCTTGTTTATAGCCGGATTGATTCTGATTCCCGTGGGCCTGTTTCTGCGCCGCAGAAAGCTGCAACAGGCTGGGCAGATTCCGGCAGAATTCCCCAAAATCGATCTGAACGACCGCATCTTTCGCCATGGACTGGACATCGTGCTGGTGGCCACCATCACCAACCTGCTGGTGGTGTCGGTGGCCAGCTATCGCGGCTCGGCTTACATGGACTCGCCGCAGTTCTGCGGCCAAAGCTGCCATGTGATGCACCCCGAGTACACAGCCTATAAAATAGCCGCTCACTCCCATGTAGCGTGTGTGGATTGCCACATCGGCGAGGGCGCGGAAGCGTACTTTTCCGCCAAGGTGAACGGCACCAAGCAGCTTCTCGAGGTCACCTTTGATCGCTATCCCACGCCGATCCCGTCACCGGTAGAGAGCCTGCGCCCGGCGCGGTACACCTGCGAGGGCTGCCACACGCCGGCACGGTTCATTGGTGAAAAGCTGCTGGTCAAGTCGGAGTTTGCCGACGACGAAAAAAACACTGAGAACCAGACGGTTTTAGTGTTGCACCTGGGCGGGCTGGATGGCCTCTCCCACCTGACCGGCATTCACGGCGTTCACCTGGGCCACATCGAGTACGTCGCAACCGATGAAAGCCGCACTAACATTCCCTGGGTGCAGAAGCGCAATGAGGACGGCTCGGAGACAGTCTTTACCACTTTACCGGCGGGCAGCGGCCCGCCACAGGGCGAGCGGCGAGTGATGGACTGCATCGACTGCCACAATCGCGCGGCGCATCCGTTTGTAACGGCGGAGGAAGCACTCAACCAGGCCATGGCCGACGGCCCGGTGAGCCCGGAGCTGCCTTGGATCCACAAAGAAGGGCTGATGTTGCTGAAAGCCAACTATGCGAGCGAAGCCGAGGCGCGAGCGAAGATTCCCGAACAGCTTGAAGCCTTCTATCGCACTGGATTTCCCGATGTCATGGCTACGAAGGCCAATCTGGTGAAGCGAGCCGGCAGCGGACTTGTGACCCTTTACAGTCAAAACGTCTTTCCCTATATGAAGTTGACCTGGGGAACGCATCCTAACCATATTGGGCACATGAACTATCCGGGCTGCTTCCGCTGCCACGACGGCAGCCACGCGGCCAAGGACGGCACAAGTATTACGCAAGACTGCTCGGCCTGCCACAACCTGCTGGTTGTGGATGAAGCCAAACCCAAGGTTCTCACCGATTTAGGAATTCAATAATTTTCTTCGGTTAGCGTATCTTGTGCGGCAGCGGTACAAGCGCAGGCACTCGCTGTGCGTACTGCTCGTAGACTTCTCCAAATTGCAGCCGCATCCACCGCTCTTCAAGCCGCAGCTTGAACCAGAGCATCGCGAAGAGGAAAGCATAAGCCACCATGCCACGAACTTGCCCAATGGCGATCGCCGTGCCGAGAAAGCCAGTCAGCAGTCCGGTATAAATCGGATGGCGTACCAGGCCATACGGTCCACCGGTGATCAGTTCGTGGCCCTGCTTGATGGTCACCGAGCGGCTCCAGTTGCTGCCTAGGAACACGCGCGCCCAGACCGCGAAACCTAGTCCCAGCACATTCACCGCCGCGCCAATCCAGAACCAGGCAGTCCAGTTGGTTTCAGAAAGATAAGACTGGTAGAGCACGGGAATGGGCAGCCGGGGGCTCATCAGGAGAACAAACGCGAAAAAAAACATCACGGCCCGTACGATCCGCGACACAAGCGGCTCAACCCGTTCGTTGCTCTTGGTGCCGCGCGCCGCAACTTGCCAATAGAGAAAATAAACCACCCATAGCGCGGGAAAGAACCAATCGTAAAAAAGTCTCATGACTCCTCTATACAGCCGTTACTCAAGCAGTATACGCATGTAACGCATCCCCTGTTCCCAGTCGAGCGGCACCCCGGCGTGATAGGCTGGCCTTTCAGTTTGAAGGAGCCAAATTACTATGTCGAACGGCCATCCGATTCACTTCAATCTTGTTGCCGCGGCCCATACCGCGATGATCGAACACGGTTTCCAGCCGGATTTTCCCGCTGGAACCGACACTGAGCTGGCCGCGATACAGGCCCATCATGCGGAGATGCCTGCAGTCGCCGGGATTCAGGACTTGCGCAATCTGCTCTGGTCCTCGATCGACAACGACACATCGAAGGATCTGGACCAGATCGAGTGGGCCGAGCAGCTCCCCGATGGCCGCATCCGCGTGCTGATCGGCGTCGCCGACGTGGACTCCCGCGTGCATCAGGAAACGATCATCGACTCGCACGCCAAGAGCGAGACGACCTCGGTTTACACCGGTGTCAAGGTCTTCCCCATGCTGCCTGCCGAGCTCTCCGAAGGCATCACCTCGCTCAACGAGAACGAAGACCGCGTGGCGGGGGTGATCGAGTATGCCGTGGATCAGGCGGGCACGGTGTCGGACGGCAAAGTGTATCGCGCTCTGGTGCGCAACCGCGCACAACTGGCTTACAACGCCGTGGGCGCGTGGCTCGAAGGCAAGGGTCCAGCACCGGCCAAGGTGGCTGCCAGCGCCGATCTGGCCGCACAACTCAAGCTCCAGGACGCAGCCGCCCAGCGCATGGTCGGCGGACGCTTCCAGCATGGCGCGCTGGATTTGGAGACCATCGAGACCCGGCCGGTGATGCTGGCCGAGGAGGCCATCGAAATTGCGCGCTTGGAAAAGAACCGCGCCACCTCGCTGATTGAAGAATTCATGGTGGCGGCCAACGGCGTCATCGCCCGCACCTTTGAGGATGCGGGCGTCGCATCCATCCGCCGCATCGTGCGCACGCCCAAGCGCTGGGACCGCATCGTCGAGATGGCCGCAAACCTGGGCACCACGCTGCCCGCCGAGCCGGACTCCAAAGCGCTCAACGATTTTCTGCTGACGCAGAAGCAGAAGGACCCCGACCACTTTCCCGACCTCTCGCTGGCCACGGTCAAGCTGATGGGCCCCGGCGAGTACGTGCTGGTGAAGCCGAATGAGGTTTCACCGGGCCACTTCGGCCTAGCCGTGCAGGACTACACCCACTCGACCGCGCCCAACCGCCGCTTTCCCGACATGGTGACGCAGCGGCTGATGAAGGCGTGGCTGGCCAAGGCGCCGCAGCCCTACTCCGCCGACGACCTCAACGCCATCGCCGTCCACTGCACGCTGATGGAAGACAACGCCCGCAAGGTGGAGCGCGAGATGCAGAAGCGCATCGCCGCCGTGGTGCTCGCCAAGCGCATCGGCCAGAGCTTCCCGGCCATCGTCACCGGCGTCAACAAGTACGGCACCTTCGTCCGCACCCTCGACCCGCACGTGGATGGAATGGTGGTCAGCGGCGGCAAAGGCCTGGACGTAGGCGACAAAGTAACGGTCAAGCTGGTTTCCACCGATCCGCAACGCGGGTTTATTGATTTCGCGGTGTGAGGATCAACCTTCTATGGCCGGAATTCTTAGCTGAATCCCGGCACTTGACCGGGCTTTGAAATGGCGCAAAAACGCGGCCTTTTTGAGCAATAACAGGGCCTTTTTAGGCCAATAAAGGGGAAAAATCGGGGTTGGCAGTTACTGATTCTTAAACACAGAGAAATGCAAGCTATTGAATTTGTGCGAGTTACAAGCGCAGCAGGGGGTCAGAAAGATGATTTCCACAGGGTAGGGGGTGGGGGGTATCCCTTTCGGGTGGACTAAATTCGCCTCTTCTTCGCTATTTTCGACGCTTCCGGTTTTGTTTTTCGCAGTTCGATTTCCTGGTTTTTCTTCACTCTTCGAGTATGCGGGAAGAGAGGACAATTATCTGCATAGAACGACCGGGAAAGATTCGTGATTTCCCTGGTTCCAAACGCAGACACTGAGGCACCCAACACGGCAGTTTGCGCTGGACCCGCGCGCTTTGCAGGATTGGGAGCCGGGACGGCGGCGTCCGGACCGCGCCGCGCGCGCCTATCTAACCGTGATTGCCCACTGAGGTGGTCCCGGTAGTTCGGACAGTTTTTACTTTTTCCTTAAGTGGAAGTTCTTGCTTTTGCTTTTAGGCTGCCAGTGTTTCTGGCAGGCGGTTGAAGTATACCTGATCGGGCGTTTGCGCTT
>JBKQLG010000088.1:0-3090 GCA_052147235.1 Occallatibacter sp.
ATCAATCCCGACAACGACCCCAAGGGCACCGGCTATCAACTCAAACAGTCGCTCATCGCCGTCGGTTCCGGCGGTGTCTGGGGCAAGGGCGCGGCCAAGGGAACCCAGACCCAGGGCGACTTCCTTCCCATTCCCCATGCGGACTTCATCTTTGCCGCTTTCAGCGAGGAGCACGGATTTGTCGGCGCGATTTTCGTGCTGCTGTTATACTTTTTTATATTGATGCGTTTGATTCAGAACGCTCAAACAGCCGCAGACCTGTCCGGCTCCTTGATTATCATGGGAGTAGTGGCTGTGTTGACCTTTCAGATTGCGGTCAACGTGGGTATGGTCATCGGATTTATGCCCGTCACCGGAATCCCTTTACCGTTAATGAGTTACGGTGGATCTTCGGTGTTGTTTACGTTCCTGGCGCTGGGCGTGGCGATGAATGTCCGCATGCGCCGGTTCGTCAACTGACGGACTCGCAGCCTCACCTCTTGTGTCCCCCCCGGAATAGTCCGGCCCGCAAGAGAACGATTTTTTAGTATTTCGCCGGCCAGGTCCCGATGGATCGCGCGCCCGGCAGGATTGGGTTCATGAGCACGCAGAGACGGGAAATCCGTTGGCGGCGTATACGTTGCGCGGGACGATGGGTAACTACGATCCTCAGCCCCGTTGCGCAACGCGCCAGTGCAATCGCCAGCGGTGGAACGGCTCCGCCGGATTTTCCGGCTTGGTTCGCCACAAACTCTCTGCAATCGGGTTTCCGTATCGTACAGCTTGATCGGCTTGTACAGCTTCTGTTTGTACAGTTTGTTCAGCTTGTTCTTTTAGTCCGGCTCGTCCTTCGCCACGCCTCTCCGCCCTTCGGGGCCGGTCTTGGCGAGGCATCCGGAAGACCAGCGAATCACGGTTTCTCCCTCCCTCACCTCCCCTCCCCTCCCGGCCTCGCGCGTCTCCATCCAACCTTGCCGCGGGTCCCAGCAGGCAGACGCCGCTGGGCGGAAAGGTACGATGGCAAAGGAAATCTGTATCTCCAGCACGCCGCATGAGACGCGGCTGGCAATTCTTGAAGACGATCAACTCGCGGAAATCTATTACGAACGCGAAAACGAGTACACCCTCGCCGGCTCGATATACAACGGACGCGTCACCCGCGTCCTGCCCGGCATGCAGTCGGCTTTTGTGGACATTGGCCTGGAGCGCGACGCCTTCCTCTATGTAACCGACTTCATGGAGCTGGAAGACCCGGAAGAGACAGACGAGTTGGAAAAAGCCGCCGCCAGCGGCGCCAACCAGCCTCCGCGTGAGGTTCGGCACAGCGCCGTTCCAGAGACGCGCAGCGGACGCCCGGTCCAGAAGCCAGAGCAGAAGCCCGAGCAGAAACAAGAGCAGCGTCCGGCCCAGGAACGTCCGGCCCCTGAAAAACGCCAATTGACGGTTGAGGCCCTTCCAGAGGCCGAGTTCGCATCCCTGCCCGCTTCCGGCTCCGTATCCTTCTCCGAGCAGACGGACAACGGTGAACAGGATTCCGGCGAGCAAGGCGCCAAGCGCTGGCGCGGACGCCGCCGCCGCCGCGGTGGCCGTGGCGTTGCGGGCACGCACGAGAGCCAGGCCGTGACCGGAGCGCCTTCGACGGCCTACGTTGAGGAGGTTACGGAGACCGAGCAGGAGGTTGCCCCACAGATTTATGCTGGCGCTGGAACTCCCGCGGACAGGTCTTCGTCATCGGGGTGGTCTACCGAGCCAGCGCGCCGTTCCGAGCGCGCCCCAGCTTCCTCCCCAATCCCGTTTGTCATGCCCGGCGAGTCGCTCTCGAAGTACGGTGGCGCTCCGGCGGAAGATGCGCACCAGCCCGCGGCCACGCCAGCCGCGCCTGTCGCGCCGCGGAGCTCCTTCAAGCCTCCGACGCTGATTGAGTCGCCCATCCAGTGGGACGGCAGCGGCCTGCTTCCCGGCGAGTCGCTCTCCAGGCATCGCAATCGCCCCGTCGAACCCGCCGTGCAACAGGAGGTCGAGCTATCCGCGGAAGCCCAATCGGAGCCGCAGAGCGCACTTCCCGATGAGCCGGAAGCCAGTGAGGTTGCCCCCGACGCCATCGAGGAGCAGGAGTTCTTTGCGGAGACAACCAAGGCCGAGCCGCAACAGCCTGTCCCCGAAGCTGTCCATGAACCCATCGTTAACGCGACAGAAGACGTGTTCGTTCCCGAGTTGGCCGAAGACCACCTGGTTGAAGAGGAAACCATCAAAGAGGATGAATTCGAGGAAACGACGGAATCTGCATTGAATTCGGGTGGCCCAAATCTCGATTCTGAGATCAGGGAATCAACAACTGAACCAGCAGGTGTACCTTATCGTGCTTTTGGGAACTGGGAAACAACGACAGAAACGCAAGCCCCCGTGGAAGAATCCACAGCCGAGACTTCCGAAGCCACAGAACCAGCCTCCGACGCCACCGCCTCCCACAACGTGGACCCGTTGCCTCCCACCGGATTCCGGTTCTTTGGCCTCGGCAAGAAGAAGGCCGAGGAAGCCGCCAAGCCGGCAGCCAAGCCTGTTTCGACCTATGCTCCCGGCAGCGGCCTCATCGTCGAAGAGACCATCGAGGAAGAAGAGTTCGACGCTCCCCGCCATCCACAACGCGGCAAAGGCGGCGACCATGACAGCGACGACTTTGAAGAGGAGACGCTGCCCAACCAGTTGCGCTCCGGCGACCTGGGCGAGATGCTTCAGGAGGCCCATCTCGACCACCGCATCCAGTTGAACTTTGACGAAAAGAATGGCGACGAGGAAGGCTTCGACGAAGAAGAAGATGAAGAAGAGCCCTCCGCTGAAGGCCAGCCCGCCGCAGGAGCGCCAGGCCAGCGCCGCGACCGCAACGCCCGCGGACGCCACGGCCGGGGTGCACCAGCCGCGCAAGGCTCCAGAGGCCGCGGCCCCACGCGCCGCTCGGCGCAGTTGTCCGACCTGCCCATCATTAGCGATTTATTGAAGCCCAACCAGGAGATTCTCGTCCAGATCGCCAAGGAGCCCATCGCCAAGAAGGGCGCGCGCATCACCTCGCACATCGCCCTGCCCGGCCGCTTCCTGGTCTTCATGCCCACCGTC
>JBKQLG010000089.1:0-16814 GCA_052147235.1 Occallatibacter sp.
ATGGCCGGCCTCCGGTTGAAGATGAGTCAATTGGGAAGAGAGCAACAATTTCAAAGCCAAATCATCATACAAGCAACTTGATGAGAACAAAGACGGTTGCGGAAATTGCCGAATCACTCCTCGCGCAGCAGGATCAAGGGATTCACCGACAGCGCGCGCTGCGCCGGAATCCAGGTGGCAACCAGGCCTAGAAGCATCATCGCAACAACGACTCCGCCGAGCACCAGCGGATCGCGTGGAGTTGCCTGATAAACGATGTAAGCCAGCACCTTTGTGGCCAGCAATCCTAGAATCAAACCTGCCGCCGAACCGATAGCCAGCAGCTTCAAAGCCCGTCCCAACGCTGCCTGCAGCACTTCCTTGCGTTTTGCGCCCAGGGCCATGCGAATGCCCAGTTCCCGCAGCCGCCGGCTCACCGAATACGCAGCCATGCCAAAGATGCCGGTGATGGACAGCATCGCGCCCAGCGCGCCCAGCACGCCAAGCGCCAGGGTGGCCATCCTGGATGGAAACAGCACCGTGCCCAGCAATGAGTTCCACGTCTCGATGCTCGTGGGCAGCGCCGGTTCCACTTCGCGAACTTTGTTCCTCATTAGTGCCGCAAGTTCCTGCGGATCGCGATGCGAGCGCACCACTATGTACGCTTGGTTCTCGGGAGATTGCAAAGACGAGAGAAAGATCGCCGGCTGTTGATCTTCATTCAGGCTCAGATACTTTCCATCTTCGACGACGCCCACAACCTGGATGCGCTTTCCATCCTGCATCCTGCAAAAGCCGCCGACCGCGCCGGTCACCGATCCGAAGATCTTGCGGGCAAATTCCCTGTTCACAACCGCCACACCCGGCGCGTCCTTGGTGTCATTCCATGAGAAGTCTCTGCCTGCCAGCAGCGCCGTGCTGGCCGCGCCAAAATATCCTGGCGATACCTCGTACTTATAGGGTTCGCCTGCAATATTTGCTTCGATAAAATCCCTGGTCTCGTCCTTGAAGATATTCACCCTCGCGCCCGCGGCGTCGACCAATGGCGGGTAGTTATCCACCAGGCCCACATGCTCGACGCCGGGAATCGTCTCCATCGCATCGATCAACCGCTTTTGCGTGGGCAGCGCATCGTTGCTGGTGTAGCCAACCGTCGCCAGGTTTGCGCTCGCCAGCATCGTGTTGCGCGGTTCAAAGCCGAAGTTGCTATGCAGCGAGCGTTCCAATCCGCGGACGGCGACTATCGAAGAAGTCACGAGAACGGCGCAAAGCGCAATCTGCACCACCAGCAACACGTCGCGGACGGTGATGCGCCGCCCCAGCCGGGCGCTCGATCCGGCTTTCACAATCTCATACGGATTGGCCCTGAAGACCTGGCGCACGGGAAGGATCGAGAAGAGGAGTCCGCTCACTAACACCAAGACCAAAGCAGTCAAATAAAGACTTGCGTCGGGAGTTACAGGCAGATGGACTGGAGCGCTGGGAAACGGCTGCCACGTAGCCAGCTTGCGCAATAGAGCGATACTGCCCGCCAGTCCGATCGCGCCGCCGGCAAGAGAGATCAACAGCGCCTCGC
The DNA here is from genome assembly GCA_052147235.1 of Occallatibacter sp. Taxonomy (GTDB): domain Bacteria; phylum Acidobacteriota; class Terriglobia; order Terriglobales; family Acidobacteriaceae; genus Telmatobacter. Next base: position 1,556 of record JBKQLG010000089.1, read on the forward strand.
TGAGAAGAAGCCTCAGAATGCGCGCCCGGCTCGAACCAAGCGTAAGCCGCAAGGCGATTTCCCTGGAATGATCGGCAGCGTGAGCCGCAAACAGGCTGCCCAGATTGGCGCATGCGGCCAGCAGGACCAAGCCTGCAAGCAGCGTCAATCCCGCGACAAAGGCCTTCACCGGTCCACCAAAAGAAGTGAGCCCTTGACGATTCAGCGGAGAGTTTTTGTGTACCACTTGTTTGGGATAGCTCTTCTCCAGTGATACGCCCACGGCGTTCACGTCGGCGGTAGCCTGAGCCAGACTGACTCCCGGCTTCAGATGGCCGAAGACCTCAAAAAGCCCCCACGTGTTCTCGCGACCCTGAAACGCAGCCGCCGGTTCCAGGTTGACAATCGGCGCAATAAAATCGGGAGAGACAAACATCAATGTGCCTTGGAATCCGGGCGGCGCCACGCCGATCACTGTGAACGGATGTTTATCGATCTGAATCGCTCGGCCCACCACATTGCGGTCATCGTGAAACCGCGTGTGCCAATACGGGTAGGTCAGCACGACAAAAGGAGCGCTGTCAACTCCGCGCACATCTGAACTATGAAAGAACCGGCCAAGATATGGCTGGATCTTGAGCACGTCAAAGTAGTTTCCTGTTACCGCGAATCCCGTGGCCGCCGATGGATCGTTGCCCGTATCCAGCCCCACAAATGCGAAGTTGTAGGCCGCCAGGTCCTCGAAGCTCCGGTTACGATCGCGAAGATCGAGATAGTTTGGATACGACTGAAATCCGGAACCGTCACCGTACGACGTTCCATAAAGGCTCTCCGCCTGAGGCACATTCAGGGGGCGCAAAATCAGAGCATCCATCAAGCCGAAGACCACGGCGTTGGCACCGATGGCCAATGCTAGGGTAAGGACCGCGGTGAGGGTGAATCCAGGCGACTTGCGCAACTGGCGAAGGGAGAATCGCAGATCCTGTAGCAGCGTAATCAAGTTTCAGCCTCCGGGTGAGGATCAGTCTACATGGAAGATAAAAGCAATTCGAGAGCCAAAGTACCATCCTTGCAACTTGATGAGAATAAAGCGGTTTGCAGAATCTGGCTGACGCAGGCGAAGCGGGTTGGGTGTCCGCTTTCGCCGCGCGCTGTCCGTTAACGAACAGGAACGGCGAACCGGCGCGGTGGTTTACACTGCGGTGATATGGCTCCGCACCCTGGAAATACGCGGAAGGGTCGCGATGCCGCGCTCCGCTCCCGGAGGAAACCACTTTGACCCGCACAAACGCTCTCGTGCTCTTCGGCCTGGTTGCCGTTCCCTTTGCAACTCTTCCGCTGGCCGGCCAGCCGCCCGCCAAGCCTCTGACGGTGGAGGCGATCTATGCCCATCAACCGCTGATTGGCACTCCGCCGGACGAGATTCGCTGGTCGCCGGACGCGAAACACCTGACTTACATGGAAAACGACGAACTCATGGACCTGGACCCGGCGACCGGCCAGGCGCGCGTGCTGGTGAGCCGAGCCAAACTGGCTACCTTCACTGTCGGGCCGGACACCGAGCAGGATCGCGACCACCGCGCCCGATATGACATGGCCAGTTACCTCTGGGCGCCGGACGCGGCGCATCTGCTCTTCAACGCGAAGGGCCGCTTATGGCTCTACGACCTGCGCAAAGGCGCAAGCGTGGAGGTTGGGGCGACCGGGGCGGCCTCGGGCAACGATCCCAAGTTTTCGCCGGATGACAAATCGCTTGCCTGTATCCGCAACCACGGGCTTGCAGTGGTGCGGTTGAAGGAGCCGGGAATGTCAATGAGGATGGTGGCGCCTTCGCCCGGAACCGAGATTCTCAACGGCGAAGTGGATTGGATTTACCTGGAAGAGCTGGATGCGCGCAGCAACTATTTCTGGTCGCCGGATTCGAAGCAGCTCGCCTATCTGGAAATGAACGAAACCGCCGTGCCGGAGTATCCCATCACTGACTGGATTCCTACTCATGCGACGGTGGAGGAGCAGCGCTATCCGCAGCCGGGCGACGCCAACCCCGCGGTCCGCGTGGGTGTCGTGAACGCGAGCGGGGGAAACACCGTGTGGGTGACTCTGCCTATTCGCGCCGGGCAGGACTATATTCCGCGCTTCGGCTGGGTGGACGCGAAGACGCTGTGGATTGAGACGCTGACCCGCGACCAGAAGCATCGCGACCTCTACTTTGCCGACGCTGCGACCGGCCAGGCGCACGTGGTGCTGCAACTCGCCGACGACAAGTTTTTCGACGACAAGTACGACGTCACGGTGGGCAACGGAGCGATTGTACTGACGAATTGGAGCGACGGGCACAATCACATTTACCTCTACAGCTATGACCAGGCCGATCCGGCGAACGCAAAGGCCAAACTAGAGCGGCAACTGACTCAGGGCGATTTCGAGGTGGGCGAGGTCTATCGCGTGGACACCAAGGCAAAGGTAGTTGACTATGCATCGAACGAGGGCGGGCCGCTCGATCAGCAGTTGTGGCAGGTCAGCTTCGCGGGCGAACGGAAGCAGTTGAGCGCGGGCGCGGGTTGGCGTGAAGGCAACTTCGCACCGGCAGGCGGCGCATTCGTGGAGAAACAATCGTCGCGCGTGGAGCCGCCGACGGTGCGGCTGTGCACGGAGTCGGGCAGGTGCAACGACTTCTGGAAGGCGAAGACGCTGGAGCCTTACCAGTTGCGCGCGCCGGAGCAGATGACGGTGAAGGCCCACGACGGGACAACGCTCTACGCCACACTGCTGCTGCCTCAGGGTGCAACCACTCCGGCGAGCGTGCCGCTGATTGTGAATCCCTACGGCGGGCCCGGCTCGGCGTCGGTGGTCAACAGCTGGCACGACAGTCTGCTCTTCGACGAGTTGCTGGCCCAGCATGGCTTCGCGGTGCTGCACACTGACAATCGTGGCATGGGCAGACGCGGACGCGCCTTTGCCCAGGCCGCTTATCATAACTTCGGCCCGGTGCAGTTAGAGGATCAACTGACTGTGGTGGACGCTGCACTGGCGCAGCACGCGCAACTGGACCCCAGGCGGCTGGGCTGGTGGGGATGGAGCTGGGGCGGTACCTTCACGCTCTATGCCATGACGCACTCGGAGCGCTTCCGCGCCGGTATTGCGGTGGCGCCGGTGACCGACTGGCGCAACTACGACTCAATCTATACCGAACGCTACATGAGTGAGCCGGCGAAGTTTGCCGCCGGTTACAAGGATTTCTCGGTGGTCAATTCGGCGGCTCGCCTGAAGGGGCGGCTGCTGCTGGCGCATGGAACCGGAGACGATAATGTGCACATGGAAAACACCGTGCAGTTCGTGCAGAAGCTGATCGAGGCCCAGATTCCATACGACCTGCAACTCTATCCGCGCAAGACGCACTCGATTGCCGGCGGGGATGTGCGCACGCACCTGTTCAATCGCATTCTGGCGCACTTTGAGGAGTATTTGAAGCCGCCGGTGCAATGAGCGCGCAGCCTTGTTGGCCGTACAGTTATACCGTTCGCATGAACCGTCGCAAATCGGGACGGGTGGCCCACATCTCGATTCTGAGATGTGGGAGACGATCAGCTAAATCGCGTGGTGGCGGAAGAGATCGTCCTTGTCGCGGCTGCGGCAGTCGGTACACTCCAGGCAGCAGACCAGCAGCACAGCTATACATACTGTAACCATAACCGAGATGGCGTTTCCGTCGTACGCAAACCAATGAATCAGGCTTTCCATCGTCATACCCTGATCAACAACCTACCTCAAGCTGTTTGACGTTAAATGGACTATCCGGCTCACATGTTCTGAGGATTTTTTCGGCGGAATCCTCGCGCGTCAAGGCTCTTATCGGCAATTATGCACAGTTCTCCTCTTGATTTTAAGAGAAGAAAAGGCGAAGATAGAGACACCATGGTAATCGCTCCCAATTCGGCACCGGCCCCTGCTGCCGGGAAGCGGCCGGAGGAGCTGCAAAACGTCGAGCCGGAGGCCGCTTCCGCTACGCAACAGCCGGAAGGCCACCCTCAGAGCGGTCCGCTGCTGAACTGGCTCTTCGTCGATATGAACTCCTTCTTTGCCTCGGTGGAGCAGGATTCACGCCCCGAGCTGCGCGGCCGCCCGGTGGGCATTGTGCCCATGATGGCCGACACAACCTGTTGCATTGCCGCCAGTTACGAGGCCAAGGCCTGTGGCGTGAAGACCGGAACCATCGTCGCCGACGCCAAGCGGCTCTGCCCCGGCATCCTACTGGTGGAGGCGCGGCACGAGCTGTATGTCGCGTACCATCACCGCATCGTCGAGGCGGTGGAGAGCTGCCTGCCGGTGACGGCGGTGCTCTCAGTGGACGAGATGGCCTGCCGGCTGATGGGCCGGGAGCGGCCGCTGCTGGCGGCGATGAAGCTGGGCCGTCAGGTGAAGGCACGCATACAGGAGCGCGTTGGCCCGATGATGCGCAGCTCGGTCGGTCTGGCTACGAATCGCTATCTCGCCAAGGTGGCCAGCGACATGGAGAAGCCCAACGGCCTGGTGGCGCTGACTCCGGACATTTTGCCTGGAGCGTTGCGGCAACTGGCGCTGCGCGACCTGCCGGGCATCGGCTCGCGCATGGAGAAGCGGCTCAACGCCCAGGGCATTCGCACCATGGACGATCTGCTGGCGCTCGATTGCGACAACTCCGGGCAGGTGTGGGGATCGGTGCTGGGCGAGCGGCTTTGGCACTGGCTGCATGGCGAAGACTTCGACATGGACGAGCTTGAGCACCTGAAGTCGATGAGCCACCAGCACGTGCTCGCTCCGGAGATGCGCACCCCGGAGAAGGCCTGGGCGGTGGCGCACAAGCTGCTGCACAAGGCGGCGATGCGGCTGCGCGCGAGCGATTTATGGACCAGCAGCATTGGCCTGGCCATCGGCTTCTCTGTGCCGCGCGGAGAAAAGAAGCCGGTGAGCAGTTTCGGCGTTCCCACGCGGGGATGGAAGAGCGAAGTGCGCCTGACCGAGTGCCAGGACAACCTGACGCTGATCGCGGCGCTACGTCATCTATGGGAATCCCGCCCGTCCGGACCGGAGTTCGAGCGCCCCTACTTCATCGGCGTGCATCTGAACGGCCTGGTGCCCACCCACCTGCATTCGCTGAACCTCTTTGACGGCTCGGAGCGGGAGCAGCACCGCGCGCGCCTGCTGACCGCGATGGACGCGATCAACAACAAGTATGGCCTGAGCACGCTGGCCCCGGCCACCATGCTGACGGCCTTCAAGGCCGCGCCCACGCGCATCGCCTTCCACACCATTCCGGAGATGTTTTGAGCGGAAGCTGCCCTTCAAGTTCAGCCAGCCAAGCGCCGAGAGGAATAGAATGCTTGCATACCATGCCGGGCATACTCCTTCGCCGCCAGCAGCGCTGACCCTTCCCCTCAATAGCTGCCAGAGGCTGACCGAGCCTGTTAAGACTACACGGGTTGGCAGCACTCAAAAGGGGGAATCAAAGATGTTTCGCAAAAGTATTTTGTTCATGGCGGCGCTCTGCGCCGCGCTTGCGTTGCCCTCGCCGCTTATGGCCAGGGATTACACGACATGGGCCCTGTATAACCCAAGCTGGTATCAACCGCAATATCTGCCCAGCGTGGAGGAGGCCTCCAACCGGCTGCAATTCATTTCTCCGCAATTTGCCCCGGTCACAGCCAACGAAGAGTTGACCACCGGCTACTCGCTGCAGCGCGTCGACGTGAACCGGCTGGGCATCAACCTCTCCTTCACCAAGAGCGGCGTGGATCAGTCGGTCCAGTATTTCTGGTCATGGTGGGGCGGGTATGTCGCGCCCGTCACTACCCCGTACAGCGACGGCATCGTTATCTCGATCGTCTACGCGGACATTGCTTCTTTCGAGCTTTACCACAATGGGAGGGGATCTCAATTTCCTGCGATCTGGTGCATTAATCCCATCAGCCGCGGAACGCAACGCAACAGCGCGTTCTGCGTCGCCTCCGAGGCAGATGCGCATGGGATCATCGACGCTCTGGCAACGCTGGTGGCGGCCAGCGGACAGAACCTGGACATCCCCCCCGGTATGATCATGAAGCCTGTGCCGGAAAAGGAAACCCGGAATCATCCCGAGCTGGCCGGAATGCAGGTTAAGGATATGGTTTGGGACAGTCCCCCCGATCTGGCCGGCATCAAAAAGGGCGACATCATCCGCTCCATCAACGGCAGGCCCTGCACGGAGGAAAAAGCCTTCATAGATCTCTTCAATGCAGCCGTGCGGGAAAAACCGGAGGGCGGCGTTGTCCATGTCGAGGTTCTTCACAAGGATAAATCCAGTATTGTCGATTTGCACTACCTCAACCCGGATGCGAACCTGGCGCAGTTGCGCCAGCAGAGCGCCGCGCCGTCGGCCAGACACCCGGTGGGGTCAGTCATAGGTGTCCCGAACGACGCACAGTCCACGCCGCTGGCTCCGGAGGTGAACCCGGCTGCGCTGCCGCCCGCCTTCCGGCTTGGCATTCGAGTACGCGCTGTGACGGATTCAGATGTGATTGCTATGGGATTGCTGAAACCCAAAGGTGTGGTGGTAACCGGCATTGAAAAAGGCGGCCTCGCCGAAGAGATGCAGATGCAGGTCGGCGATGTGATTGTTGAGGTAAACGGCTCTGAGATCGGCGATGTCGATTTCTTCACGCAGTATGTGCGCAACGGCGGGGCGAAGAGCTTCCGTGTCTGGCGCAAGGGGCAAACCATCGAGCTGACCGTGCCGCAGAGCCTGTGATGGCCATAGCTGATAATTGAAGAGACAGGGAGCAGTGACATAACGGATATGAGACAGAGCGCGGCTTTTTGCATTGGAATCGGAGTGAGCCTGTTCATTACCGCTTGCGGAGGCGGCGGCGGAGTAGTTTCCACAACACCCTACATACTGACGGTGAACTCTGCCAATCCCGCCAGCGGCGTGACGATCACTGCCGCACCCGCCGACAACAACGGCAAGGCTAGCGGAAGCACCAGCTTTACGCTCACCTATAATGCGGGGACTATGCTTGCGCTGGCCGCGCCGGCCACCTCGGGCGGCAACACGTTCGTTTCGTGGAGCGGAGGATGCACATCCACCACTGTTACCTGTAATGTGATGATGAACGCCAATACCACCGTCACCGCCAACTATGCCGCGCCGGTGTCGTACACGCTGACCGTGAACTCGACGAATCCGTCCAGCGGCGTGGTGATGACAGTAACTTATCCTCCAACCACGCTTGCCTCCCAGGGAACGACAAGCTTTACCATAAACGGCGCGCCGGGTTCGATGTATGGGCTGACTGCGCCGGCCACCGCGGGCGGCAATACCTTCGCCTCGTGGACCGGATGCACCACATCCTCCACCAACACCTGTAATGTGACGCTAAACGCCAATACCACCGTCACCGCCAACTACACCACGTTGGCGGCTACGGCGAGCACAATTACGGTGGATCAGTCGAGCACCGGCCCGGCTGTGACCGATAAGATTCTCGGCATGAATCTTGCCGCGTGGTACGACTGGCCCACCAACGCAAGCTCGATTGATTCGGCATTGAACGGAGCAGGCATCAAGGCGATCCGCTGGCCGGGTGGCTCCTGGTCCGACGACTACCACTGGGGGTACCAAACCGGCAGCGGCACGCTGGTCCCATCGTATATGTGCCAGACCACGTCCCGGTTACAGGAGGCTGGGGTGGATATAGTACTTTTGCAGACTTCGTGACTGCCATCCCGGTGGCAGGCCCTTATGACCTGGCCCTCACGGCCAACTACGGCACGAATGAGGCCTGCACCGGCGGAGGCGATCCCAATGAAGCGGCTGCATGGGTAGCGGCCGCGCTGACCGACGGCATTACGGTGAGCCACATGACGGTGGGTAACGAGGAGTATGGCAGTTGGGAGACCGACCTGCACTCCTCTCCGCACAACCCCACAACCTACGCCGCCGCAGTGGCCGGAGCAAGCGGCTACTATGCGTTGATCAAGGCGGCCAGTTCCAGCACGCATGTCGGCGTGGTTGTGGAGCCCAATTATGCTCCCTGGGATCAGGATGTGCTATCCGGCGCGCCCTATGATTTCGTGGAATACCACTACTATCCAGAGACACCGGGTAGTGAGAGCGATACCTTCCTTGTGAATCAGGCGGCGCAGCAGCTAACCACAAATATCAACACGATCAAATCGGAACTGGCGACGGCCGGTAAGCCGAACACGCCCATTTACGTGGGCGAGATCGGGGGGGCTTATAGCGATCCCGGCAAACAGAGTTGGTCAATTACCCAGGGCTTGTATGCCGGCCAGGTGCTGGGCGAAATGATGAACGACGGAGTCTCGCGCCTGACCTGGTGGATCGGCTTCGGCAATTGCAACACCACTGATCCCGGAAACCAAAGTGCTTCGCTCTATGGATGGCAGGACTTTGGCGCATACAACGTCTTCTCCGACGGGCCTTCCGATACGGACTGTCAGGGCGCGGGGCCCATCGGCACCATGTCTCCCACGGCGCGCGCGTTTCAGCTCTTCAGCAACGTGGCCGTCAGCGGCGAAAGCGTGCTGACGGCGAGCGTGGGCGGCGATACGGCGGATGTGGTTGCCTATGCTGCCACCCACAGCGGCGGAACGGCGCTGATGCTGTTCAATCGCAACGAAACCACTGCCGAGCCGGTTACGATCACGCTCTCCGTCGAAAATGGCAGCTCTCCAGGCGTCACGGTCATCACTTACGATAAGGCCCTCTATGACCAGACAGACGCGACGACCCCTGTATGGGCCGCTCCCACGACCACCAATATGGGCGCGCAGAGCCTGCCGCTCTCGCTCACTCTCACCCCATGGAGCATGAACGTGGTTCTTATCCAGTAAGTAGGCGGCCGCTTCGCGCATCCGTCGTTCATCCCTCGCAGGCTGCCTTAATTCCGGGGCGGCCTGCTTGCGTTGTTGAGCTTCCGCAATGGAATATGCGGAGGCCAATGCGTCGCGAACTTTTTTCCCCACAGCGCGTACTCTTTGCATCCCCGCGCGGCGTTTCCTGCGGATAAGAGAGTAGAAGCGAATATATGGCCCACGACTGGCAGCCGGATTTTGAACAACTCGTGGACGAGCACCAGTCGATGGTCTTTTCGCTGGCGCTGCGCATGACCGGCGACCGCGGCCTGGCCGAAGAGATTGCGCAAGATGTTTTTCTGGAACTCGACAAGCGCCTGAGCAAGATCGAGTCCGCAAATCACGCTTGCTTCTGGCTGCGCCGCGTGGCGATGAGCCGCTCGGCGGATGCGCTGAGGCGGCGCAAGGTGCGGCGCATGAGCCTGTGGGTGACGATTGAGGAAGGCCACGGCGTTGCGGCGGAAGAACGCGCCTCGCCGCTGGGTACGCGGTTGGAGCAGTTGCTGGCCACGCTGCCCGAGCCGCAGCGCGCGGCGCTGGTTCTCCGCTATCAGGAGGAGCTGACGCCGGAGGAGATTGCGGCCACGCTCGCTGCGCCCCTGGCCACGGTGAAGAGCAATTTGCAACGCGGCCTGAAGCTGTTGCGAGCCAAGGCGGAGAACCATTTGAAGGAGTACATCCGTGGAATTTGAGCCGATGGATGCTTTTGAAGAGAAGTTGAAGCGCTCGTTCGAGCGGCAGCCTGCTCCGCCCGGGCTGAGGCGCAGGCTGATGGAGCGTCGGCGCAGAACCGCGCAACGGCAATCCACTCCGTTTTTTGCATGGCGGGGAGTTGCGGCCGCAATCGTTTCGCTTTCGCTGTGCATTCTGGCCGCGCTCGTAGTTTATGGCAATTATCAGCTGCGGGAGGCGGAGAAACAACGCCAGGGCGAGGCCGCACGTCAGCAAGTTCTGCTTGCGCTGCGCATCACCAACCACGCACTCGAACACATGAACAGGCAATTTGCGGCAAACGGCCGCGCCCATCACGAATAAGGAGAGACTTCATGAAGAACCGGATCATCGCTTTCTTTTTTGCGGCGGCCGTGCTGGCCGTGCCCGCGCTGGCGCAGACCGCACCGTCGTCCGCGCCGTTGCTCACTCCTGCGCCTATCGAAAAGGAGCTGGCCGCGCGCGCCGCCAATGTCGATGAGGTCACGCTTGGCAAAAATATGCTGGCCTTCGCATCCTCGTTCATGAAAGACAAAGGCAAGGACAAGGACGACGATTCCACGCGGCAATTGATTAATGGGCTTGATGGAATCTATGTCCGCGATTACGAGTTCGACAAAGATGGGCAGTTCACCGCCGAGGAGGCCGACCAACTGCGCAAGTACTACGAGACCAGCGAGTGGTCACCTATCGTGCGGGAACGCGAGCGCAAGACCGGCGAATCCACTGATGTGATGGTCAAGCTGGTAGACGGCAAGTCAAGGGGATTGCTCATTCTCGATGTCGAACCGAAGGAGATCAGCATCGTGCTGATCCTGGGGTCCATCCGTATGGATGAGTTGGGCAAGCTGAAGGGCCTTGACGGGTTGGGCTCCCTGAGCTCTCTCGACGGCTTGCCGAACAGCCCTCGCGGCAAGGGCGAAGAGAAGGACAAAAAGGACGGTAGTCAATAAGGCGCCGGGTGCCTTAGCTCCGGATTCTCGAACCTGGGAGACTACGATCCTTATGCGCGTAAGCGCGGCTGCCCCACCGCAGGTGGCTGGGAGACCACGATCCTTGTGCGCGTAAGCGCGGCTGCCCCACCGCAGGTGGCTGGGAGACTACGATTCTTATGCGCGTAAGCGCGGCTGCCCCACCGCAGGTGGCTGGGAGACTACGATCCTTGTGCGCGTAAGCGCGGCTGCCCCACCGCAGGTGGCTACACTGATAGACAGCATGGCCAATTTGCCTTCATCGCCGCCAACTTATCGCGGCCGTCTTGCGCCCTCGCCCACGGGCTATTTGCATGTGGGCCACGCACGCACCTTCTGGACGGCCTATGAGCGGGCGCGCGAGGCAGGCGGTGTGCTTGTGATGCGCATGGAAGACCTGGACCCCGACCGCAGCCGCGCCGTCTATGCCGAAGCCGCGCTCGAAGAGCTGCGCTGGCTGGGGATACGCTGGAACGAAGGCCCGGACGCAGGTGGCGCGGATTTGGGTGGGCCTTATGCGCCCTACGCGCAGAGCGAACGCCGGGCGATCTATTTGGCGGCGTGGCGAAAGCTGCTGCTGGGCGGATTCATTTACCCCTGCCGCTGCTCGCGCCGGGATTTAGAGGCCGCGCTCAACGCGCCGCATGAAGGCGATGCACAGGAGCCGCTGGACGATGAGCCGGTTTATCCCGGAACGTGCCGGCCCGGAGCTTTCAACATTTCACTGCCAGATCGGACTGCCGGCCAGGCTGAAGAGCCGGGCAGCTTCAACTGGCGCTTCCGCGTCCCCGACGGCGAAGCGGTCGAGTTCGAGGACGGCAATCTCGGGCCCCAGCGGTTTGTGGCGGGCCGCGACTTTGGCGATTTTGTTGTCTGGCGGCGCGATGGCATTCCGAGTTACCAGTTGGCATGCGTGGCCGACGACGCGGCGATGAAAATTACCGAGGTCGTGCGCGGCGAGGATCTGCTCAAGTCCACAGCGCGGCAGATTCTGCTCAACCGCGCGCTGGGCTTAGAGAATCCAGCCTGGTTCCACTGCCGGCTGGTGGTGGACTCGAACGGCAAACGGCTTGCCAAGCGCCACGACGCGTTGAGCCTGCGCGTGCTGAGAGAGCGCGGATGGACGCCCGCGCAGATTCTGTCGGGCCCTAGCGTCACTTGTGCCGAATAAAGCTGCCGTTGTGCAACTCGCTGACAGCCTGGCGCAGCTCCTCCTCGGTATTCATCACAATCGGTCCGTACCAGGCCACCGGCTCCTCCAGCGGTTGGCCCGATACCAGCAGGAAGCGAATGCCCTCGGGGCCGGCCTGAACGACGATCTCGTCGCCGCGATCAAAGAGCACCAGCGAGTGGTTGCGGGCATCGTAGACCGGGATTGCGTTGGGGTCCACGGCCGACTCGGTCAGCACGGCCTGAGGTGTCGAGGCGTCGCTGAAGCTGCCCGCCCCGGCGAAGACATAAGCGAAGGCGTTGCGGCTGGTCTCCACCCGGATGCGCTTGCGCTTGCCCGGCGGGATGGAAATGTCCACGTAGCGCGCGGCTACATTGGAATCGGTCGCCACGCCCTCGACCGGCCCGCGCTGGCCCCAGAACTCGCCGCAGATCACCCGCGCCCGTGCGCCGTCGTCTTCAGTCACCTCCGGAATCGCGCTGGCAGGAATGTCCTGGTAGCGCGGGTCGGTCATCTTCAGCGCGGCGGGCAGGTTGGCCCAGAGCTGAAAGCCGTGCATGCGGCCCAGCGCATCACCCCTGGGCATTTCCTGGTGCAGAATTCCGCTGCCGGCGGTCATCCATTGCACATCGCCGGCGGTCATGCGGCCCTTGTTGCCCAGGCTGTCGCCGTGCGCCACCTCGCCGGCCAGCACGTACGTGATGGTCTCGATTCCCCGGTGGGGATGCCAGGGGAATCCAGCAATGTAATCGGCCGGATTGTCGCTGCGAAAATCGTCCAGCAGCAGAAATGGATCGAAGTCGGCGCTCTTTCCGAAGCCGAAGGCGCGCTGCAAGCGGACGCCCGCGCCCTCGACGGTGGCTTTGGTTTCAAGAATCTGCTTCACGGGGCGAAGCGACATGGGGAACCTCCTCTGCCTTACAGATATTGGATGCGCGAAGGAGATATTCGTTGCAACAGGAATCGGGGGTCCATTTATCAGACTTAAATGCGGAGCCTAAAAGCGGAATAGATAGGATGCTTTCACGAAGATCTGCTTGCCATCGTTCAGAAAGTTAGGTGCCCGCGGCGCAACCGTATTATTGGGATCGCAGGCTCCGCCTGGCAAGCGATTGCAGAGCGACGGGGCCAGATTTTGCAGGTCGTTGTTATAGCCGACATAGATCGCCGTGCCGGGATGCGGAAGCCAGGTGAAGAGCGCCTCGGTGCCAATCTGCTTGGTGCGCTGGAGCGAAGTCTCGGCGGGATTGGCCAGCGTCGAGTCATACTCAACGATGACGCGCGCCGACATCGCCCGCGTAAACTGATAATTGACTTTGGTCCGGAAGGTCTGGACCTCATAGACAAACGCGCCGTCCGCAACCGAGTGGTCGCGATCTAGCAGATAGATGTTATCCGCGGTCAGTTGGCGGATAGGCTGCAAGGTAACATATACCTGCGCAATCTCCTGGTTCAACAGTGAAGGCGCCTGGCCCGCCACGGGGTTATAGTTCACATTGCCGCCGCGGATGGCGGTTATATTGTAGTTAAGCTGCGCCCACGGCGCACCGCGCGCGACAAACCCTCCGTAGTTTTCAGTGAAGTTCTTGTATTTTATCAGCACGGGATAACTCGGCGGTCCCACTGTGTCGGAGTTCTCGCCCACGATCGGCGCGAAGACAATGTTGCGCGGCAAAGTAACAAACGCGTCGAAGGATGAGTAATGATAGACACGGTCGCCTTGATGGTCGAAGGCTATATTCTGGTTTGTTTCCAGCCCAAAGACTTGAATCTTTTTATGCTTCGGATACCACTGGTAGTTTGAGTAAGTATGGCCGCTGCGAATGTTCGATGTCTGAATAAATCCCAACAACGTTTGAAAGCCGGTGCTGAAATCCTGAAAATTCGAATTGAGATTGAAAGAGTGCCCGGAGCGGCTTACACTCGCGTTCCAGGTCGGTCCGGCGGAATAAGTGGGACTGTCGACGGTGCCCATGGTGGAGCTTTCTACCCATTGCCCCACGGCCGTCCACTTATTGTTGAAACGCACTGCAGAGTCAACCCCGCCGACGCGGTTCCATCCCTGGCCGAACTCGTAGTCGGTATAAAGCGCGGCGATGCTGGACCCCTTGCCGAAATCCTGGGAGACGCGTCCCACGGTGATATAAGCGCGTTTCTTGTAGAGCGGGTCGCCGGTGCTGACGGTCTCGCCGGGCTCCCGGTCGTCGATTGCCAGCAGGCCGAGGTTAGTGTGACCTAACTTGCCGGTCAGGCGCGCCCCGTACTCCGGATGCACGATGTTACGGGTGTAGAGCAGGGCAATTGGCGAGAGCGTGGTAAAGTAGTTGGCATTTTCCAGAAAAAACGGGCGCAACTCAGGGAAGTACACCGGATAGCGCTGGTTAACGGTGAACTGCGGCTGGTCGGATTCGATGTCGCTGAAGTCCGGGTTGACGGTGGCATCGAAGACGATCTTATCCTTAATAACGGCCTTGAACTCGCCGCCCGCGGTGCCTTCCAGATGGCGGGAACTGAAATAGGGATCGAGGGGGTCCAGGGTCTCAAGCGTGCGCTCGTTCTGGGCCAGTACATAGGGATTGATCTGGATGTTACGCGAGCCGGTAACTCCCTCGATGCCCTTCAGCGTTTCTTCCTGGGTAAGAACGCCGGAGATGTTGGCTGCAATATGCGGCCAGTTATCCGTTTCGCTATTGCGCGGGAAGTTGCGCCCAAAGACTACGCCCCAGTCCGAGCCTCCGGGGCGAAAGCGCAGACTGCGAAAAGGGATGGCCATCAGCGCCATCCATCCGTCGCGCGTCACTTGCCCCTCCGAGTCCCAAACCTGGTCATAACTGTAATCCTGGCTAAGGTTTTCGGTCCACGCCGCGTCGGCTTGCACGCCGACCGGATTCACCGTGAAGAGAATGCCCTTGCGGTGATCTTGAAAGGGATCGAAGAGCACTGAAACATTGTCATCGCTCAGGATATTTTCGCGCCGCGCCAGGTGGCCGCGAATCTGGTCAGCGTGATGGTCATAGCAAATGAAGACAAGATAAATCGTGCTTTTTGTATATCCCATCCAGACTTCTGTTTCTTCGGTGGCCGGCTTTCCGTCGCTCGGAGAATTCTGGATAAAACCAGTTATCTTCAGCAGCTTGTCTTTCAGCTCCGGCCGGGGCTTCATGCCCGCGAAGTCGGAGAGCTTCAATCCTTCGCTGAGCAAGGGCACGCGATACTCGCGTTTTGGCTGCGCCTTGGGAGCCTGCGCGGGAGTTACAGCCGGCTTGCCGCTCTGCGCGAGCGAAGACGCGCAGGCAATCATCCCCAGAGACACCGCTGCTGCCAAAGCCGTGAGCTTCATGCTTTCAAGATACGCAACGGTCTTGTCTACGGTTCCTATAGGGCGCTTGACTTTCATTCAGGATGGGCACTCTGTATCATTTGACGACTGCCGAGCCGCGCCGGTAGCAACAAAAATCCCGGAACTATTCTACTCTTCAGCCTCACTTTACTATAGACGGTTCAGACGGCGTTTTTGTTCAAAGCGTGAGGTTGT
>JBKQLG010000090.1:0-9257 GCA_052147235.1 Occallatibacter sp.
ATTTACGGCTACTTTACGGCCAGGGGACGGTCGATAATCTCGTCCACAATCCCGTATTCCTTGGCTTGCTCGGCGTTCATGATGAAGTCCCGCTCCACGTCGCGCTCGATACGCTCGAGGGGCTGGCCGGTGTGGCGGGCAATCAGGTTGTTGGTGATTTCGCGGATGCGCAGGATTTCGCGCGCATGAATGTCGATGTCGGTGGCTTGGCCGCTGAGGCCGCCCATGGACGGCTGATGAATGAGAATGCGCGAGTTGGGCAGGGCAAACCGCTTGCCCTTGGTCCCGGCCAGCAGCAGAAACGCTCCCATGCTGGCCGCCTGCCCGATGCAGATGGTCTCCACCTTGTTCTTGATGAACTGCATGGTGTCATAAATGGCGAGGCCGGCGGTAATGGAGCCGCCCGGAGAGTTGATGTACAGATGCACATCCTTCTCCGGGTCTTCGCCGGAGAGAAAGAGCAACTGGGCCACGACGAGGTTGGCGATCTGGTCGTCGATGGGCGTGCCCAGAAAGATGATGTTGTCGCGCAGCAGACGGGAGTAGATGTCGTAGGCGCGCTCGCCCCGGCTCGTCTGCTCAACCACCATGGGAACCAATGCCATGAAACCTTCTTCTCGATCCTGCTTCGTTGTGCCGCCCTACACGGGCAGACGCTCATACAGCGCGGACGCGGTCTTCTCGCGCCGCAATTGCTCTCGAATTCTGGTCAGCCCGCCGTCGGCCTTCAAACGCGCGCGCACGGCTTCGATGGGTTCGCGGGCCTGTAGTGCCGCCAGTTGCAGTTCGCGGTCTAATTCCTCGTCGCTGACGGTGATGTTTTCCTCAGCGGCGATGCGATCCAGCAGAATGTTCGTCTTCACTTCGGCCACGGCGCTATCGCGCTGGGCCGCGCGTAGACGGGCAAAGTCCAGCTTGCGCATCTGCTCTGTATCCATGCCCTGAGCCGCCAGCGCACGCAGGCCGCGCTCCAGGCGCGTGTCAATCTGCTCCTGTACCAGCGATTCGGGAACAGCAAAGATGTACTTTCCGGTAAGCGCGGCGAAGAGCCGGTTCTTGGTCTCGCTCTCCACGCTGCGCCGCTTGCGGCTGGCGATGTGATCGCGGACGCGGGCTTCCAGATCCGCCAGATTCTCGTAGTGGCCCAGTTCCTGGGCAAATTCGTCGGTCAGCTCCGGCAAAGTGCGTGTCTTGATGGCCTTGACTGTGACGTTGTAGGCCACCGTCTTGCCGGCCAGCTTGGGTTCGGCATAATCCGCCGGGTAGATGACCTCGGCCTTCAGCTCCTGATCAGCCTTGGCGCCACGCAGAACGGCGCTGAAGGCCTCCACCGTGTCTTTGCCGCCCACTTCGACCAAAGTATCTTCACCGGCTACCGGAGGCGCCTCGGCGTCGTCCGTGATCTGCCCGCTATAAGTAATCTGCGCCCAGTCGCCGTCCTTGAGAGCGCGGTCTTCTTCAACCGGCTCGATGGTGGCGCGCGACTCGCGCAACTGCTCAATCTCGCGCCTGTACTCCTCCTCGGTGATCTCCACCGGCGGCTTCTCGACGGTAACCGACTGATAGCCCTCAAGGGAAAACTGCGGGATGTACTCGAAAACTGCCTTCACGTGCAGCGGCTGGCCGTCCTCGACGGTTAACTCCATCACGTGCGGCTCTCCGACGGGCTTGACGCCCAGGTCTGCGACCGCCTTGTTGAAGCGATCGGGCAGCAGGCCGTCACGCACGTCATTGCGGATTCCGTCGGCAAAGCGGCGGCGAATGACCGTCTCCGGCACCTTGCCCGAGCGGAAGCCGGGAATCTTGGCGTACTTTCGGTAATTGCCGACCACCGTCCGATAGGCCTTGGAGACCTCTTCTGCGGGAATGTCCAGTACCAGTTCGCGGGTGCAATCCGGGTTCAGGATCGGGCCATGCGGATGGTCGTGACCGGCATGGTCGTCATCGTGACCGGCATGGTCGTGCGCCTGTTCGAGGCTTTCGTTCGACCCCTCGGCTGCGTCAGGTTGGGGAATGTGATCGACTGTGTCGGTAGAGCTCAACGTTTTGCCTTCCATGCGCAGTGCGCGCCGTACCAACTGCCTGACTGATGGATAAGCAGCCTGTTATGAGCCGTAAACCACCAGCCATGGTAGCAGACTGCCGCACCGGGCTTTATCAGCTCGGTGCGGACAGGGATCAGCCTCATCTCATGGTAAGAGGATTTGCTGGAAGAATCAAACCGGTAGGGCAGGTTTCAGTGTAAAAGGGGACCGTGAAAGGCACTACTCCACCCGACGGACGAAGACCAGCCCCTTCACCCCAGCGAGCTAAGATCGCTTCCCTCACCCCGAGTCGCCGGGAGCCCGAATCCGTGGGGGCCCCAGTCTACTGCTCAGCGAGTTGGGGTTTGCGGACGTAGGGCAGGAAGCGCGGATGGGCCGCGCCGCAACGGGCGTAATGCGTGCGGGCCTCGTCCAGGCTGAGAGCGCCGTTCACCGTCAGGCGAACTTCGGCGGCGTCCACGTCTTCCTGGCCGTCGTCCTCCCACCAGCAGACCGGGCAAAGAGCAAGCGCGCCAGGCGCGTCCAGCGTCTTGCACCCGCAGCACGGGCAGCGAAAATGAGTTCCCACAGCTTTCCCCATGCAGGGTAGACGGGAAACGAAGGGCACGAGTTTACCGGGCGGTGCAAAACAAGCGCAAGGAATGGGATTCCAGATTGGACTCCGATTGCCCTCCCACTTCCGAATGTGATAAAACGGTTGGCCATGAAGCCTGTAACCTCGCTGCTTGTCCTCCTCGCCCTTGCCTGTGCCCTGCCAAGCCGGGCGCTTCGTCTTGAACCGGAGACCAACCACTCCGACGCGCCGCAACCGGTGGTGGATATCGAGGACGAAAGCCACGTGGTTGTCGCCCATCTCTTTGTCATGCCCGGCGAAACCATGCAACTGGATTCCGACGACCAGAAACCGGCGGCGGGAGCCGGATACTACGAAGCGATGCCGGGAGAGGATTATCTGCTGCTGATTCCGGCCAAGTTTCAGCTTCCGCGGCTGGGAAGGGAAAGCTGCCCTTGCCTGCTGCGCATGGACAAGATCGGGTGGAATCGGCAGGGCGCGGTGACCACCGTCGCCGGGCTCAGGCCGTATCTGGAGACAGCCTCCGGCGGCAAGATCGCCATTGTCTCCGACGTGAAGCACCTCCGCCTCGCCGCCGGCAAATTTTATTTCCGGCTCCAGGGCCGCGGATCAAGCGAATATTGGGTGCTCACCCGCTACGGGCAGGTGGTCGATACCGGCGGCCCGTGGGGGCTGTGGGAGCTGTTGCATTTCTTTTTCGTTGACCTGCTGCCGCTGGCGCTGCTCATTGTTCTCGGCTTTTCGGTGGCGGGCGCGATTCGTCTCTGGCGCGAGGACAGCTATCCGGAAAAATCCTTCCTAGAACTGATACAACTGGGCTTCCTGCATCTGCCGCTGGTAAGAAAAATCCGCGGCGAGCGGGTGCCGGAAGAAGTTCATCTACACAACTCCGGTAATGCCTCCTGATAGCGCCGCAACTCTTCTTTTGACAAGGCTGGATTCCGCAATATAGCATCCTGCGAAAGCCCAGAGGATTCACTATGACCGATTCTTGCGCCCGTTGTTCTTCGCCGCTTGATGAAGGCAGCATACTTTGCGCTCACTGCGGCGCCGCTGTTTCAACAGACCCCAGCGTTGCCGAAGCAGCCCCGGCAACCGCGCCAATCTTCAAGACCTTCAATGACCGGAAGGATCTGGAAGGCATCGGCGGATGGTTGATCCTGCCGGCGATTGGCTTGGCAATCACTCCGTTTATAACGTTCTATAACCTCTTCGGATTGGATATTCCAGCACTTAGCAGGTACGGGTCCGGTTTATTGCTCAACGGTCATTCCGGTCTCATAGGCCTGTTGGTCTTTGAAATCATAATGAATATCATCCTCCTGGCCGGAGCGATTGGACTCAATATTCTCCTCTATTCAAAGAAACGTATCTTCCCAAAGTGCATGATCATATTTCTCACCGCCAACTTCCTGTTTATTCTTGGCGATCAAATAGCGGTTAGTGCATTGCTAGCATCCGCAGATAGAGTTTCTGGTATCACCGATGTGATTCGTGCCTTCATTGGCGCAGTTATCTGGATTCCCTACTTCCTGAATTCACAGCGCGTCGCGCAGACGTTTGTGAATTAGCGAACCTCAATCGCAAAGCAGGCCGGAGCTTTCACCCCGGCCTGCTTTGTGTCACTGTCCACTGTTCACTGTCCACTGCCTTTACGGCACAAACACCCGCAACCGCACGTGCCACTTGGTGCTCTCGCCCGGCTTCAGCGTCACCATCTCGGTGTTCATCCCGTTCCACTCCTTGCCGAAGGGATCGGCGAAGTTATACTGGTGCTCTATGGCGACAAAGTGCGCCATGGGCGGCGCGTACATCTGGATGGTCTTGATCTCCGGCGAGAGACCCTCGATCTTGACCCCATAGTGTGCGGCCGGGTCTGTGATCACGACGGTTACAGCGCCGCCCTTCCAATCCAGATGGCTCCAGTTGTCGTCGTAGAAGTTCTTGCCCAGCGCCACGCCGCCGGGGGCTTGCAGGTCGTACTGAGTTCCCTTGACGGGCAGCAGCTTGCCGGTGGGGTAGACGTTCTTGTAGTTGTCCACCTCCGCCGTGGTCGAGCCGGGAATCTGCACCCTGGCCTGCGTACGGTCGTGCGAGGGCAAATTGAAGTAGGGATGCCATGCCAGCGCGAAAGGCTCCGCCTCGCTGCCCACGTTGTGCGCCACAATCGAGGCATCCACGGCGTCCGCGGAGAGCGTGATGGTGACCACAAGGTCGGTCTTCGAGAGCCAGTGGCCGTTGAAGTTCCCGCCATGAATCACGCCAGTGACCTGCTCGCCGCCCTCGACCTTCTTCACCGTCACATCGTCGGTCTTGGCCTTCAGGATCAGCCCGTGCATCGCGTGGATGTCGCCGCCCGGCTGGCGGCCGTTGTTGGCCGGCAAAGTGATGGTGTGGCCCTGCCACTCGGTGGTCAGCGTCATAGTGTCTGCCGAGAGCTTGCCGCGAATGCGGTTGGGGTAGGGCGCCAGGAAGGCCGCGCCCAGCCGGTAGCCCAGATCGCCGAAGTCAGTGTCCTGCACGTCGAGCATCTTCTTTGCGCCGGCCAGATCGGGCGAGGCCAGCACATCCACACTGCCCTTGCCGGGGAAGTTGGCGGTGATCTGGAGAATCTCCATGCCGCGGCCGGGAGCAAGGGTGATGCTGGTGAACTCCGGCTTGGTGGTGCTGACGGCGTCGCGGGTGAGCTTGACGATGGGCTGGCCGCCGATCTCGGTTACGGCCTGGGCGTGGCCGGCGAGGGCTGTACCCGCCAGCAAGGGGAGCGAGGAAAGTGCGCAAACTAAGTGATTCATCTCAAACCATCCTGGATATGCCATGGGATTTTCGGAGCCGTCTCCGCGCCGGGGCAACTTTCCCGACGCCGGAAATCGTTTTCCGGAGGCGATGCCATTCTACGCCAGGAGACCCGCTGATAGCACGTGAGATTTGTATGGCCTGCGGACAGGCAGATGCAAAAGCGCTCCCGCCTCCCGTGATTTGTGGCCAAGATCACATTTCATCGTCAGGTAAGTTGGTATACACTGCCCTTCAAGTTCAAAAAACAACGCCATGCCTGTCGAAGAAAAACTTTGCACCCAGAGCTATACGCGCGGTCCCAGCCGCCCGCTCCTCGATCTGACCATCGGCGGCCTGCTCGACCGCACCGCCGGCCGCTATCCCGACCGCCTCGCCGTGGCCTCCTGCCACCAGCAGAAGCGCCTCACATGGGCCGAGCTCTCTGCCCAGGCCGACCGCGTCGCCCGCGGCCTCTGGTCGCTGGGCATACGGCGCGGCGACCGCGTAGGCATCTGGTCCACCAACTGCATCGAGTGGGTGATGATGCACATGGGCGCCGCCCGCGCCGGAGCCGCCCTGGTCAACGTCAATCCCGCCTACCGCTCCCACGAGCTGCAATTCACCCTGCAACGCTCGCGCATGAAGGCACTCTTCCTCTGGCACAAGGACCGCCACGCCGACTACGAGGAGATCCTCGGCCGCGCCCGCCACGGCTTTGACCATGAACTCCAGCACGTCATCTACTTCGACTCACCGGAGTGGCCCGCCCTGCTCGATGCCGAGGGTCGGCTCCCCGATCACGTCGCCCCGGACGACATCGCCAACATTCAGTACACCAGCGGCACCACCGGCCTCCCCAAGGGCGTCCTGCTCACCCATCACAACGTCGTCAACAACGGCCAGTTCCTCGCCCAGGGCTTCCATTACACCGAGATCGACAAGATCGTTGTCCCCGTGCCGCTCTTCCACTGCTTCGGCTGTGTTATCGGCACCATGTCCGCGGTCAACTCCGGCGCGGCCCTCATCCTGCCCAACTGGACCTTCGACCCGCGCCTCACCCTCAAGGCCGTCCACGACGAGCGCGCCACCAGCGTCTACGGCGTGCCCGCAATGTACGTCGCCGAATTCGCTCTGCCCGACTTCGCCGCCTTCGACCTGACCAGCCTGCGCACCGGCATGATGAGCGGCGCGCCCTGCCCCATCGAGCTGATGAAGCGCGTCCTCAACGAGATGCACATCGGCGAACTGGTCATTGCCTATGGACAGACCGAGACCTCGCCCGTCGTCACCATGTCCGACGCCGGCGACACCATCGAAGTCCGCGTCAACACCGTCGGCCGCGCCATGCCCCAGACCGAGATTCAGATCGTCTCCACGGAGAGCGGCGCGCAACTGCCCATTGGTCAGCAGGGCGAGCTCTGCATTCGCGGCTACGCGCTGATGAAGGGCTACGACGGCGACCCCGAAGGCACCGCGGAGGTCATCCAGTCAGACGGCTGGCTGCGCACCGGCGACCTCGGCGTGATGCGCCCGGACGGCTGTTTGCGCATCACCGGCCGTTCCCGGGATGTGATCATCCGCGGCGGAGAAAACATCTATCCCCGCGAGGTCGAGGAGTTTCTCTATACCCATCCCAAGGTCGGCGAAGCGCAGGTCGTCGGCATTCCCCACGCCCGCCTCGGCGAAGTCGTCTGTGCCTGGGTGCGTCTAAGGCCCGGCCTGAAACCGGAGATCGACGCCACCGAAGAAGAGATCAAGCAGTTCTGCCAGGGCCAGATCGCGTACTACAAAATCCCCGAGCACGTCCGCTTCGTCACCGAATTCCCCGCCACGCTAAGCGGCAAAATCCAAAAATACAAAATCCGCGAATTCGAGATTGAAGCTAGAGGTTTACAATCGGTAGCGAACGCGGCTACGGCGTAATATGCTGAGGTTGATGGATTCCCATGTCTAAAAGTCGAGACCTAGGCCACCCGCGGCTGTAGAATCGGAGCAATCAAAACCGCTCAGACTAGATGGTAAGAAGATGGATCTCCTGCTTCACTCGCCCACCGTCGCCGGCAATCTTTCCTGTTATTACGAGAGAGCCTTCAAAGACTCAACCGAACTATTTGTAGTTACCGCCTATCTCACAGACTGGGACTCTGCTCTACATCTGAATCCGGAATGCCGAAGGTTCCGCGTGATCATCGGCAGCGATTTTGGAATCACGAGAAGGGCCGCCTGCGAGAAAGTAATGCGGTGGTTGCCCCCTAACCGAAAGGACCAGTTCCTGGTTGCTGACCGAATTGATGGATTTCATCCGAAGGCGGTCTTCTGGAAAGACAGGAAGGGGGAATGCTTTGCTCTTGTCGGATCCTCCAACCTTACCCGTGCAGCATTCGAGACAAACTACGAGGCAAATGCATTTTGCCAACTTTCGGAAGCTGACTATGTCCGAGCAAAGAAATGGGTCATGGACATCGAAAGACAGTCCGTTGTGGTCTCGGAAGACTGGCTTAAGGGTTATATCGAAGCGGCTCCAGGAGAACCGCATGGAGCAAGGAGACGCGGTAAAAGATCGCAAGGTTCTGCGCCAGTAGTCGAATTCAAACTACCAACGCCTCGCAGAATGGAGGAGCTAATAATCCGTCGGCGCAAAGCTCTGGTAGCCTATGAACAGCAAAGAATCAAATTGGAGAGTCTATTTCGTCGGTGTGCTAACGGGCGAATAACCTCAGGTACGTTTTACGAGGAATTACCTCGCTACTGGAGCGAAAAAGTTGGTGATCGCATGCAGGGGTTTGGGTTTGAAATAAAAGGTAAGCACAGTAACTTCCAATTGTTGTCGCAGAGCTTCATAAGAATTCTCGACGCGCCAGATGAAGACCGGGACTATGTGGTTTCAGAAGAAATTGACCAATTGCGCAAGAGGAAGGTTCCAACACGAGGAGCTTTTCTCTCCGAAATGCTCTGCTTGCGATTTCCGAGCTACTATCCTGTGTTGGCCAAACCCGTGTGGAAATATCTCCAGGCGATGATGTACAGAGCGCCACGGAATTCAAGCGAGGGGTCTTACTATATCTTCCTTTCGAAGGCCCTGCGAGCCTCCCTGCTTCACAATCCCGAGCACCCGGCAAAGAATCTAGCTGAACTCGACACAGTAATTTGGCTTGCCTACGGAAAAGAGAATCGAAGCGGACCGCAAGACTAAAGTTGGCGGGTGGTCCCGGTCCCTTTGACCATTCCCTACCATACAGAGGGTGGCCCCGGTCCCTCGCTTTGTGTTGATCGACCCGGGCTCGCAATACCTGCAGACCGTTCTGCCCCCCGATGTGTGGAATGCATGGATCCGGGCGATCGCCGACGCCGGAACCAAGAATCCCACTGCCGAGCAACCGGACTATCCCGCGAGCATCGCCTTCCTCGCCACCATCCCGACGGCACTGAGGGTCCCGACCGTCGTCCTCACCTCCGACAAGCCAATCGACTTCTTGGGGATCGGTGATGCCTCTAAATATCACCCGAATTGGGTCAGAGCCCAATACCTGCTGGCCCGCAGGCTCGGCGGTAAGCAGATCACCAACACTGACAGTGGACACTTCATCCAAACGGAGAACCCCGCGTTAGTGATCGCCCAGACGAAAGCCATCCTGAACGCCGTGAGAGCGCAGAACCGAACTCAACGCTAGATGTTCTGCCCAAGTACGCCGGAGCGAGGACGCAAACGACCCCGCCGAAGTAGTGCCGAGACACCATGGCGCCCGATCCCGGCGTATTAGATTAGGTCACCCACCCTGCCAGCCTGGCCCCTCGCTTCCGCCCGCTGCTCTATCCGTATAGTTCGGAGGGATGACGGGAGTCGGAGCGCACGGCTATAG
>JBKQLG010000091.1:0-46583 GCA_052147235.1 Occallatibacter sp.
AACGAGAAAAATGATCGCAGATCACTTCCTCACTACAAAATCACGCACCTGCGCAGAGGCTCCCTAAGCCGCCCGAGGCTGCGCGGTAGGGAAGTCATGTGTGGATTCTTCGCTGCATCGGGGCTACCTTCGGGTCGCCCATTCCCGATTGTGGATCATGCTGATTGTTTCCTGTGTGATATGTCGAAGGTGATCACCGACTTGGCATTGGCCTTGATGGCGCATAGGGACACGATGACACGCCATGGAACGCTTCCGGCGCCTTCTTGCGCGAGTGGTTCAGCTGATCGTCAGCCCAAAGTCGATCTCCCGCGTCGTCAGCACGGCCTCTTCGCCAGCCAGAATCGCGCCCCGTTCCAGCACATGTTCGAGTTCGCGAACATTGCCCGGCCAGTCGTGGGCGGCCAGTTTGGCCAGAGCCGCCGGTTCGATTCGCTTGATCGGCGCTTCGCGGCCCATCTGAGCCAGGAAATGGTTGACCAGTAGCGGCAGGTCCTCGGCATGCTCGGCCAGTGACGGGGTGTGGATCAGGAAGACGGCCAGCCGATAGTAGAGGTCAGCGCGAAAAGCGCCGCTCTGGGTCTGCTTGGCCAGTGGCTGGTGGGTAGAGGTCACGATACGCACATCCACCCTCACGATTTCGTTATCGCCCACCCGCTGCAACTCACCGCACTCGACAAAGCGCAACAGCTTGGATTGCAGCCCCAAAGGCAACTCGCCTATCTCATCCAGAAAAAGCGTGCCTCCGTCGGCGGCCTCAATTCTTCCCACGCGCCCCTGCACCGCGCCGGTGAAAGCTCCGCGCGTATGGCCGAAGAGTTCAGCTTCAAGAAGCGCTTCAGGAATTGCCGCGCAGTTGATGGTAACAAAGGATTTATGGCTGCGGGTTGACAGGCGGTGCAAGGCCTCGGCTACCAGTTCTTTGCCGGAACCGGTCGGCCCTTCGATCAGTACCGGGGTCGAATGCGGAGCTACCAAGCGGATACGGCGGCTGACTTCAAGCATGCACGGAGCGTGGCCAATCAGCTCCGGCAGACTCTCGCTGGAGGCCGGCTCGGTAGTGGGCACTGGCTGTCCAGCGGCGGCGGGCATCCTTTGACTGAAGCTGGGAGGGGGGTGGATGGCGGTTGAGGAGACGCTCTGCGACGGATATGCCTGCCGGGCTAAAGACGGAAGGGATGGAATCGGCCACACAGGGCCATTCATCGTATCGAGCGGCGGCTTCGTTTTGTTGAGCGCGGGCGCCGCGTTCCAGATAGCCGTGTCGTTGTCTTGTGTGCGCCTGAGCGCATACAACAGCTCCTGGCGGTAGGGTCCGCGAGGACTCTCCTGCGTGATCGAACCGCTGGCGGTCACCAAATCCACATCGGGGAATTTGCTGCGGAAGTCCATGAGAAATTCGGCCAGGTCGAGATCGGGCAGCCAGGAGTCGACGATGACCGCCTCAGGCAGGGACGACTCAGCCTCCGCCCAGGCCTGGGCACCGCCTTCGGCCTCCCGAACCTGCCAGCGCAAGCCGGTAAGAGTATCTGAGAGCCGCTGACGGAAGCTGCGGTCGGCACTGGCCACCAACGCGGTACGCGGGCGGATGCGGTTGGCCAGTGGTAGGGAAGAAAAGGGAACTGTGCTTGCCATGAGGATTCTCCTGAACGTCAACTGGGTTGGACTGAGCTAAGGAATTAGTGCGCTTCAAGAATCGAAGCAGCTATCGCCGGAAGCACCACAACGGGCAGAATGGCGGGCACGGAGAGCGCGGGCAAGACGGAAAGCACAAGGTCGTTCTCCGGCGGCACCATGTAGCCCTGCCCGCGCACCGTGCGGATCAGTTGCCCAGGGGGAGGATCCTTGAGCTTGCGCCGCAGATAGTTGACGTAGACGTCCACGATATTGGTGGTCTGCGCCGGCTCCAGATTCCAGACCGAGTCCAGCAACTCCACTCGCGAGACGCACTGCCCGCGATTGAGCATCAGGTGCTCAAGAAGAGCAAACTCCTTATTGGTCAGCAGAATCGACTGCCCCGCCCGCCGCGCGGTGTGGTCCAGCCGGTCCAGTTCCAGATCCCCTGCGCGCAGCAGAAGGCGCGCCTCGCGCTTGCGCCGCAACAACGCCCGGCAGCGGGCCCGCAGTTCATGCAGGCTGAAGGGCTTGATCATCAGGTCGTCAGCCCCGCGGTTCAGACAGCGGACGCGCGTGTCCACCTCCTGACGGGCGGTCAGAACCAGCACCGGCAGATCCGAGTCCATCGCGCGCACCTCTTCCAGCACCTGCTCTCCGTCCTTGATCGGCATATTCAGATCGAGAATGGTCAGGTCAGGCAACTCCTGGCGAAATGCCTCCACCGCGGCGGCCCCATCGTAGGCAATGCGGACTCGGTGCCCATCAGCCTCTAAACCGCGGCTCAGAAATAATCCCAGCGCCCGGTCATCTTCGGCGATCAGTAATCTCATGGCAGTCCTTTTTGCTCGGCAACGCCCTCAACTCGCGACGCCTGCCAACTCCACATTCTCTAACCGCCCGGCTTAGCGTGCGTTAACGGACGGTTCCATTTAACCTTCCCGCGTAGGGGGACGGAACTCAATAGGTGAAGTGAAGAAAGAAGGACATGCGATTCCAGGATCGGCACAGGCGCTTAAGGAGTTCCCAAAATGGCGAATGCAAAAGAAATATCCTCCGGTAAAGCCGGATTCTTTCTGGTGGCTGGCCCGATAGCCGCGTGTTTTAGCAACCGGTTGAATATAAAAGAATTAGCAATCATGAACGCAACATCCAGTAGATCAGCCGTGTCGTCATCCGCGGATCATGCCCGAGGGGCTCCGTGTGCGGCTGGTCATCGGATTATGTTTGCTCAAGCTATTCGTTGAGCGAAATCATCTTCCCTCGCGTGCGGGCCACCGCGCGTGAGATCGATGCGCGGATACACCCCTTTAATAATCAGTGGCTCATCATTAACCCAAACTTTGCATACACTCACCATTCCCGATCGTCATTCCGGGGAATCTGGGCGCCCGCTACGCCGTATTTTGGCGGAACGGGTGAGTCACATCAACCCTGGACCGGCTCGCGCGGAGGAACAATTTGCCGGGCAAGAGATAAAGATAAAAAAACTGTTGCAGT
Organism: Occallatibacter sp.; assembly: GCA_052147235.1. Classification (GTDB taxonomy): domain Bacteria; phylum Acidobacteriota; class Terriglobia; order Terriglobales; family Acidobacteriaceae; genus Telmatobacter. The sequence continues at coordinate 3,115 of JBKQLG010000091.1, forward strand.
TCGCCGTTTATTCGCTATAATGCCTCCATGGCTGTCACCCGAAGGCAAAAAGAAATTCTCGACTTCCTGGAGACCTTTGTGTCGCGCAACGGCTACTCCCCGTCCTTTGAAGAGATTGCGCGCGGCATGGGCCTCAAGAGCCTGGCCACCGTGCATAAGCACATCACCAACCTCGAAAAGAAGGGGTTGCTGGACCGCGTGCATAACCGCAGCCGCTCCATCGATGTGCTGCCGCCGGGCACTCGTACCCGTTCCAGCGACCGTCTGTCTTTGATGGGGCGCATCGCCGCCGGCATGCCGGTGGAGGCAATGGAGAATGAGGAGAGCGTCTCGCTGCACGACGTGGTGGGCAACCGCGACGTCTTCGCTCTCGAAGTGCGTGGCGACTCCATGCGCGACGAACACATCATCAGCGGCGATTATGTGCTGGTGGAGCGCACCCGCACGGCGCGCCAGGGCGAGATCGTCGTAGCGTTGCTGCACGGCTCCGAGACCACGCTCAAGCGCTTTTATGCCGAAGGCTCCCTGGTTCGGCTCCAACCTTCCAACATCGAGATGGGCCCCATCATCGTCAATGCTACGCAGGTGGCCATTCAGGGCCGTGTGCTGGGCGTGCTGCGCAAGTACAGGTAAGAATGACCATTTCTTATGATTACGAATCGATCGCCAAGATGATCGATCACTCGCTGCTCAACCCATCCCTGACTGCGCCGGAACTGGAAGCGGGCTGTGCGCTGGCGATTCGATACGAAGTGGCGAGCGTCTGTATTCTGCCCTACTACCTGGCCCGGTGCGCTGATCTGCTGGCCGGGTCCACGGTCATTCCCAGCACCACCATCGGCTTTCCCCATGGTGGACACACAACCGCCATCAAGATCGCTGAAGCCCGCCAGGCATTGCAAGATGGGGGCAGGGAACTGGATGCGGTAATCAACATCAGCAAGGCCCGCAGCGGGGACTGGCAATATATTCGGGACGAACTGCTTGCTATCACGCAGCTCGTCCACGACGGCGGGGCAAAGATCAAGATCATCTTTGAGAATGCCTACCTGGACGATGCCGCGAAGATTCGCCTGTGCGAGATTTGCGGAGAGATTGGCGTTGACTGGGTGAAGACCTCGACCGGGTACGCGCCCAGCGGCGCAACTCTTTCCGATCTGGAGCTGATGCGCAAGCATTCCCCGGCACGCGTGCAGGTGAAAGCGGCCGGCGGCATACGCGATCTCGACACCCTCCTCAAGGTTCGCGCGTTAGGAGTCAGCCGGGTGGGTGCAACGCGCACTGAAGCTATTCTGGAGGATTGCCGGAAGCGGCTCGGCCTTGAGTCAAGAGCCCAGTCGGGCCTATGAAAGTAAAAGAGCCCGGCAATTCTGCCGAGCTCTTTTGCATATTGTGGTTCACGCTGCGGAGTTCGATTACCCCAGCAGCCTATTGATCTTCTCTTCAATTACGTTCTGAGGAACAAAGCCGACGATCTGATCGGCCACCTTGCCGCCCTTGAATAACAATAAAGCCGGAATGCCACGAATGCCGAAGCGCGAGGGCGTAGCGCCATTCTCGTCCACATTCACCTTGGCCATCTTCAGTTTGCCAGCGTATTTGGCCGCTACCGCATCGATGATCGGCGCGATCGCCTTGCAGGGGCCGCACCATACGGCCCAGAAATCCACTAGCACCGGAAGCTCGCTTTTGAGCACCTCCTGGTCGAACGTTGCATCATTGACTTCCAGAACTCCTGCTCCAGACATGATCCTCCTTGCATTTACGGCAACCGCCTGCATCCAGTGTACGCGGTTACCGGGCCTTCATGGGATGCGTCAGCAGGAGGGAAAGTCGCAAACCGCTCCTTGATCTCGGCAGAAAACGGAGCCGCTCAGACTGAAACAAGGCAGGAATTCTCTGAAAGTTTTTGTAAAAAATGTTCTGTATTTTTTCACCCACAATTAAAAGCGCCCGGATCCCAATGGGATCACGGGCGCTAGAGCAGCCCTCCCCCAGAACTGCCCACGGTGAGAATGTAGGAGTTTTTCGGCCGAATAGCAAGCAATCTTGAGTAATTCAAAAAAAGTAATATACCTATCGTGGATTGCATTGCAAAAAGGTAACATTTCCACAGGGAAAAGCACAAAAAGTACTGTACCTATCGTAAGGATGGCGCTCGGTACAAGGCTTAGAGCGGGCCTGTTGCCTCAAAGGCCTGGTTTGCTCCTGCCAGCTCAAACCGGCAGAGTTTGAGTTCGGGCTCCGTCACGCCTTCCAGCGCCGCACGGATGGCAGCCGAGGCTTCGGGTACGCTCTCCGCGCTGCCAACAATAACCAGGACCGAGGGACCGGCGCCGCTCAATGCCGCTCCCAGAATGCCGTGTTTTCCGGCCAGCGGCAACAGCCGCGGCAGTAAGGGGCAGAAGAGCGCGCGATAGGGCTGGTGAATGCGGTCCTGCATGGCGATGCGCAGAAGGTCGCCGCGCGCCTGAGCAAAGGCCAGCCCCAGCAGCGCTGCTGACTGAATGTTGGCCACCACGTCGGCGCGTGTGTAGCAGTCAGGCAGCATGGCGCGCGCCTTGCTGGTCGCCAACGGCTCGGGGGGGAGTACCACAATGGCCCGCCACTCGGCCGGCGGCGCGACGCGGGCCACGTGGATGCGCTTTTCTTCACAATTACCCTCGCAGGCGGCGGCCACAAACCCGCCCAGCCAGCAGGCCGACGCGTTATCAGGATGGCCTTCGAGCGCCGATGCCTCTTCGAGAATCCGCTCCGAACTCCAGCCCAGACGGCCAAAATGCACCGCCAAAGCAATCGCCGCCAGCCGTCCCGCCGCCGACGAGCCGCAGCCCATCCCCAGTGGAATCTCATTGCTCATGCGAATCGCCAACGGAATCACCGGCTGGCCGTTCGACTCCAGCAGCCCCTTGTAAATCTCCAAAATGAGATTGTTCTCAAGCCGTGCAATGTGCTCCCGGTTGCAGCCCGTAGCCTCAATCGAGAACTCGGCGGCTGGCGAGGCCTCGATGTCGAGATAGAAGTCAAGCGCTACGGCCGCGGCGTCGAAGCCAGAGCCGAGATTGGCCGAGGAGGCCGGCAAACGCAGCCGGACCGTTCCAGGATTCTCTTGCCTTCCCTCGCTCATCCCGCTCTGCCCTTCAGCGCGGCCAGCACCGCGGCCGGCGTAGCCTCTACCACCTGTGCATTACGTTCCAAGCCGGCGATCTCCGCCTCCCGGCCCGCGCTTTCGTCCGCGGTCAACAACGTTCCGCGATGGAAGTCGATAGTATAGTCGGCATCCTTGAGTGTGTGCCCGGTTAGCACCAGAACCACCGTCTCGCTCGATGCGATCTTGCCATCGGCGCGTAGCTTCTTCAGTCCCGCCAGCGTCACTGCGGAGGCCGGTTCGCAACCCAACCCCTCTGCGCCGATCTCGGCCTTGGCGATGGCGATCTCGGCTTCGGTCACATCCAGGCACCAGCCGCCCGTCTCCTGAATCGCCCGCGCCGCCTTGCGCCACGAGGCCGGGTTGCCGATGCGAATCGCCGTGGCCCGGGTGTGCGCTTCCACAGGTTCCAGCGATTTGCCGCCATTCTCGGCCAGGCTGCGCACCAGCGGATTCGCCCCCGCGGCCTGAATCACGGAAATCTTCGGCATCCGCGCCACTAGGCCGAGTTCGTGCATCTCGCGAAAGCCCTTGCCCAGCGCCGAAGAGTTGCCCAGATTGCCGCCCGGCACAATCAGGTGGTCGGGCACATTCCAGTCGAAGGCCTCGGCAATCTCGAAGGCCGGCGTCTTCTGCCCCTCCAGCCGGTAAGGATTGACCGAATTCAGCAGGTAGATCGGCGCTTCGTTCACAATCTGCGTCAGCAGCGTCAGGCAGCCGTCGAAGTCGGCCTTCAACTGGCAGGTCACCGCGCCGTAGTCCATCGCCTGCGAGAGCTTGCCCCAGGCGATCTTGCCGTCGGGAATCAGCACCAGGCTCTTCAACCCGGCGCGTGCAGCATATGCGGCCATCGAGGCCGAGGTGTTTCCAGTGGACGCGCAGGCCACCCACTCGAAGCCCCTCTCCTTGGCCACGCTCATCGCCGCGGTCATGCCTGTGTCCTTGAAGGAGCCGGTCGGATTCATCCCCTGGTGCTTGGCGAAGAGCTGGTCGATCCCCAGCCTCATGGCCGCACGCGGCAGGTGATAGAGCGGCGTATTGCCCTCGCGCAGCGTCACCGCATCGCCAAAGCTCTCCAGAATCGGCAGCAGCTCGCGGAACCTCCAGACGCCGGAGTGGTCCAGCCCCTCCGACGAGCAGCGCCGCTCCCGCCATAGCCACTTGAGCGCGCCGGGGTTGGGACGGTCCGGCCCCTTGCGCTGGTTCCAGCCGGGGTACTCCACTTCAAACAGGTCGCCGCAATCGGCGCAACGGAAGTCCGGCCGCGCCTCCGCGCCGGAGACTCGCGCCCCGCATCCAAAACAACGCAACTGATGCAAATTCTCGCTCATGTCTGCTGATAGGTTACCAGCAGACGCCGCTTTTTGCCGCGCCACGCATCGCGCAATTCCCTGAAAAGTAAAGGATCATGGGTGTCCCACCCTCGCCGCTGTCATCCTGAGCGAGCGTAGCGAGTCGAAGGAGCAGCGTCTTGCAATTTTGCGGCGAGGGTGGGATAGCATCTTCCCAATCTCGCCAACCGGCCATTTCCACGCAGTGAAGCTAACTCACTGCGTTTATCTCTTCCTTCTCAATGCAATCATGCAGCAAGGCGCAGCGATACCGATCGAACTCGTAGTCTCCTGCTGCCGGTAGCTTCTGAGCCAGTAGATTCCCCTTTTCCCACGCCGTGCGCGCCTCTTCCTTGCGCCCTTCAATCCAGCAGAGCGCGCTCTGCGCCAGCCAGTAATCCACTCCAAAGTGCGTGGGTTTCTTGGCTTCCATGCGCTCCCACCACCGGCGTGCGTCGGCGGCGTCGCGACGCAGAAAAGCGGTTCGAAAGACAAAGGCCATGCACAATTCAGCGGGGAGATCCAAGGCCGATTCCTGCTGGATTCGTTCGGCTTCAGCGACTGCCTGTGCCGCTTGAGGAATCATGCGGTGATCCAAAAAGTACGACGAAGCGAACAATCGCAGCAGGAGCGCTTGCATCCCTTGAGTGAAGGAGATCTCCGCGCGTTGTATTGCGTTTATGTCATAGTCCCGAGGCCGCAACGGTGTCACGAGTGTTGAACCAACAAGGTTCATAACTCGGTAAAGATCGGCCAGCGGACCGCCATTGAGAAGCTGATAGATTCTTCCTCCGTCGGAGTAGGAGGCTTCCGATTGCATGGGAATCAGGTTGGACGCGAAGACCAACAGACTGATCGTGGAAAAATAGGCAAAGAATCCCCAGTAGGTCTCATAGGGCTGTCCTTTAGCTGCAAGCGCAGCGTATAGTGCAATCAAGCCAGTCAGCAGATTCACCGTTGGGCCGGCTGCGATCATGCAGATCTGGCTTCCGAGGCTTTGATGTGGATTGGTCGGCACCAAAGCTGTTGCTCCGCCTGCCGAAAATGACTTTGCAAGGATGAATTGAAACTTCCATCGGCCGTCCCTGATATGCCACTGAAACGGCCCAATAATAAACGCGCGAAGTCTCATCCCGAAAGCCAGGCCTGTGGCTGCGTGGCCAAGCTCATGCACGGCAGTAATAATCAGAATAATAACCACGAGCTGAAGCAATCCAACATACGGCCTCGGCAGATGTTGCGCCGCTCCCCAGCGACGCCAACAGAACATTGCGGCAAAGTATCCGGCGATTCCAAGCAGCCATGCGAGCCCGTCTAGCAGGTGGCTGGTTCCATCGCCGGCAATCCGAGGGGGCTTGGCAGCGATCACAGGCTGCGCCATCGCATTGCGCCGCGCGAATGCCACCAGACCGGCTATTCCGATAGCCAACATGGATGTACACAGGATGATGAGTCCATTCATGTGACTGAGCGGAAAACGAGTCCATAACACAAACAGTACAATGAAAAACGGAATGGTTTGCAGGACCATGACCAGGCTCGCAGCAATCGCCCATCCTCTTCCGGAAGCTTTTCCCTGCTTGACAGTCCACCACGCAACTCCGTAAAGAGCCCCCAGCACCAAAGGCATCACACGAATAACGTTGCTGAGAGCCAGCAAGATGATCGAAAGAAGAGGAGAAGGGAGTGTTGTGTCGTGGGTGAGTGGCACGGAGTGGTATGTAGAATGCGGGTGAAACAATGACTGAAGGGTGAAGAAGGCAGCAAAAAGATAAATCGCAGCGATATATCCGAAACATCCACACAAGAACTTTCTAAGTTTGAGCATTTTGTGGCCATGCCGATCTGAAAACGAATTAGCCGACGCCTTCCATCATGCTTTTCGGCTTCCAGTCAATATACAGACAACAGCCCACACCTGGAAAATCCAATCTTTCCCCGCCGAAAATGCTTGATGTGGAAGAGAGAATTTGGGAAAGAAGGAACCTCGAAGGCCCCCGCGCATTGCCTTTTGCAGATCATTAAGTTCCGGGAGCGGAGAATGTCTCTATGCCAAGCCTCGTCCAGGTCGTTTTCGAGCTCAATATGCCAGGGATGTGCCCGGTCCGGACCCCCCTACCCCCACCCCCCCACCCTGTGGAAATCGTTATTGTGGCCCTTCCAGTGCAAGTAACTTCCACTGAATCAATAGGATGTATTTATTACCAAGTATCGAATCGGTAAACAGAAAGTGCGAATTGCGCCCTTTTTCAGGCGTTTTTGGCCTCTTTTTGCTTCAAAATCATCGATTTTCAGCACATATTCTCTCTCGCCTTGCGTGGGCGTCCGATCCTTCGCGCATTTTTGTCAAGAGTGGGAGAGCATGAACCTCAAGCGAGCGGAAAGCGAGCCGCTGGCCCCAACGCAGGTGGTCAAAACTCTACCATAACTGGCTCCATCTCCGGACGAAGACCAAATCGCTCTTCGACAGCGGCGGTGATTTCTCCGGCAAGCGCCAGGACCTCCGCCGCACTCGCTGCTCCAAGGTTGACCAGCGCCAGCGTGTGCCGTGAGGAGATGGCGTCTCTGAGCGCTTTGCATTTCTTCATTCAGTTTTATTCACAAATATAGGCTGAATCTGATAGGGTTTTTCTCGGAGGAAACCCCATGAAACTTCGCAACGTTCTTCTCAGCTGCGCGCTAGTCCTCGGACTGGCTGCTACAACCATCGTCTTCGCCCAGAACATGGAACGGCATCCGAACCTGGCCGCCGCGCAGGCTCTCATCGACCAGGCCATCGGCAGAGTCTCGGACGCACAGCGTGCTAACGAGTACGACATGGATGGCCATGCGGCTCACGCCAAGGAGCTGCTCATACAGGCTCGCGAGGAGATCAAGCTGGCGGCTCGCGCAGCCAATCACCACGACCACTAAGGCGGTTCTCCAATTGCTCTACCCCGGAACTACGCCGGGTGCCACATCCTTCGCTTCTTTCTAGCGAAGGGTGGGGAAGCGTGTGTCTCGCCTCGTTGTTACGCCGTAGGCGGTCTGCCCCGCAACGGGTGGTCAGAACCCAACCATCACCGGCTCCATCTCCAGCCGAATTCCAAAGCGCTCTTCGACAGCAGCAGTGATTTCTCCGGCGAGCGCCAGAATGTCCGCCGCTTTCGCTCCGCCAAGATTGACCAGCGCCAGCGTATGCCGCGAGGAGATGGCGGCAGCGCCCAGCGTGTAGCCTTTGGAGAATCCAGCCTGCTCAATCAGCCATGCGGCGGGAACCTTGATCCTGCCCAGATTTTCGGGGTCAGGCCCAGCGGGAAAGCGCGGCGGTTCCTTTGCGCTCACCGCCGCAATCTGCCGCAGTTGCTCCTCGCTCACCACCGGATTTTTGAAGAAGCTGCCCGCGCTGCGGCAATCCGGGTCGCCGTCAACCAGCAACATTCCCTTGGCCTGGCGAACGCGGCGAACAACGGCCGCAACGTCGGCAAGGCTCGGCTCGCCGCTCTCGGCTCCGTGCTCGGCCAGCGCCCGTTGCAGGTCGGCGTAGCGCACGGTGGGCGCGCCGCCGGGAGTGAGCCGGTAGTCCACGCGGGTGACGATGAATAGCCCGCGATCCTCCGAATTAAAGCGGCTGCGGCGATAGCCAAATCCGCACTCGGCCGCGGCAAACTCGACGAAGCTGTGCGATTGAAGGTCGAAGGCCCGCACTCGCTCAATTACCGAAGCGACCTCCTGCCCATAAGCGCCGACATTCTGCACCGGAGTTCCGCCTACTCTGCCGGGAATTCCTGCAAGGCACTCTATTCCTGCGCATTCAGTTTGTGTCGAGAACGCTACGAAGTAGTCCCAGTCTTCGCCGGCGGCGGCTTGATAAATTCTTTCGCCAGATAGGTCCGTCGCATCCGCAACCGAAATCCCGCGCAAGACTACGCGCAGCACCAGGCCATGGAATCCGGCGTCTGCGACCAGCAGATTGCTGCCTCCGCCCAGCACAAAGAGCTTTGCGGCATGTTCCTCGGCCCAGGCGGCGGCCTCGGCAATCTCCTCTTCGCTCGCGGCCTCGACAAACCAGCGCGCCGGTCCGCCGATGCCGAAGGTGGTAAAAGGCGCAAGCGGCTTGTTTTCCTCGATGAGCATATGCTTGTCTTCGCTAACTCAGTCGCCCTCTTGCGCCGTGGGCAGCTTTTGCACCTTGCTGTGCCGGATCGAGTAGCTGAAGTAGATCACCAATCCTACCAGCAGCCAGCCGATCATGACCATCCAGGTGATACGCGGCAGGTTGCACATCAGGTAGACGGCCGTGATGATCCCCAAAATGGGCACCAGAGGCACGAATGGCGTTTTGAACGGCCGGTGCAGGTCAGGATGGCGCACGCGCAGAACCCACACACCTGCGCAGACGATCGTGAAGGCCAGCAGTGTGCCGATATTCACCAGTTCAGCGAGCCGGCCAACGGAGAGAAACGCAGGCAAGATTGCCACCACCGCGCCCACCGTAATCGTTGAAATCCACGGGGTGCGGAACTTGGGATGAATCGCCGAGGCCCATCTGGGCAACAGGCCGTCTCTGGACATCGAGAAGAAGACGCGCGACTGGCCCAGCAACATGACCAGCATGACGGTTCCCAGGCCGAAGACCGCGCCGATCTTCACGAGCAGCGATCCCCAACTGACGCCGGTCGCATCGATGCCCAGCGCCACCGGGTCGGCAACATTCAACGAATGGTAGTTCACCAGGCCGGTAAGGATGGTGGAAACCACGATGTAGAGGATGGTGCAGATGACCAGCGAGCCGAGGATGCCGAGCGGCATATCTTTTTGCGGATTTTTGGCCTCCTGGGCCGCGGTGGAGACAGCGTCAAAGCCGATATATGCAAAGAAGATCGAAGCCGCGCCGGTGGCAATCCCGTGCCAGCCAAAATTGCCGTGCCCGTCTGATGGCGGAATGAAAGGATGCCAGTTAGCCGAGGCCAGCGCCGGGTGCTGAAAGAGGAACCACCCGCCCAGAACAATAAAAATACCCACTACGCTCAACTTGACGAAGACAATCGTAGTATTCAGGTTGGCCGACTCCTTGATGCCGATCACCAGCACAGTGGTGACGGCGAGAATCGCCAGAATGGCCAGCAAATTGAAGAGTGCCGTCACGTGCGGCAGCCCGGCTGTGTCGGCGTCCGGCGGCAGCGAGGTCAGCGGCAGCCACCGCTCATGAAAGAAGACCAGAACCGTTCCGGGAGTGGCTGTCAGTCGAGGGGGAAAGTAGATGCCCAATTGCTGTAGCAGGCTGTTGAAGTAGCCCGACCAGCCGGCAGCCACCGTGGCCGCGCCAAAGCCGTACTCCAGTCCCAGATCCCAGCCGATGATCCAGGCCACAAACTCGCCTAGAGTGGCGTACCCGTAAGTGTAAGCCGAGCCTGCAATGGGAATGATGGAGGCAAATTCGGCATAGCAGAGGCCGGCGAAGGCACAGGTGACGCCCGCCAGCACAAAGCTAAGCGAGACTGCCGGCCCAGCGTGCAAGGCCGCCGCCTGACCGGTAAGCACAAAGATGCCCGCCCCGATGATGGCGCCAATGCCCAGAGTGATCAGGTTCAGCGCGCCCAGGGAGCGCTTGAGCGTGTGCGTGCCTACTTCACCGGCCTCATGCTTGAGCATCGACATCGGTTTGATTCGCAGCAGTCTGGACATGAATCTTGGATTCCCTCCACCGGGCTTTGAAACGTAGAAACTTTCACGGTTACAAAACACTGGGTGCCCCATCCTTCGCACTTTCTGCGAAGGGTGGGATAGCGGAACGCTGCCGCGACCAGAAGAGATAGACCGGAATGCCGAGCAAAACCAGGACCAAGCCCGGCCACGTGTACTGGGGCTTGTATCGCAATAATACGACACAGATCCACCCGGCCATCACGATGTAGAGCGCGGGCAGTACCGGGTAGCCCCAGGCCTTGTAAGGCCGCGGAGCATCCGGCTTCTTGAAGCGCAGCACAAACAGCCCCACGATGGTGAGAATGTAAAAGACCAGCACCGCGAAGATGATGAAGTCCAGCAACTGGCCGTAGGAGCCGGAGACGCACAGCACGATGGCCCATGCGGCCTGCACCAGCAAGCCCACGGCGGGCGTCTTGTAGCGCGGATGCAGCTTGCCGACGGACTTGAAGAAAAGGCCGTCGCGACTCATCGCATAGTAGACGCGCGCCCCGTCCAGCGACATTCCTTTGGCGCAGCCGAAGGTCGAGATCAGAATCGCCGCGGCCATCAGGTAAGCCCCGCCGACGGGAAAGATATGCTCCAGTACAGCTGTTGCCACGCGATCCTCGGTCGCGTGCTGAATGCCGCGCGCCATCACCGTCGCTCCATTCAGGTCGCCATGCATCGGCAAGACCAGCAGGTATCCAAGTGAGACGAGAAAGTACACCGTCAGCACAAATCCCGTGCCAAGAACGAGCGAGAGTGGAATGTTGCGCTTAGGATTCTTCACCTCGCCGGCCGTAAAGGTGATGTTGTTCCAGGCGTCCGCCGAGAACAGTGAGCCCACCTGCACCACAGCCAGAATCACCAGCAGATTCACCAGCACCGTTGGCCCGCCGACGCCCACTTGCACGGGGTGCAGCGAACTCCAGCCGGCATTCCGCCAGAACTCGCTCCAGCCCGCGCCAAAGTTCGCAGCAAGCGCCGCGGCGTTGCGTCCCACCGTGAAGGCCAGCAGAATCAGTGCCGCCAGGCTCAGCGCCTTGGCCGTAGTGAAGACGTTCTGGACCAGAGCGCCCAGCTTGACACCGAAGATGTTGAGGATGGCCAGGAACAAGACGACAGCGATTCCGGTCAGATTGGCCGTGTTGACGCCGATCTCCATATTGCCCAGTACCATAGGCCCCACCGGGAGCGCGGGCACATGGGCGATGTGCCACAGCCAATGGGTCGTCGAGACCGAGGGAAAGAAGACGCCGAGAAACTTGCCGAATGCCACCGCGACGGCGGCGATGGTTCCGGTCTGAATCACCAGAAAGAGCGTCCATCCGTAGAGAAAGCCCCACAGCGGCCCCAGCGAATCGCGCAGGTAGACGTACTGGCCGCCTGCTCGCGGCATCATAGCCGCCAGTTCGCCGTAGCTGAGCGCGCCGATCATCGTCAGGATCGCCGTCACCACCCACGCGCCCAGAAAAAGCGCCGGGGAACTGGTGCCGCGGGCAATCTCCGCACCGACAATGTAAATGCCGGAGCCGATCATCGAGCCGATCACCAGCGCGGTAGAACTGAACAAGCCAAGGCTTTGCACCAGCCGGGGAGTGTAGGCTGGAGCTTCGGGATCAGGAATGGAAGTGGGTCTTAAGGTCTTCACTTAAAGAATGTTTTAACGGATTTGGACGTAAAAGTCTTTCATATTCTCAAAGTGCATAGATTCAGCACACTTTGTATCAATTTAGAACACTTTTGCTGGGAGCCACGCCTATGCTCCGTGCCCCATCCTTGCGGTTTCTTTCTGGAGCAATGGTGTGAAACTTTGAACCTGATCGGGTGTTGCTTAACCCAACTCCGCCATCCACCTGCGAAACTCGGCCGCCGGATCAGGCTCTCTGAAGAGCGCCCCGGCAATGGCCACCACCGTAGCTCCGGCAGAGCGCCTCCGCCGCCGTGGCCAGCGTAATGCCGCCTATCGCCACCAGCGCCGGAGCAGCGCCCGCCTCCGCGCGCAGCTGTCGAATGCCGTCCATTCCGATCAGCGGCGAGCTGGTCTGCTTGGTACGCGTCGCAAAAACAGGCCCGATCGAGAAGTAATCCGCCGGAGATTCCAGAATACCGGGTAGCATTCCCGCGACGCCTCCACCAAAAGTACCGATGATGCGCTCCGGCCCCAGCAGGCGGCGAGCCTCTGCAGGCGACAAGTCGCCCGTATCCACATGCGCGCCATCAAAGCTAGTCCGTTCAACCAGATCGGCTCGATCATCGAGAATTAACTTCACCTGTCCGGCAGGTAGCACAGCCCGCAGAATCTCCGCGTCCGCCAGCAACTCGGTGTCACGGCCTGTTTTATTGCGGTACTCAAGCAGCGTCACGCCCGCCGCAGCCAGCTCACCGCCCAGCCGCCACAGAAACTCCGCACGGCACGTGGCGGGGATAAACGAGGCATCGAGAATGGGGTAGATCTTCGGAAGTGAGATTGCCATGGAACCAGAATAGTCGGTCAGGGGTCAGGGGTCATTAGGAGTATCGCGATGGATATGAGTTTGTCAATCCGCTTGCTGCATTTTTCCGACGGCAGAATGAATGCCAATCTGCTGTAATGATCCCTGACCCCTGATCTCTGATCTACGTCTCGTCCGCCGACGGACCGTACGTGCCGGGGATCGGCTTGTCCAGCAGACGCAGGTAGACGCCCAACTGGGCGCGGTGATGAATCAGGTGATTAAGCACCCAGGTTCGCCAAACCTTGTACTTTGATTCATCGATCCAGGCCGTGCCGCCAGCCACAAACTTCCAGTTATCATCCCACTTCTCTTGGGCAAATTTGGCCAATTCCGCCTTGGCTTGGGCAACCTGCCCGTCAAACTGCTTGAGCAACGCCTCCGTCGACGCGGGGATGTAGGGGTCCCACTTGTGATCAGGGGGAAACTCCAGCTTGTCAGTGGTAAGTGCAGAAATCGCCCATTCCCCAGCGGTGTCTGAGATGTGTCCTGCTAAGTGGCCAAGGCTCATGGATTTGGGGTGGGGTTTGTAAGTGAAGTCAACATCGGCCGGGATGGCCGCAAGCATCTTGCGAGTGCTGGCGGCTTCGCGGTCATATTCTGCAATCAGTTCTTGTTGAAAGTCCATAGTGCAACCTCCCAAGTTGCGAAACCAGCATACAACAATGGAAGAGAAAAAGCGAAGAAAAAGCGATAAATTTTTCTGACCTGCCTGAGGATATCTTTACTGGAAGCGCGTGGAAGCAAAAGCCGACGAAAAGGCCTCTTGCCAGCCATTGCCTGGGGGCGGCGGCGTATCCTGAGGCGGCACATCGACGGGGAGCGGCAGCAATGCAGGTTCAGGATGATCGATTTGCAGGTAGTTGCCGTGTTTGAAATCCCAGAGATCTGGAAACTCGAAGGGAGCCTGAAAGTTCGCCGGCCACGGTTTTGCGGGGCCGCAATGGCCCAGCGCCGCGTGCCACCACGGATGGCCCGCGGCAAGGATGCCGGCAATGAAATTGCCCAGCGGAAAGGCCTCCGACAGCACAGTATCTTTGTTTGAGGCCAGAACAGAGATGGCGCCGACCTTGGCCGCCACTGCCTGGAACTCAGTCGTCAGGCAGTTGTCGTCGATTGCCGGAGCCATCAGGATCACGCGGCGGACCGGCGGGCTCATCTGGGAGATGGTCTCCAGCACCACGCGCGCCCCCAAACTATGTGAGGCAAAGGAGATGCTGGCCGCGCTGTGAAAGTTGGCGTCAATGAACTCGGCAGCCAGCTTGCCGGCTTCGTCGGCAACCTTCGGCTCATCGGGATAGTCGAGCCCGTGCGCCCACACCGAGTCGCCCGGCCATAGCAGGCCCACAAAAGCGGAGTACGGCTGCGGAAGCTGCAACAGACTCTCCCAGTTGGAGAGGCAGTCAATGCCATCCGAGCGATTCACGTTGAAGCCATGGCTGGCGATCAGCACATGCCGGCCCAGAATCGAGTTGAGCAGGTCATTCAGGCCGAGGCCGGCATAGTTGCTGATACTCGTACCCTGGTTGATGCTCACCGCGGTTGCCAGGCCGCCGCCGACCGGCTGGAGGCGAAGATCGAGAAAATGTGTCATGTAAGCCTACTTCTTTACCAGTTGCATCGTGTTGACCGCAGTCGCCAGCGCGCTGGACAAATCCTTGGCAATCGGCGCCAGCGGCGTGGCCAGCAGACCGACCAATAGTGCCAGGAAGGGATCTGAAGAGTGCCAGAAGTGAGAGGTTCCCACCAGCGACCATGCGCCCGCAAAGGCCAGCGCCACAGCTACCAGGGCCGCCAGCGTCCGCGTCCAGTTGCGGTAAACCTGGTCAGAGATCTGATAAGCCTCATCCAGTAGAGCGGTCACAATCAGGTCGAAGCGCGAATAAGTGTCACTTTCAGCCTGCGAAAGAGGCGTTCCTGTCTCAAGTTTGGATGCGACAGCGGTCAGCACCGTCGGATCGACGCTGGCCTTGACTGCGACAGCCGTTGCGTTGGCCGAACTCAGGTGCAGCTTGATCAGTGACTTGGCAATCGCCTTCTGGCTGGCAATGTCGTTGCCATTGACCCAGTTGGCCTCCAGCGATTCCAGGATCTTAGTCTGGGGCAATGCATTGACGGGACTGCCCGCGCTCGCTCCCTCAGGGGCCAGCTCCGCAGCCACCTCATGGATGTGCTTAAACCCGACCCGATTGATGCTGTGAAAGGACGACTTAGCGGCCTCCACCAGACCAAAGGCCGCTGTTCCCAGGCCTCCTATGGCGGTGATCACCTGCCCAAGCTGAAATTCCTGCAACCCATTGACCATCGTCTCTGCCACCTCCTTGGTTAGAAATCTATAAGAGAACGGTCAGTCAGTAAAGAAAGAATTTTCCCGGGAAGAAAAAGGCTGCATTCTCGACGAAGAATCCAGCCTCTGTCATCGGATTTGTTATGACGAGCTTTTTCCGGCCAAAAAGTCTTCCATGAACTTGGTGTCGAACTCGCCGGCGCGAAATCCGGGATCCTGAAAGATCGCCTGATGCAACGGGATCGAGGTCTCGATGCCCTGGACGATGAACTGGCTGAGCGCGCGCTCCATCTTGGCGATGGCCTCGGCGCGATCACGGCCATGGACGATCAGCTTGGCGATCAGCGAGTCGTAGTAGGGCGGGACCACCCCCTCGGCGTACAGCGCCGTGTCCACGCGCACGCCGTTGCCGCCGGGCACATTGAAGGCGGTGATCTTGCCCGCCGAGGGGGTGAATTTCACCGGGTGTTCGGCGTTGATGCGGCACTCGATGGCGTGGCCGCGAATTTCGATCTTCTCAGGTAGAATTGCGTCCAGCCGCTCCCCGGCGGCGATCAGCAACTGCGCCTTCACAATATCCACGCCGGTAATGGCCTCGGTGATGGGGTGCTCCACCTGCACGCGTGTATTCATCTCGATAAAGTGAAGCTGCCGGTCTTCGTCCATCAGGAATTCAACCGTTCCTGCATTCTGGTATCCGATCTCCTTGAGGCAGCGGCAGAGGGTGCGGCTGATCTCCTCGCGCATCCTCGGCGTCAGCTGGAGCGACGGCGCTTCTTCAATCAGTTTTTGATGGCGGCGCTGGATCGAGCACTCGCGCTCAAAGAGCGTGCGTACGTTGCCGTGCTCGTCGGCCAGCACCTGGAACTCGATGTGGCGCGGGTTCTCGACAAACTTCTCCATGTACAAATCGCCGTTGCCGAAGGCGTTGGCCGCCTCGGTGGCCGCCGCATGGAAGAGGTTGGGCAGCTCCTCGGCCGAGCGCACAATTCTCATGCCGCGCCCTCCGCCGCCGGCCTTGGCCTTGAGGATGACCGGGTAGCCCACCTTCCCGGCCCAGTCCAGCGCTTCATCCGCCGTGGCAACCACGCCGTCGGAGCCGGGAAGAATGGGCACATGGGCCCGCTTCATCGCCTGGCGCGCCTTGTCCTTTTCGCCCATCAGCCGTGTGACCTCGGGCGGCGGGCCGATGAATTTAATATTGGAGGCGCGGCAGACCTCGGCGAAGTTGGCGTTCTCGCTCAGCAGGCCATAACCGGGATGGATCGCGTCCACGTCGGCGATCTCCGCCGCGCTGATCACCGCCGGCACGTTGAGATAGCTGTCGGCCGCGCGCGGCGGGCCAATGCAGATCGCCTCATCGGCAAAGCGCACATGCAGCGCATGGCGGTCGGCCTCGCTATAGACCGCAACGGTGCGTATGCCCAGCTCCCGGCAGGCATTGATGACGCGTAGTGCGATCTCTCCACGATTGGCAATCAGGACTTTATGAAACATGGGGAACCTATGGTACAGCTAGTTAGCTAAGCCTTAGCGCAAACAGCGGCTGTCCGTACTCGATGGGCTGGCCGTTGGAAACAAGGCAGTTAACGACTTCGCCGGCGGCGTCGGATTCAATCTCGTTCATCAGCTTCATGGCCTCGACAATACCGATCACCTGCCCCTTGGCCACGCGGTCACCGGCAGAGACGAACTGTGCGGCGCCGGGCGTAGGCGAACCGAAGAAGGTGCCGACCATGGGCGACTTGACGATATGCAGGCCGGCATCCGGCTCCAGGGCTACAGGCGCTGGTGTTTCCTGGGGTACTGGATGGATTGCCGCAGCCGTTGCTTGCGCCTCCGCAGATCGAACTGAACCGAGCAGACGCGCCAGATCGCCCAGCCCAACCGACGAAGCCTCCGGCTGGTTGAACTTGAGACGAATCTTCACGTCGCCCCGGTCCAGGTCAAACTCGGCAACCTGATATTCCTTCAGGAATTCAATCAGTTGTTTCAAATCGTCGATGTCTTGTGGTTTCATTCGTTCCTTGAATCTCCCGTTTCGCAGCGGGATGGGCTAATTCAACCTTCAAAGTTCAACCAAAGCCTTGGGTGCCGGGGTGAGCACCTGGCCTCCAGTTCGGGTAACAGCCACCATATCTTCGATGCGAATGCCGAAGCGCTCCGCCAGATAGACCCCCGGCTCGATAGTGATCACCATGCCGGCGAGCAGCCTGCTTGCCTCTCCAGCGCCGATGCGCAGCGGCTCGTGAATCTCCAAACCGACGCCATGGCCGGTGGAGTGGGAAAACGCCTCCGCCAATCCTGCCTTGCGCAGCACGCCGCGGGCTGCCTCATCGACCTCCGCGCAGCTTACGCCCGCCCCCACCGCGGCGACTCCGGCCTCCTGCGCCTCCCGCACCGCCTCATAGACGGCGCGCTCGTTGACCGTGGGCTTGCCCAGATGAATGGTCCGGGTCATATCCGAGCAATAACCTCTGTGAATGATACCAAAATCCATGGTCACAAAGCCCCGGCGCGGCAGTCGGGCAGCCGTTGCGCGGCCGTGGGGCAAGGAAGAGCGAAGACCGGCGGCGACGATGGTCTCAAAGGACATTCCCTCGGCTCCCAGCATTCGCGCCCTATATTCCAGCTCCGCCGCGACTTCAAACTCCGCCAGGCCGGGCCGGATGAAACCGAGGATCTCTTCAAAGAGTTTGCAGCCCATCAGAGCCGCTTCAATCATCAGCGCCAGCTCGTCCTCGTCCTTCACCAGCCGCAACGGCTCAACCAAGGGCGCGGCCAGCGCGGTGAGAAAGCTGCGGCGAAGGCGCGCAGGCAGCGCGGCCCGATAGCGGGCCAGATTGGCCACGCTGGTTTTGGTGGGATCAAATCCGGCAAACGCGACGCCGGGCTGTGCCGCCAACCACTGCACCGCGGCAACCGACGGAGAGCTGGCGACGATCTCCACCTGCACGACCGTCACTTCCTCAACGGCCTGCGTCTTGTAGCGACCATCGGTAAAGAGGCGTGCCGACCGGCGCGTAACGGCCAGCGCGGCGCTCGAGCCAGTGAATCCAGAGAGATAGCGCAGATCGGGAAGATGCGTGACCAGCAGGCCATGAAGCCCGGCTTTGGTCAGACGGCGGCGCAAAAGCCCTATGCGGCGAAAGTAGTCCACCCGGTAAGGATAAATCAAAGCGTGGGGATGAAGGGATCAGGGAGCAGACATTCGCAGTTTGGTTGTTTATGTGCGATTGGCCCAACAGGGAGTCGCTAGACATCGGAATTCAGGGGATCATAGCGGAGTAATCGTGGGGCAGGTGGCTCGTCACATCAATGAAAGCTCGCCCATGCTTGTCGCGTGCTGGTCGCTCTGCCGGTCCATGCACTTGCTGATGCGGTGGCTCGTCACGCTAATCTCCGCGACGTTCCCGGTGACGAGCCCGGCATCAAAATTCCATAGCAGTTAAAAGAGCCAGCTAAACTGCCATTGGCTTTCTCAGCAAGACATAGTTGCCCAGCTCATCTGCCCAGGCGGAGATGGCTTCCCAGCCTTCCGATCCCTTGCGATTGAGAAGCTCGATAAAATGCGCAATCGGCTCATCCTTGTGCACGAAGATCGTGTTCTTCTTGTACTTCCGTTTCATGTGTGGCTTCCTTTCTCTGTCCTCTGGACATTGTTCTGGCGTTAAAATGCGGGCCGAACCGGCTTCTTCTGCAGCGGGTCGGTGTCGGCGGCGTGCTGGTCGCTCTGGCGGTCCATCCACTCGTCGAGGCGGCTGCGCTTGAAGCGCCAGCGGTTGCCCAGCTTGAAGGCGGGTACAAAGCCCTCCGAGGCGTACTTGTAGAGCGTGTCGGAGGAGATCCCGAGGTAGTCCGAGGCCTGGCGAATGTCCATGACCTCGCGCACTTCGGGGACCAATAGGTTGGAACGCATCGCGTTACTGCGCATGATTGCCTCCTGAGGCCAAAATTGCCCCAGACCAGATTCCGGTATTCCTGCCGGTACTCTTGTATATAACGCGGATTCACACGGCATTTCAAGGGTTTTTAGAGAGTTGCAGGAAATTGACCGCTCTTTACGCCCGGTTCTTACGGAAATTACCCCAATTTATCCAGCTTGAGGCGCAATCTATTGAGTCGCTGGCAGCCTAGTCCACCACCGGTTGCGTTGTTGCGGCAGATGGTGCGCTAAACGAACAGCGACTAAAGGGAGAGGAGATCCCCCGGCTCTGCCGGAGGATACTTACTTGATCTCCAGTTGATCGATCTGAAACTGGAACTTGGCAGGCTCCAGGATGTGCAGGAAACCCAGCCCGGTCAGGTCGCTTCCGTCGGTGTCAAAGGCCGAAAAGGGGAAGACGTACTGTTTCCACTCCGGCCCGGCGACGAAGGTGGTCATTGCGGGCATCTCTCCGGATTGTCCGTTGCGCTCCTCGGTCTGAACGATGAGCGTATAAGTCTTGCCATCGCCCTTTGCCCAGAAGCTGATGGTCTTCTTAGCGGAGAGATTGACGGGCTCCTCCGGCTTAGCGCCGGGAAAGTAGATCGCCCCTGCCCAGGCAAACGGCGAGCCGGCCACCACCTCGCCGGTGACCTGCAACGCTCCCTTGGTATTCACCGCGCCGGGCTCGACAACCTCCAGCTTGGCCGTCGATTTACCGCCATTCATCTGATCTCCGCCTCCCATCCAGGAGCCGTAGTTGGCGGCGATCTTGCCATCGTCAAAGGTGCTGACCACCCCCGACTCTGAACCTGCCGGTGGAGGCTGCGTGGGACGTCCGGTTTCACCATTTGCACTGCCGACGGTCAGCCGCACCTTGCTCGACCGGTCGGAGCTGGGGCCGACCATCAGCTCAAAGACTCCCGGCTCCACAACGCGGTGAATATCCGTGTCCAGCATGGAAAGCATCTCTGGCGTGATGGTGAACTCTACCGTCCGCTTCTCGCCGGGCTGGAGGGTAATGCGCTGGTAGCCTTTCAACTGCATCACCGGCTGCGTGACCGAGGCGATCCGCTGATGCACATACAACTGCGGCACCTCATCGCCAGCGCGCGCGCCGGTGTTGGTAATATCCACGCTCACTTTGGCCGTGCCGCCGGGCATGATCCGCTCCGGATCGACGCGCAGGTGATCGAAGGTGAAGGTGGTATAGCTCAATCCGGAGCCGAAGGCGAAGAGAGGCTTGCGCGTGCTGAACTCATAGCTGCGGTTGGCGGAAGGCTTGTGATTGTAGAAGTCGGGCAGATCGCCGACCGAGTGAGGGAAGGTGATGGGCAGCTTGCCGCCGGGATTCGCATCGCCCAAGAGGATCGCGGCAGCGCCCGTTCCGCCTTCCTCGCCCAGATACCATCCCTCAAGAATCGCCGGAACCTTCTCGGCAATGTAGTTGATGGAAAGCGGCCGCCCATTGATCAGCAGGACGATCGTCGGCGTTCCAGTCTCCACCACGGCCTTCACCAGGTCGTTCTGCGCGCCAAGCAGGTCCAGGGAATCGCGGTCTCCGAGGTGGAACTCCGCCCACGCCTCCCGGTTGGTGCTTTCGTTCTCGCCGACCACCAGAATGGCTACCTGCGCCTTGCGCGCCGTTTCCACCGCCGCCTGGATGGAAGCGGTCTGGGTCTTGGGGTCGATCAGTTCCACGCCGTTCGCCCACCAGCCGCGGAAGCCCTGCGGCGCGTTGGTGATCTTGCAGCCTTCCGAATAGAGCACTGTGGCCTTGCCGCCCACACGCGCGCGGATGCCGTCCAGGATACTGACGCCATAGCCCGGGTCGCGGCTATAACCGCCCAGATGTACATCGGCGGCGTTGGGTCCGATTACCGCAATGGTCTTCAACTTGGAGAGATCCAGCGGCAGCAGGTTCCTGTCGTTCTTGAGCAGCACCATCGCCTCGCGCGCCGCCTCGATGGCCAGCTTGCGATGCTCCGGGCTGTTGTTCACGCGCTCGGCATAATCCGGGTCAACGTACGGATTGTCAAAGAGTCCCAGGCGGAACTTGGTGGCCAGTATGCGTGCAACGGCCCTGTCCACTTGGCTCTCCGGCACAATTCCCGCCTTCACCTGAGCCACCAGCGTTCGATAAACGGAGCCGTCGGAGAGGTCGTAGTCAACCCCCGCGGCCAGCGCCAATCGCGCGGCATCCGCCTTGTTGGCCGCCACATGATGCGTGTCGATGAGCATCTGCAAACCGTCGCCGTCAGAGGTGACGTAGCCGTTGAAGCCCCACTCCTGGCGCAGAACCCGGTCGAGCAGCCAGTGATTGATGTGCGAGGGAATGCCGTCGATCTCGTTATAGGAGGCCATGATGCTGCCCACGCGCGCCTCCTGAACGGCGGCCTGAAAGGGAACCAGGAAATTCTCGCGGATGATGCGCTCCGAGTAGTTGCCCGGAGCCGTGTTGGTGCCGCCTTCCGGCTGGCTATGAACCGCGAAGTGCTTGGCTGTGGCCAGAACATGGTGGCGGTCGATGAGAAACGAATCGCCCTGCAAGCCTTCAATAGCGGCCACTCCCATGCGCGACACGAGATAGGGGTCTTCACCGAAGGTCTCCTCGGTCCTACCCCAACGCGGATCGCGCGCAATGCCCAGAACGGGTGAAAAGACCTGATCCGAGCCGCGCGAGCCGGCCTCGTCTCCAATCGCGGTGAAGATCCGCTTTACGAGGGCCGGATCCCAGGTGCTGGCCAGACCGAGCGCCTGCGGAAAGCTGGTGCTGCCATACTCCATGTATCCGTGCAGCGCCTCGCCGGGAAAGATCGCCGGGATGCCCAGCCGCGTCTTTTCGCGCAGATAGCGCTGCACTCCGTTGCGCAGAATCGCGGCGTTGCGCGGAGTGAACTTATAGTCCTCGCCCCACTCGTTGTTCAGGATTTTTCTGGCCTGCTCATTGGTATAGGTTCCGGTCGGATCGATCAATTCGACCCGGTTCTCCCACCCGCCCGCCAGTTGCTCGACCTTTTCTTCCAGCGTCATGCGCGGCAGCAGGTCAGCCACGCGGTCTTGAATGGGTAGGCTCGCGTCCCGATAGCGCGGAGTATCGGCTGCCTTGGCGGGCTTTTCCTGGCTGTTGCCCCTCACGGAGTAAACGTTCAGGCCGAACAGAAGCGCGGCAACGAGATACAGACTGGAATTGCTTTTTGGATTGATCATGGCGATGGTGGGTTTCTCCTGTTTTTTCCAAGGCTATCGGCGATTCATCGTTGCACACCACAAAGAACTACGAGAACGATACCGGAACGGTTCCCGGCGGCGGCTTTGTATCCTCGCGCAGGTCCGGCTCTGTTTATCCCAGCGTCTGCACCGTTCCTTTGCCGACTAACTCCTCAACCCGATCCACCCATACGCGATCCGCCGCCACGCTCATTCCCTCCGGCTCCAGAACCACCGCGTACTCGCCCTTCATTTCCAGGTGAAGCATCACCTTGCCCGGTCCCGGCGCGGCGTCCGCGGCGCTCTTCAATCCAAGGAACATCTCTTCCGTCGCGCGCTCCAGATTAATGCGAATCCGCACCCCCGCCGGCACCTTCACCTGTACCTCTTCCAGCGCCTGGATCGAACTGACCGCAATCTTTGGCGCCGCATCCTCGTCGCCCGTCAAAGATCCCCGCACCAGTACCGGCGCTACTATCTTCAACTGCCCGGTGAGCCGCTCATAATCGCGCGGAAAGCAAACCAACTCGATCTTGCCGGTCGCGTCCTCCAGCGCCGCCTGCGCGTAGAGTTTTCCGTCGCGCTTCGTCTTTTGCACGCGGAGACCATGAATCATTCCCGCCACTTGTATCTCGTCCGCCTGATCCTGTTGCACCCCCCAACGCTTCTCCGGCGGCTTGCGCTCCAGAGCCTCGGCCACGGAGATCACTCCCGTCAAGTTATGCAATTTATCCGCATACTTATCCAGCGGATGACCCGAAACAAAGAAGCCTAACACCTCTTTCTCATTGGCCAGCCGCTCGCTCTCTTCCCATTCAGCTACTTTGGGCAGATCGTCGTTTCCGCGCCCTGTCCTCGGTCCCTCATCGAAGAGCCCGAATAGACCGCTCTGGCCTTGCGCCGCATCGCGCTGAGCCTTCTGCGCCCGCTCCATCGCCTTGTCAACGGCGGCCATCAGGGGCGCGCGCTTGCCCAGCGCGTCCAGCGCTCCGGCCTTGATCAGCGACTCGATCACCCGCTTGTTCATCACGCGCAGATCGACCTTCTCGCAAAACTCCCAGAAACTCTTGAAGCTCCCTCCCGCTTCCGCGCGCGCATGAATAATCGACTCAATCGCATTGCCGCCGACATTCTTCACCGCCGCCAGGCCAAACCGGATCGCCTCGCCATGCGGCGTAAACTGCGCCCCTGAAACCTGCACGTCAGGCGGCTCCACGCGGATGCCCATCTCTTTGCACTCGCCGATATACTTCACCACATTCTCCGGCTTCGAAGTCTCCGAAGTCAGCAGCGCGGCCATAAACTCCATAGGGTAATGCGTCTTCAAATAGGCCGTCTGGTATGCCACCAGCGCATAAGCCGCTGAGTGCGACTTATTAAATCCGTAGCCGGAGAATTTCTCCATCTGGTCGAAGATATCGCCCACTTGACTCTTCGGATGCCCCAGCCCTGCCGCTCCGTTTAGAAAGCGGTTCTTCTGTTCCTCCATTCCTTCTTTGCTTTTCTTGCCCATTGCACGACGCAAGACATCAGCCTCGCCCAATGAATAGCTTGCCAGCAGTTGCGCGATCCGCATCACCTGCTCCTGGTAGACAATTACCCCCAGCGAGTCCTTCAGAACCTCTTCCAGCTCCGGCAGCAGATACTCCACCTTGCGCCGCCCCCACTTGCGCTCGATGAAGTCGTCGATCATTGCCATCGGCCCCGGCCGGTAGAGCGCATTCAGCGCCGTGAGTTCTTCCACCGAATCCGGCTTATATCGCCGCAAAATATCCCGCATCCCGCTCGACTCAAACTGGAAGATTCCCGAGGTCAGCGCCGGGTGAAAGACCTTCTTGAAGGTTTCCTCATCGTCCTGCGGAATCATTTCAATATCCACCTTCTCGCCGCGCGTGCTTTCAATCAGCTTCAGGCAGTCGTCAATCACCGTCAGCGTCGCCAGGCCAAGAAAGTCCATCTTCAGCAGGCCCAGCTTTTCCACGGCCTTCATATCATAGGCAGTTACAATTTCATCGTTTTTTGTTTTGGCCAGAGGAACTAACTCAGTTAATGGCCGAGGCGCAATCACCACAGCCGACGCGTGAACCCCCGACCCGCGCTCCAGCCCCTCCAGCTTCTTCGCTGTGTCAATCAGCTCGCGAATCTGCGCGTCGTTGTCATATACGTTGCGCAGATCCGCCACATCCTCCAAAGCTTGATCAATCGTCATGCCCACCGTCGCAGGAATCAGCTTGGCAATCCGGTCCACGTCACCATAGGGCATATCTAATGCGCGTCCGCAATCCTTGATCGACGCCTTAGCCGCCATCGTATTGAAGGTGATAATCTGCGCCACCTGCTCGCGCCCATATTTCTGCGTTACATATTCAATAACTTCTCCGCGGCGGTTCTGGCAAAAATCCACGTCGATATCCGGCATCGTCACTCGCTCGGGGTTCAGGAACCGTTCGAAGAGCAGCACGCACTGCATCGGGTCAATGTTGGTAATCTCCATTGCATACGCCACCAGCGAGCCCGTCGCCGAGCCGCGCCCCGGACCCACCGGAATTCCATGGTCTCGCGCGTACTTGATGAAATCCCAGACAATAAGAAAGTATCCCGAGTAACTCATTTGCTTGATAATGCCGATCTCATAATTCAGCCGCGCTTCGTACTCCGCTGTGCTCGACCGCCGCACTCCGCGCAACTCCAATTGCCGCACAGCCGTATCCAGCCGTTTCCTCAGCCCCTCCCGGCAAACTAACTCGAAATAACTGTCAATCGTATGCCCATCCGGCACCGCAAACTCCGGAAAGGGATTCTCGATTTTATTCAGCTTCAAGTTACAGCGCTCGGCAATCTCCATCGTCCGCCGCATCAACGCAGGGGAATCCGGGAAAAGCCGTCCCATTTCTTCGGCGCTTTTCACAAAAAACTGGTCGGAATCAAACCGGAAGCGCTCCTTATCGTGAATCTTCGCGCCCGTCTGCACGCATAACATCACATCATGCGCATGCGAATCCTCGCCGCATAGGTAATGCGAGTCATTGGTCACAACTAAAGGAATATTCGATTCGCGCTCCATGCGGAAGAGCGCCTCTTGAATTTGTTTCTCCTGCTCCAGCCCCTGATCCTGAATTTCCAGAAAGAAGTTGCCTTTGCCGAAGATATCCTCATACTGCTGGGCCACGCTCCGCGCCTTCTCGTAGCGGCCGGCCATCAACTCCTCGCACAGTTCCCCGCTCAGGCAGCCGGAGAAGCCGATTAGCCCCTTGGCGTTCTCCGCCAGGTAACGCTTGCTCACCCGCGGCTTGCGATAAAAGCCGTTGAGCGAGGCCTCGGAGGTAATCCGCACCAGATTGCGGTAGCCCTCCTCGTTTTCGGCCAGCACCAGCAAGTGATTGTTCTCATCCCCTTCGCCGGGCGCGCGGTGGTCCTCGTTCTTGCAGATGTAGAGCTCGCAGCCCAGGATCGGCTTGATTCCTTTGGCTTTAGCCGCATCAAAGAAGTGCACCGCCCCATAGATATTCCCGTGGTCGGTCATCGCGACAGAGGTCTGGCCGAGCGCCGCCACCCGGTCAACCAATTTGGTGAGGTCGCAAGCCCCATCCAGCAGCGAGTACTCCGTATGCAAATGCAGATGCGTAAATTCACTCATGGCTACCTAGATTCTAGCCGCCAATAGAACTACGCGCGGTGCCGGAATCTTCACCCAAGCTCCGTCGCTTGAGGAAAAGATGGCACATACTGCAAAATCGTAAGAAATTGAAGAGGATTGTCGATCACATGTGGAAGTCGCCTGGAACCGACGACTTTCACTCTCCTGACTGCACAGATTTCGGCAAACGCGCTCTAAGACCCGCGAAGTGATTTGCGTCACAGTATACTGTTTCTTTGCACCGTAAGGTGAAAAGCGAAATGTATTTGCTCTGGCTGCGAGTTGCGGTGATCCTCTATGCGGCGGCTTCTGTCGCCGTCTTTCCCGCTGTCCTGTACGGGCGAGTGGGCTGGCGCAAGAGCTGTGTCCACCTGGCCGGAATGGCCTTTTTCTTCCACTTTATCTCCTGCGTCGAGATGCTCGTCCAGGCCCACCACTGGATGCCGGTGGGGGTACGCGAGATGGAGTCGCTGCTGGGCTTCGTCCTTGCCGGAGTCTTCTTTCTGGTTTGGTGGATTTACGACGCGATCTCCCTTGGAATCTTCGTTTTACCGATTACTTTCTTCGTGGTATTTGTGCCTTCGCTGGGCGTTGATCGCTATATGTTTCCCTCCGAGGGGGTGCGTTTCAGTTGGCTTGTCGCGCACATTGCCGCGCTGCTGGCGGCCTATGTGGCGCTTGGCTTCAGCCTTCTGGCCTCAATCCTCTACCTGGTTCAGGAGCGCCGCCTGAAGAGCAAGCACAAGCCCGGCGAAGACTCCTGGTGGTTGCCGCTGGACTGGCTGCCGCCGCTGGACACACTGGAGCGCATCGCCCACGCCATGCTGGAGTTTGGCTTTCCCTGCATGACCGTCGGCCTGGTGATCGGCTCGGTTCTGGCGCAGGAGACGGTTCTGGGCGCGGGCTACTTTCGCGACCCCAAAGTGATCGCGTCGTTTGCCATGTGGGCCATCTACGTCACTCTGCTGTTTGTTCGCCGCAGCGCCGGACTGCGCGGACGCCGCGCCGTGTACCTCTCCGGCGCAGTCTTCCTGGTGATGCTTGCCGTGCTGGCCGCCAATGTCTTCAGCCGCGTGCACAGGTTCGGTCCGCAATGAGCCTGGTCCTCATCGGCGTCAACCACAAGACCGCGCCCATTGAGGTGCGCGAGCGGATCGCAATCTCTCGCGACGATCTACCGGAGACCACGCGCGCGCTGGCCGCCGTGCCCGGCGTTGCCGAGTGCATGATCGTCTCCACCTGCAACCGTGTAGAGATTCTGGCCGCGGTGGAGCCGGATGCTGCCGGCCTGGCTGGTTTTTTGCAGCGGCACTTTGGCCTGGACCCGGCACTGCTCGCTCCGCACCTCTACGAGCATCGCGATCAGGAGGCGGTACGGCACTTGTTTCGCGTGGCCGCCAGCCTGGACTCGATGGTGGTGGGCGAGCCGCAGATTCTGGGCCAGGTCAAAGAAGCCTTTGCCGTGGCGCGCGCCGCGGGCACGGTGGGCGGGCAGCTTGAGCACCTTTTGCAGAGCACTTTTGCCGCCGCGAAAAGGGTTCGCACCGAAACGGAGATCGGCTCCAACTCGGTCTCCATCGCCTCGGTGGCCGTGGAGCTGGCGCGCAAGATCTTCGGCTCGCTGCAAGGGCGCACGGTTTTCCTGGTGGGCGCGGGCAAGATGAGCGAGCTGGCCGCGCGCCATTTGGTGCGGCAGGGCGCGGGCGCGATTCTGGTGACCAACCGCACGCTGGAGCGGGCACGGCGCATGGCGGAGAGCTTTGCCGGGCAGGTGATTCCCTTCGAGCAGCTTTACGACGCGGCCAGCCAGGCCGATATTGTGATCAGCTCGACCGGCGCGCCGTATCCCATCTTCCGCCGCGAGCACGGGCAGGCCTTCCTGCATCGCCGGCGCAACCGGCCGATGTTCTTCATCGACATTGCCGTGCCGCGCGACGTGGACCCGGCGATGGGCAAGTTGGAGGGCATTTTTGTCTACGACATTGACGACCTGCAAGCCGTGGCCGCGGCGCACATGGTGGAGCGCAGCCGCGAGGCAACCGACGCCGAGGCGCTGATTGCCGCCGAGGTCGAGCGCTTCCATCAGCGGCTGCTCACCGTCAATGTGGCTCCGGCAATCGTCGCGCTGCAACAGCAGGCAGAGGAGATTCGCCAGGCGGAACTCAAGCGCGCGCAGGCCCGGCTGACTTCGCTGAATGCCGAGCAAATGACTGTCGTTGAAGCGCTGACCCGCAGTCTGGTCAACAAATTTCTCCATCCGCCAATGCAGGCGCTCAAACAGGCCGCGCGCGAGAACGATGCGGCGCGGCTGGAATCGCTCTGCGAGACCTGGTCGCTGCCGGCGGGCACGGCGAATTCTGAAACGGAGAAGGCTGAGGAAGCGCCAGTGAACGAGAGCAGCGGGGTAAACCATCCATGAACCTGCGCATCGGTAGCCGCGGCTCGCAACTGGCCTTGTGGCAGGCCAACCACATCGCCGCTCTGCTGCGCGGACAGGGGCACAAAGTCGAGATCGAAATCATCAAGACTACCGGCGACCGGCTGCAAGAGGTCACCTTCGCCCAGGTTGGTTCCAAGGGAATGTTCACCAAGGAAATCGAAGAAGCGCTGGCGGATGGGCGCGTGGACCTGGCTGTTCATTCGCTCAAGGATTTGCCCACCGAGTTGCCGGAGCTGTTTGCGCTGGCGGCGACGCCTCCGCGTGTGGACCCGCGCGACGTTTTTGTTTCTGTGAAGTATGAGAATCTGGCGGCGCTGCCCGAGGGCGCGCACGTGGGCACCAGCAGTCAGCGGCGGCGAGCGCAGTTGAAGGCTGTGCGGCCCGACATTGAAGCTGTCGAGTTTCGCGGCAATGTGGACACGCGGCTGCGCAAGCTGGCCGAAGGGCAGGTGGACGCGATCCTGCTGGCTGCCGCGGGCCTCGACCGGCTGGACAAGACCAAGTGGGTGCGCGAGCGGCTGGAGCCAAAGGAGTTTTGCCCGGCGGCGGGCCAAGGAGCGCTGGGCATCGAAACCCGCAAGGACGACGTGGCCACGATGGCTGCGGTTGCCTTCCTCGACGATGCGGCTACGCGCTTTGCTGTCACCGTCGAACGGTCCGCGCTGGCGGCGCTCGGAGGAGGCTGCCAGGTTCCCATCGGCATTCATTGCCGGCCGTGGCTGAATGAGCGTTCAGGCCCGGATGAAGCGCTTTGGGACGAGTTCTTTGCTGTCGTCGCCGCTCCCGAGACCGGGAAATCTGTTCGCATCTACCATATCGCGCTCCATGTGGGCGCGGAGCCGGCGACGCTGGGCAGAAAGATTGCGCAAAAGCTGATCGATGCTGGAGCGGGGCCGCTGCTTGCGGCTGCCGGAGGCGCGCAATGAGCGCGCTGCCGTTGCTGGGCCGCCGTGTGCTGGTCACACGCGCCGCGCATCAGGCCGGCAAGCTGAGCGAGGGCTTGCGCGCGCTGGGCGCCGAGCCGGTCGAGGTTGCGGTGCTGGAGATTCGTCCGCCGGAAAGTTTCGCGGCGCTGGATGCGGCTCTGCGCCAGCTTGACAGCTACGATTGTCTGATCCTGACCAGCGCCAATGCGGTGCGCACGCTTGCCGATCGAGCGGCGGCGCAGGGGATTGCGTTGGCGCAGCCCGCGCGTATGAAGGTGGCGGCAATCGGAGAAGCTACTGCGGCGGCGGCGCGTGTTGCTGGATTGCAAGTTGCTTTTGTCCCGGAGGCCTACGTGGCCGAAAGTCTGGTCGAGGGGCTGCTGGCGCGTGCTGCGGGGCAACGAATCCTCTTGGCGCGAGCCGCCGTTGCCCGCGACGTGATTCCCGACGCCTTGCGGGCGGCAGGTGCTGAAGTCGATGTGGTCGAGACTTACCGCAATGTTTTGCCCGATGCCGCGCCGGAACAGCTTCGCCAAGCTCTGGGGAAGGGAATCGACGCCGCCACCTTCACCAGCTCCTCCAGCGCAACGCACTTGGCAGAAGCGGCGCGCATGACTGGGGTTGCATGGCCGCTTGCGGACGTTCCGGCAGTTTCGATTGGGCCCATCACCAGCCGGACCCTGCGTGAACTGGGATGGCCACCCGCGGCCGAGGCGAATCCCTCCGACATACCGGGGCTGATTGCCGCAGTGGTGCTAGTTTTGCAGCGCTAACTCACTCACTCGTTTGTGTGTCCGATCCTAGGCGAGTTTTTGTTTTTGCGCCAAGGGTGGGAAACCACAAACCCCAGCCAGCGTCGCTAACTAGCTATTGTCCACTCCGAAACGATCACACCCTCATCACACTATCATCCTGAGCGGAGTTTGACTTGCTCTTTAACGTCAAGCTCAGTCGAAGGACCTGCGGTTGCTTTTACTTACTCATGACCGCCAGGTCTTATCCTTCGACGTGCAAAGCTGCTCCAGGTTGCAGCGGTCGCACTTGGGTTTGCGCGCCTCGCAGACCTGGCGGCCGTGGTGGATGAGCTCGTGGGAGAAGTCGATCCAGCGGCTCTGCGGCAGGATGCGCATCAACTCCTGCTCGACCTTTTCGGGCGTCTCGCCCTTGGCCAGGCCGAGGCGGCGCGCGATGCGAAAGACGTGCGTGTCCACCACCACGCCTTCGGCCTTGCCATACGCGACGCCGAGGACGACGTTGGCTGTCTTGCGGGCTGCGCCGGGGATGGTGACTAGCTCGGCAAGCGTCTGCGGGACTTGGCCGCCGAAGTCGGCGACGATCTTGCGCGCCGCGCCCTGAATCGACTTGGCCTTGTTGCGAAAGAATCCCGTCGTCCGGATCAGAGTTTCCAGTTGCGGCAGCGTAGCCTTGGCCATCTTCCGCGGGGTAGGGAAGCGGCGGAATAGCTCTGGCGTGACCAGGTTCACGCGCACGTCAGTGCATTGCGCGGAGAGGATGGTGGCTACCAGGAGCTCCCAGGGGGAACGGTGAGTGAGCGCGCACTCGACGCGGGGATAGGCTTCGTCGAGGGCTCTTAGAATGGCGGCGATGCGGTTGGGGGCGAGGGCGCGATTGACCTTCCGGGCAGTTGCTTTTGGCTTGACTGCCAGGGGCTTGGATAGTACGAGCATGGTGTGCTTAGTGGACATTACTCATGCTTCAATCAGTTTGCCTCTGAGCCAACCGCCAAGTTTGTTAATCGGCAGCCTTATGCTGATGAAGAACTGGCCGAAGAGCGCATAGACTGCGCTGACCTCGTCGAAGCGCATCTCGTAGATGAGTTTCTTGAAGACCACCGGGTCTTCGGCGAAGAGGTCTACTCCCCACTCCCAATCATCTAATCCGATTGACCCGGAGATGATCTGCTTGACCTGATCGCCGTAGCGGCGGCCGATGAGGCCGTGCTCATGCATCATGCGCTGGCGCTCGGCGAAGGGCACGGTGTACCAGTTGACCTGTTCGCCGCGTTTGCGGTCCATCGGATAGAAGCAGAGGTAGCGGGCCTCGGGAACGGCGGGGAAGAGGCGCGGAGCCATCGCGGCGGAGGAGCGGGCGAGTGTGGCGTTGATTTCGGCAGTCCACTCCTGCGTGAACTCGGCGAAGCCCTTGGAGGCGGCGGTTTCGTAGCTCTTGCGTGTGGACTCGTAGAGGCCGAGTTCGACGACTGAAATATAGGAGTGGCTGAGGGTCAGGAAGTCGTAAAGCTCGGTCTGCGCGAGGTCGAGTTCGACCTGGTTGAGGGCTTCTAGCGAGTCGCGGAAGTGGATCAGAACCAGGTTGCCTTTGTGGCCGAGTTGGGAGAAGATTGCGGTCCGCACCGGTGCGCCGGGGGCCTCCCGCTCCAGTCGGCTGAGCGCGGCAGTCGCCACCGCAATAATCCTCTTGCGTTCGCCGGTCGCGCAGGCCCGCCAGGCCTTCCAGTCGAAGCGGAAGAACTGGTGGAGCAGGAAAGAGCCTTCTAGTGTGAGGGGAACGGGGGGGAAGTCGGCCACGGGGTGATCTCCTTGAATACCCCCTCATGGTAACAAACCACCTGCGGTGGGGCAGCCGCCTTCGGCAGAGCGACACGGTGTGTGCTGCTGGTTTTTGGTTCGTGGTTTCCCACACTTGCGCCAGAAAAAAGGCGCAAGGATGGGGCACGGAATGAATGTGGATTGAAGAGTGAAAAGCAAAAGCAGGTCCTTAGCTTCGCTCAAGATGACAGATTGATTGGAGCGGCAAGCGCCCGTCCAGAGCCAGACCCCGGCCTGGACCGATATACTGGTAACGCTAATGAGCGAAAATATTATTGCCTATCTGGTGCATTTTGTAACCCACGTGATCGATCTGGGCGGGTACGCCGGCATCGCAGCGCTGATGGTGATCAATTCGGCCTGCATCCCCCTGCCCTCAGAGATCATTATGACGTTTTCCGGGTATCTGGTCTATCTGGGGCGCTTCAATCTCTACTGGGCGGTGGCAGCCGGGATAACGGGCTGCAATCTCGGCTCGGCGGTGGCATACTGGATCGGCGCCAAGGGCGGCCGGCCGATGGTGGAGCGTTACGGCAAGTGGGTGCTGATGAGCCGCCACGATCTGGACCGCATGACCTGGTTTTTTGAGAAGTATGGATCAATAACGGTGTTACTGGCGCGGTGTATGCCGATTGTGCAAACGTTTATCGCCTTCCCGGCGGGAATTGCCCGGATGCCGCGGTTGCGCTTTCACCTTTATATTTCTTTGGGTTCAGGATTATGGTGCTTCTTTCTGGCGTACGTTGGCATGAAGCTGGGCAAAGCGTGGCACACGGACCCGCGATTCTACCAGGCCTTCCACAGATTTCATCCGGTGGTCGAGGTTACGCTCGTGGCGGGCATCGTCTGGTTTGTATGGTCGCACCTGAAGCGCGGCAGGCGCTCGGAGGCCGCGTAGCAGCAGATGAGACAGAGATAAGACGAGGGCAACCGGCAAGGCGTAAACTGTTTCGGTTGCCTGTAGGTGAGTTTGAACGGTTGAAATGCAACAGCAATCAAATGAAGATTAGGAGAAACAATGGGAATTGAAGAGCAAGGCGGCCAAAAAGCTGCGGCGATTGCGCCCGCTACGGGCAAACTGGGAGTGATGGTGGTCGGCCTGGGCGCCGTCGCCACCACGATGATCGCCGGAGTCGAGGCCGTCCGCCTCGGCCTGGCCAAGCCGATCGGATCGCTGACGCAGATGGGGACGATTCGCCTGGGCAAGCGCACCGACAATACATCGCCGCTGATCAAGGATTTTGTGCCGCTGGCCAAACTCGACGACGTGGTCTTTACCGGCTGGGACATCTTCGCGGACAACGTCTATGAGTCCGCCGCGCACGCCCAGGTGCTGGACGAGAAGACACTCGTGCAACTGAAGCCATACCTGGAGACGATCAAGCCGCTGCCGGCGGTCTTCGATCAGTTTTATGTGAAGCGCCTGCATGGTACGCACGTGAAGAAAGGCAAGAACAAGCGCGATCTGGCCGAGCAGGTGCGGGCCGACATTCAGGCCTTCAAGAAGACCGTGGATCGCGTGGTGATGATCTGGGCCGCGTCGACGGAGATTTTTATCGAGCCGACTGCGGTGCATCAGAGCATAGAAGCCTTCGAGGCGGGCTTAGAGTACAACGACATCGCCATTGCGCCTTCGCAGATTTATGCCTACGCGGCGCTCAGCGAGGGCGTGCCCTTCGCCAACGGCGCGCCGAATCTGACAGTGGACACGCCGGCCATGGTCGAGCTCTCCAAGCGCAACGCGGCGTCCATCTGCGGCAAGGACTTCAAGACCGGGCAGACGATGATGAAGACGGTGCTGGCGCCGGCTTTTAAGGCGCGCATGCTGGGCGTACGGGGCTGGTTCTCCACCAACATTCTGGGCAACCGCGACGGCGAGGTGCTGGACGATCCGCAATCCTTCAAGACCAAGGAGGAGTCCAAGCTCGGCTCGCTGGATTACATCTTCCAGCCGGAGCTTTACCCCGACCTCTACAAGGACCTCTACCACAAGATTCGCATCAACTACTATCCGCCGCGCGGCGACGAAAAAGAGGCCTGGGATAACATCGACATCTTCGGCTGGCTGGGCTACCCAATGCAGATCAAGGTGAACTTCCTCTGCCGCGATTCGATTCTGGCCGCGCCCATCGCGCTCGACCTGGTGCTCTTCCTGGACCTGGCCAAGCGCACCCCATCGCTGCGTTCCATCGGCATTCAGGAGTGGCTGAGCTTTTACCTGAAGTCGCCGCAATCGGCCCCCGGCCTTTATCCGGAGCACGACCTCTTCATCCAGTCGATGAAGCTCAAGAACACGCTGCGCCATATCATGGGCGCGGATTTGATCACCCACCTCGGCCTGGAATACTACGACTAACCACCTGCGGTAGGGCAGCCGCTCCAGATGGTCGCAAAAGCAAAAACGCCTCATCCGTTTGGGTGGGGCGTTTGCCTGTGCACCAGAATCTATTTGCCCAGCAGCGGCGCGTCTTCCTGTTGCGCGGCCAGGCGTATGTGATCGTCGAGTGTGGCCAGTGGGACGGAGAGGCGCAAGCCTACTTAGCCGAACTTGATAAAGTCATTCTTAGTATTTACAAACTCCATTTTGCTGCGGCAACAGGGAAATTCTATACCCATCAACGCCGCATCTCATCAGGGTATTATTGGTTTCCCAGGGGCAACTAATTAATGCGATTCCTAAAGCATTCTGAGAGTGGCAGAATTGTTTGTTTAGTAGAGGGAGGCATCTTTTGGATACTTCGCTGCCTCCGCGCCGCATGAATCACCGCAGAAAGCGTAAGAACGGACGTCAAAAATGCCGGAATGATCGCGCTATTATGGGGGTGATTGAACTCCCAAATCGTCCAGTGAGGAATCAGCCAGACAATAAGAAGCAGGATCAGCCCAAAACCAATCGACGAAATGACAATGGCTCCGGCAAGCGACAGGATAAGTCTCCTATAGTCGAAGGACTCGCCGGAATTAGTCGAAGGACTCGCCGGAATGCTGCGTCTCGCAGTCTTTCATGCAAACCAGTTTGTCACAGCGGTCATTGCCGGTCAAGCATGGAGACGAAAAGACAACGGCAATAAAACTGTAGATATGGCTGCCCCGCCTTAGGCGCAAAAGCTAAGACGCGCCGAAGGTGGGGCAGCCAGTTTTGTGGTACCCCACCCTTTCGCAAAAAACGCGAAAGGATGGGTACCCAAAGTTCGTTGATTACAGCGCGGTTTCGCCGCGCTCGTCGTTACGGATGCGGATGGCGTCGTCAACCTTGCTGATGAAGATCTTGCCGTCGCCGATACGGCCGGTGCGAGCGGTGCCGATGATGGCCTGAAGGGTCTTCTCCTTCTGCTCATCCTTGACTACCAGCTCGATCTTGACCTTGGGCAGAAGATCGACCGTGTACTCGCGGCCGCGGTAGAACTCGGTGTGGCCCTTCTGGCGGCCATGGCCGCGGGCTTCGAGAATGGTCATGCCTTCGATGCCTGCCTCGAGCAGGGCATCCTTGACAGCGTCCAGCTTGGAGGGCTGGAGAATGGCTTCAATTTTGATCATGCGAACAATGCCTCGTTTGACAGCCTAACAGGCCAGGGGGCTGGTTGCGCCAGTCCCCCCTGGATTATGAATGAAAATTACCCGCAACTCTCGCCTTACGATGCGAAGTCGTAGCCTTCCTCGCCGTGCTGCGAGAGATCGAGGCCTTCGGCTTCGTCTTCCTTCGCAACGCGCAGCCCTACGATCCTATCGACAACGAAGAGTAGAACCAAAGTGCCCACCACGGAGATGGTCCAGGCTATTCCAACGCCGGCCAATTGGTTCATGACCTGATGCCAGTTGCCATCGATGGCGCCGACCGGCGCGTTCTTCCCGAAGACGGGGTTGATGACGCTGGCGGCGAGCAGGCCGGTGAGGATGGCGCCGAGGGTTCCGCCAGCGCCATGCACGCCGAAGGCGTCCAGCGAGTCGTCATAGCCGAAGAGGCCCTTCACGATGAAGACCATAAAGAAACAAATGAATCCGGCGATCAAACCGATGGCCAGCGCGCTCATCGGCTGGACGAAGCCGGAGGCGGGGGTGATGGCGACCAGTCCGGCAACCGCGCCGGAGATGGCGCCCAGGGCGGTGGGCTTGCCGTTGTGAATCCACTCGGCGATAGACCATCCGATAGCGGCGGCTGCTGCTGCGAAGTGAGTATTGACAAAGGCGGAGGTGGCCAGTGAGCTGGCGGCCAGTGCGCTGCCGGCGTTGAAGCCGAACCAGCCCACCCACAACAGACAGGCCCCGATGAAGCTGAGCACCATCGAGTGGGGCTGCATTTTAGTCTGCGGGTAGCCGATGCGCTTGCCAAGGTAGAGGCAGCAGATCAGTGCCGAAACTCCGCTGGTGATGTGGACGACAGTGCCGCCGGCGAAATCCAGGCTGGGAAAGCGGCCGCCAACGTTGTTGAGCAGTCCGCCGACGCCCCAGACCATGTGCGCCATCGGGCAATAGACGAGGAGCGACCAGAGCGATAGGAAGATGGCCATGGCGCTGAACTTCATGCGCTCGGCAAAGGCGCCGGTGATCAACGCCGGGGTGATAATGGCGAACATCAACTGATAAATCATCAAAGTCTGTTCGGGAATCGTGGTGGCGTAATCAAGATTGGGATTGAGTCCAACGCCCTTCAGGAAGAGGTGCTCGAAGCCCCCGACGAACCAGTTGCCGTGGCCGAAGGCCAGCGAGTAGCCGACAATGGCCCAGAGGATGGTGACCAGGCCCATCATCGCGAAGCTCTGCATCATGGTGCCGAGGATGTTCTTCTTGCGCACCAGGCCGCCGTAGAAGAGCGCCAGGCCTGGGCCGGTCATCAGCAGAACCAGGGCGGCGGAGGTCAGCATCCAGGCGTTGTCGCCGGAAAACTGCGCGTTGAGAGCGGCGGCCTGCGCCTTGGAGCTGGCATTCTGGGCTTCCACGATGGCCTTCTGCAGGGCGTCGATCTGAGCTTGTGTGGCGGGCAGCGAGGGCGCGGGGTTGATCTCCGGAGCGATGGCCAAGGCCATGGATGGAGCTGCAAGAAGAACGATGAGAAGCAGAGATTTAAGGACGCGACGAGACATAGGTTTCCACTCCCGGGAAGATGCAGAGGGCCGAGGCCATGCGATGAGGCGGGAGGCCGGCCGCCGATCCGGTAAGAGAGTCAGACGCAACTGTGCCAGCCTGTTCAGGCTAGGATCAGCACAACGCTCGTATGAGTCTCTTCAGGGAATCTTAGGGTTCAGCTAATAAGGAACCTATGAAGATTTGCCGGAAAACCTGTTGAAAAGATGGGATGAAGAGCCTTTTCTATGGAAAGTTCATGCCGGTTGCGGTATAGGCGAGGGAATTAGGGAAAAGGAGTAGGCCTCCCAGTTCCCGAAAGCGGGACTCGGGAGGCCCAGATTGTTGAGCCGGAATCAAATGGCGGATTCGCCGCGTTCATCGTTGCGGATGCGGATGGCATCTGTGATGGGAGTGATGAAGATTTTTCCGTCGCCGATGTGGCCGGTGCGGGCTGCGCCGAGGATGGCCTGAATGACCTTTTCCTTGAGGGCATCGGCGACGACTATTTCGAGCTTGACCTTGGGAAGAAGATCGACCGTGTATTCACGGCCGCGATAGAACTCGGTGTGGCCCTTCTGGCGGCCGTGGCCGCGAGCTTCCAAAATGGTGATTCCCTCAATGCCCGCTTCAATCAGGGCTTCCTTGACAATGTCCAGCTTGGCGGGCTGGATGATGGCTTCGATCTTGAGCATGTGCGGATTCCTCGGTTCAGTACTTGACTTTGAGACGGCTGTTTGCTTCGCGGTATCCCACCCTAGCCGCAAAAACAAATGCGCGGCGAGGATGGGGCACCCGGATTTATCGTATTACGCGTTGAGGTCGTATCCTTCCTCACCGTGCTGGCTGAGATCAAGGCCGGCGGCTTCTTCACTGGCGGAGACGCGCAGCCCCATCGTCTTATCGACTAAGAACAGTAACACGAGAGTGCCGACGATGGCCAGAGCCCACCCGATGCCCGCACCGACGGCCTGGTTATAGACCTGATGCCAGTTGCCGTCGATGGCGCCGGCGGGGTTGGGGTTGCCGGCGGAGTTCTTGCCGAAGACCGCGTTGATGGAGCCTGCGGCAAAGAGGCCTGTGAGCAGCGCTCCCATGGTTCCACCGATGCCGTGAACGCCAAAGGCGTCCAGAGAATCGTCGTAGCCGAAGAACTTCTTGACCCTGAAGACCATGAAGCAGCAGACCACGCCGGCGACGCCGCCGATGGCCAGCGCACTCATGGGCTGAACGAAGCCGGAGGCCTGGGTGATGGTTGCCAGGCCGGCAACCGCGCCGGAGATGGCTCCCAGGGCGGTGGGCTTGCGATTCTGGATCCACTCGGTGATGACCCAGGTGATGGCGGCGGCGGCGGCGGCAAATTGCGTATTGACGAAGGCGCTGGTGGCCAGCGGTCCGGCATTGAGCGCGCTGCCTGCGTTGAAGCCGAACCAGCCTACCCACAACATTCCTGCGCCGATGAAGCTGAGCACCATCGAGTGGGGCGGCATATCCTCCTGCGGATACCCGATGCGCTTGCCGAGATAAAGGGCGCAGACCAGTGCGGAGACGCCGCTGCTGATATGCACCACGGTGCCGCCGGCAAAGTCAAAGACCGGCCAGTGGGCCGCGGCGTTGGAGAAGTTCAGAATTCCCCCGACTCCCCAGATCATGTGCGCCAGCGGGCAATAGACCATCAGCGACCAGAGGCAGAGAAAAACGGCCATGGAGCTGAATTTGACGCGTTCAGCGAAGGCGCCGGTGATCAGCGCCGGAGTGATGATGGCGAACATGAGCTGGTAGACCATAAAGGTCTGCTCGGGGATGGTGCCGCCGTAGTTGGGGTTGGGATCCAATCCGACGCCGCGCAGGAAGGCATGCTCCAGGCCGCCGATGAAGCCGTTGCCCGCACCGAAGGCCAGCGAGTAGCCGACCACGGCCCACAGAACGGTGATCAGGCCCATCATGGCGAAGCTTTGCATCATGGTGCCAAGAATGTTCTTGCGGCGCACCAGGCCTCCATAGAAGAGGACCAGGCCGGGTGCGGTCATCATCAGGACCAGGGCAGCCGAAACCAGCACCCAGGCGTTGTCACCGGAGGTCTGGGCATCATGGATAGCCTGAGTGAGGGCAGCGACCTGGGCCTGGGTGGCTGGCGGTGAGGGGCGAAGGTCGGGGGCTACAGCCCAGGAAAGAGCAGGAACTCCCAGGCAGGCGAAGAGAATCAGCAGCGAGATTGCGCGACGACACATATGATTCCACTCCAGGATGAATTGGTACAACAATCAACAACATCAGGCGGAGACCGGCCGCCACTCCGGACGATGCAAACCTTCCGCTGGCCGGGCAAGCCTATCAAGATCGCTGCCGCTGCCAGATCGAGTGCCACGTTTGAGAACCGCGGACACCGCAAACGCGACCTCCGCTGGAGGGCAATAATCTCCGATACTTTGTACGGTTCTCTCGAAGGTGATTATAGACTTTGGTATAAGGAACCCATAATGATTTCTAAAAAAGCTGGCCAAAGCGCCGGAAAATGTGGAAATCTCTATGGAATCTTGATTCTTAACACGCTATAGAAGTTCTCCCGCAGACCTGAAGCTTGCAGCAACACGCTTTCTCGCGTCAAATTCACCCCCTCGTGCAGTGCAACTGGAGTTTATGCGTACCTTGCTGCTTAGAGTTATAGTAGAGGCATGGCGTCGGCGGAGCGGGATCGGTATCTATTTGGCGCGATGGAGAGCAGCGCGCGCAACCGCGTCAAGTTACAGGAGGTGAACTACGGCTACGAGGAGCCGGAGGGCATCCTGCTGACCTCGCTGGATTATGCGGTGAACTGGATTCGCAAGAACTCGATCTGGCCGATGACCTTCGGGCTGGCCTGCTGCGCCATCGAGATGATGTCGACGGGCGCCTCGCGCTTCGACATTGCCCGCTTCGGCGCCGAGGTCTTCCGGCCT
Source organism: Occallatibacter sp. (assembly GCA_052147235.1). Classification (GTDB taxonomy): domain Bacteria; phylum Acidobacteriota; class Terriglobia; order Terriglobales; family Acidobacteriaceae; genus Telmatobacter. The sequence goes on from JBKQLG010000091.1 coordinate 42,754, forward strand.
TCGCCGCGGCAGAGCGACCTGATGGTGGTTGCGGGACGGGTTTCGCAGAAGATGGCGCCGGTGATTCGCCGGCTGTATGACCAGATGCCGGAGCCCAAGTGGGTGATCTCGATGGGCGCCTGCGCCACCTCGGGCGGGGTTTTCAACAACTATGCACTGGTACAGGGCGTGAACGAAATCATCCCCGTCGACGTCTATGTTCCAGGTTGCCCGCCGCGGCCCGAGCAACTTTTATACGCGATCACGCTTCTACAAGAGAAGATTCAGCGTGAGCCGCGCAGCTTGCTGAAGACGCTGAATTCCGCCTGAGCTGGTGGCCGACAGTGGAGCGGTGTCCATGCCGATGCGAAGGTCAGGATGCAGGTTGCGGGAAGGGGCGCTTTCCTGCAATTATTCCACTTGCCATGAAGCGGTTATGGTACTATTGTCCCGTATTCGGATTCTTGGCAACGCAGTTTTTTGCAGTGTTCAGTCGGTCTTGGCACGGAGATGGCGCGCTACAGCAAACCATTTCATCAAATTTCATTTCGATGGTGGAGGAGAAGCAAATGAATTTTCGCAATTCGAGGTTTGTTAGTCTGGTTCTAGTTTCGGCGTGCTTAGCTTTGTTGCCAATGGGGTGCAAGCAGCCGCCGCCTATTACGCTGACGGCCGAAGCCGCCCCGCCAGCCATCTTTCCCGGCGAACCGGTCAACGTGACCGCGACTGCCGGATCGGTGGATCCCAACAAGAAGAACCATCTGATTTACGGTTGGACCGGAACCGGCGTGACGGGCAACGGCGCTTCGGCCACGGTGGCCACGGCCACGCTTGCGCCCGGCAGCTATACGGTTCAGGCTCAGGTGAAGGAAGGCAAGCCCGGCAAGGAAGGCCTGAAGCCCGGTCAGACGGCGGAAGCCTCGGCCAGCTTTACGGTGAAGCAGTTTGAGCCGCCAACGATCAGTTGCTCGGTCAGCCCCACAGTCATCAAGCCGGGCGAGAGCGCTACAGTCACCGCAGTGGGAGTCAGCCCGCAGAACCGTCCGCTGACCTACAGCTACAAGGCCTCGGCAGGCACGATTACCGGCACTGGAAATACAGCGACATACTCCTCGGCGGGCGCGCCGACCGGCCCGGTGACCATTACCTGCACCGTAACGGACGACAAAGGGCAGAGCGCATCAGCTACCATCTCGGCAGCCAACGGTTTGACCATCACCGCCCCGTACGTGGCGCCCATTCCTCATACTCAGACACTCTGCTCGATCAGCTTCGCCAATGACAAAGAGCGTCCGACGCGGGTGAACAACGAAGCCAAGGCCTGCCTGGATGAAGTTGCTATCGACCTGCAGAAGCAGTCCGATGCCAAGGTCGTTGTTGTGGGCGATTCGAGTGCCAAGGAGAAGGCGAAAGTCGAGAAGGATGAGAAGCTGGCCAAGCACAACAAGCACCTCAAGGTTGTAGATCCGGCCGCCGAGCGCGCCGTCAACGCCAAGAACTACCTGGTGACAGAGAAGGGCATTGACGCTTCTCGCATCAGCGTGGCTACCGGCACGACGGATGACATGACGGTGGAAGATTACCTGGTTCCCTCCGGCGCTACTTTCTCGTCGGATGTAACCGGAACCACTCCGGTGGATGAGTCCGTGGTCAAGGCGCAGGCACGCAAGCCTTTACCGGTTGCTAAGAAGCATACTCACAAGAAAGCCGCATCGAAATAGTTTGTCTAGCGGATATTCCGGCCCTCGCCGCGCACAATGTGGGGGCCGGAAGTCGTATTCACAATGGATCTCCAATGCGGCGTATCGTTATACCCCCTGACTGGGCGCATGCATGGTGATGGTCAAGTCTCAACAACAACTTGGTTCAGCTCCCATGCGATTCGTGGGAGATCAACAACTCAAAATTGATTGCGGAGGAAAAGCGAATGATCCCTTGTGTTTTGAAGTCTGTGAGCCGGTTTCTTGCCCTAGCATGTGTTGTTTCGATTCCCTTTGCCTTAAGCGCCCAGGATTCGTCTAAACACGTTGCGAAGGCTTCTCAGGATGCTTCCGCGTCGAAGTGGGACATCTTTATGGGCTACAGTTACCTGTCGCCGCATGGAACGGTGACGACGACAACAAGCCCTGGCAACAACGTCGTTAAATCCTACGACGAAATCGATGTAGGCGGGATCGCAAGCGCTTCACGCTTCTTCAACCGGTATGTCGGTGTGCAGGCGGAAGTAGGCTACCACGAGTATAGCGGCGGAGTGTATGGTGTAGGCGACGACGATGGCTTTACAACCTTTACCGGCGGTTTAGTCTTGCGTAATCCCGGGGCCAAATTGACGCCGTTTGGACATGTGCTTGCAGGTGGTGCTGAGGTGGAGGGCCCGTATCACAACCCCAATACCATGGGCCTGAATCTGACCTTGGGCGGCGGGCTTGATTACGAAATCAATCATCGTTTTGCCCTTCGCCTCGTCCAGGCCGACTATGAATTTATGCGCGTTAATTTTGGTTCGAGCGGCAACTGGACTGCGGGAGTCGTGGATATCAATGCGATGCGCTTGAGCGGCGGTATTGTTATCCACTCTGGTGAGTTTGCGCCGCCCACGCCGGTGACCCTGTCGGTTTCGGTCAATCCGGCTACCATCTATCCCGGCGATCCGGTCACAGCGACCGCCGTGGCAGGCAACCTTGATTCCAAGCTTCACGCGATTTACGGCTGGACCGGGACCGGCGTGACTGGCAGCGGAGCATCGGCCACTGTGGCCACGGCCACGCTTGCGCCCGGCACATATACGGTTCAGGCTCAAGTGAAGGAAGGCAAACCCGGCAAGGAAGGCCTTAAACCCTGGCAATCCGCCAGCGCATCCACCAGATTCGCAGTGAAGGCGTTTGAGCCGCCGTCGATCAGTTGTTCAGCCAGCCCCAGCACCATCAAAGTGGGAGGGACCAGCACGGTGACCGCAGGCGGCATCAGCCCGCAGAATCGTCCTCTGACCTATGGCTACTCGGCAAGCTCCGGCTCAATCAGCGGCAGCGGCGCCACGGCGGAGTTCAATGCGGCAAATGCGCCTTCCGGTATGATACGGATCACCTGCAATGTGAGCGACGACAAGGGGCAATCGGCAACGGCTACCACCAGCGTAAGCATCGCAGCCCCGCCTGCTCCTGTCCCGGCAATCGCCGCAGCGTCCCCGGAGATGAAGAGACTGGAGGCTCGCCTGGCTCTGCATAGTGTCTTCTTCCCAACCGCTCAGCCCAGGATCGAGAATCCCGATGGCGGCCTACTGCTCAGCCAGGCGAGAACCCTGACCACCCTCGCAACGGATTTCAAGCAGTACCTCGCCCTCAAGCCGGATGCCCACCTGATTCTGAGCGGGCATGCGGATGTGCGCGGATCAGCCGAGTACAACCAGGCGCTTTCCGAACGCCGCGTCGCGAGCGCAAAGATGTTCCTGATTGATAAGGGTGTTCCCGAATCCAGCATTGAAACGCGCGGCCTTGGCAAGGACCAGAATCTTACCGCCGATCAGGTGAAGGATCTGGTCGAACAGAACCCTGATCTCAGCATAGAGGCGAAAGCGAAGGTTCTCCACAACCTGAGCGTCATTGTGCTGGCTCAAAACCGCCGTGTCGACGTCACCTTGAGCAATCAGGGCGAGAATACAGAGCAATCGGTACGCCTGTACCCGTTCAACGCTGCCGATTCCGCGACACTTCTCGAAGAAAAGAGTCTGAAACCCCACAACAAACCCGCCACCAAGAAGTAACACTTCATCCGCCGAAGCAGCAGGACTGCTTCGGCGGATGCAACCTTCGATTCCACTGGCTTAAGAACGCGAAATTCTATAGGCTTCAAGC
>JBKQLG010000092.1:0-12941 GCA_052147235.1 Occallatibacter sp.
CTGTCCGACATACGAAAATGCGCCGATTTCATGCCCTCGCGACAAAATACTTACTGCGCGCTCTTTAAACTCGGCGTTTTTCAGAGGTTCCTTAGAGAAGTTATACGACCAAGCTTCCCCGGAAGCGTCTCCAGGTGAGCTGGTCCATTCCCACCCAAAATGCATTTCTAGATTGCCCTTGACGTGCAGGCCTTGTGAAGAAGTATTTCGAGAGAGAATGCCTAGAACAATAACGTTTGGTTCATAAATGCTATGCAACTCGTCGATTGTCGCCAGCCTCCAATCCGTATGCCCAGCCAATCTCAGATTCCGGCAAAAAGCTGTCGCCCTCTCCCAGGTTACTTCTTTACCGTTGTCCGTCTTCATCCACGTCAGGCCGGTTGCGGGGTCCGTCCAGATCCCCTCTGCATCCTCCCGCGCAGCCCTGTCTAATGGAATCTGAGCAACAAGCGCTGCCTTTTCTCTAACCTCACGCTCTGCCTTTTCTCTAGCCTCCTGCTCTCCAGGACCGCGAACGCACAGTGCATAATTGTTTGTGTCGTCGACTCGTTCGGCTCGATGATTTCCACTATATGAATAGAAGAGCCACTTTTCCTCGGGATAATTAGCCTGGGAACTACTCCATTCGCTCTTGGCTCCTTCTTCGATGTTACCCTTCAAGTGATAACCATTAGGATTGACGTTTGGGTCATAACTAAGTTTTGGGTCGAAAATCCCTTTGAACTCATCGATTGTCGGTAGGCGCCAATCAGTATATCCGTACATTTTCAAGCCACCGCAGTAGTCCATCGCCTGTTGCCAATTCACAAGTCGCCCGTTATCCTCCTTCGCCCAAATCAGACCAGTCGACGGATCTGTCCAGACTCCGGCAGCCTCTTCCTGCGAGACCCGCTTACGCTCTCTTTCTTCCTTTTCCCGCTGTACGCGAACGGCTTTGTCCCGCGCCTCTTGCTCTGTCCTCTCTCTTGCATCTCGTCCCGCCTTGTCTAGCGCCTCCTGCTCGGCATTGAGGCGGGCATCGCGGACCGGTTGGAGAGTAAGATGCACGATGGTTTGACCGGCAGTCTTAATATTGATCTCGTTTTCCACCTTGTCGAGACCTTCTTCGGTCATAGCAATCACAATATGCTGGCCGAGTCCGACATTTACTTTAGCCGAACCTCCGGCGTCCATGCGACCCTTTGCGACGCCGTCGAGCTTCCAGTTGCAGGTCAGATCGCAGGTCACAAGTAGCGTCGCGCCTGCCGGTTTGGCTAACGGCTTCCTCGGACGCAGGATTGGTCCTTCATCCTGTTGCGACAGAGCAGGCAGTATCGCAACCCCGATAACCAATGCCAGTATCCAACAGGGTATTCTCCCCTTGCGCATCTTGCTGAGCTGCACGCTATTGGTGGGACAGGCGTCGAGCGAGTCGGGATAGCCGGTGTCGCACTGTGGGCATTGCTTCATGCGTTCGTTCTTCTTTTCAAAAGATTTCGTGGCGCATCCATTCTTCCACTCCAAGCCGGGGAGCGCAATGGCGCCTGTTTTATTGAGGGAATTTAGAATCAATTCTCTATTGCCTGTGGAGACGTTTCGACGGGCGTGACCTCGATTGCGGTTTGTCCAAAATCAAACCGCAGGGGCTAAAGCCCCGCTCATTTTGGGCCGTTTACGGCACGACTGAAGTCGTGCCCTGACACTTCATGCAACCAGGAGAAATTTTCGCAATAAGTCAAGACAGGCATTTATTTTGTTGCTCTTGCGGCACGACTGAAGTCGTGCCCTGACGCTTCTTGCAGCCAGGAGTGTTTTTTCGCAACAAGTCAAGACAGGCATTTATTCTATTGCGCTTTCGGCACGACTGAAGTTTTGCCCTGACACTTTTTGCAGTCTCTCTTGAATTCTGCAAGAGGCTCTACTCTCTGCCCTTTTTGCGGACCTCGATGGTGAGGCGCTTGATCTTCTGGTTCAGGGTGGAGAGCGGGATGTGGAACTGCTCGGCGGCTTCGGTCTGGTTGCCGTTGCAGCGCTCCAGCTTTTCGATGATGATGCGGCGCTCGATATCTTCCAGAATGTCGAAGAGCGAGGCGTTGGGGTTGTGCTGGAGCATGGCGTCCTGGAAGCTGCGCCCGGTGATGTGGCCGGGGAGCAGGTCGGAGCTGATGACCGGCCCCGAGGAGAGCACGACGCCGCGTTCGATGCAATTCTCCAGTTCGCGGACATTGCCGGGCCACTCGTAATCGACCAGGGCGCGCATCGCGTCGGCGGAGAGCTTGCGCGGGGCAAGGCCGTTCTCGTTGGCGTAGAAGTCGAGAAAGTGCTGCGCCAGCAGGGGAATGTCTTCGCGGCGGGCGCGCAGCGGGGGCAGGTCCACGGTGATGACGTTAAGGCGGTAGAAGAGGTCCTCGCGGAAGCTGCCGTTGCGCACGGCCTCGCGGAGATCGATGTTGGTGGCGGCGATGATGCGCACGTCCACCTGAATCTCCGAGACGCCGCCCAGGTGCATGAAGCGCCGGTCCTGCAGGACGCGCAGGATTTTGGCCTGTGTGTCCATGCCCATGGTGACGATCTCGTCCAGGAAGAGCGTGCCGCCATTGGCGACTTCAAAGAGGCCTTTTTTGGCGGCGACGGCCGAGGTGAATGCGCCCTTGACGTGGCCGAAGAGAGTGGATTCGAGCAGCTCGCTGGGCATGGCGCCGGTATTGATGGGGACAAAGGGTTTGTCCTTGCGCGGCGAGTTGGCGTGGATTGCTTTCGCGATCAGTTCCTTGCCGGTGCCGCTTTCGCCTTGGATTAGTATGGTGGAGCGGCTGGGCGCGACCTGGGCAACCAGGTCGAAGACCTTGAGCATGATCTCGCTTTTGCCGACGATGTTGGAGAAGTTGTAGCGCTGCTTGAGGGTGCGCTTAAGCTGGAGGTTCTCCTCTTCGGCGCGATGGCGGGCGACGGCGGAGCGTATGTCGGCCAGCAGCTTTTCGTTGTCCCAGGGCTTCTGGACGAAGTTTTCCGCGCCGGCGCGGACCGCGTCCACGACATTGTCCACGGTGCCGTAGGCGGTAATCATGATGACCGGCAGATCGGGATGGCGCTCCTTGATCTGCGGAAGCAGTTCGAGGCCGCTCTGGCCGGGCAGGGCCAGATCCAGCAGCAGCAGGTCGAAGCTCTCCTGATCGAGAATCTTCATCCCCTCTTCGCCGTCGGTGGCCATGGTGGCCGCATAGCCCTCCAGGGTGAGCAGCACTTCGAGAGACTCGCGAATGGCGGCCTCGTCGTCGATGACCAGGATTCTGGCAAAGCCGCCGGCGAGAGCGAAGTCGCCGGAGACGGCGGTTGCGGACGGATTCGAGGGCAGTTCAACCTCAGGCATGAACGGAATTCCTCAGCAGGGGAAACTCAAGTTGAAAGGTTGTGCCGGCGCCGAGGACGCTTTCGACATGAATCTTGCCGGCGTGCTCCTGGATGATGCCGTAAGAGACGGAAAGGCCCAGGCCGGTGCCGCGGCGGTCGCCGGGTCTGGCGGTGGTCTTGGTGGTGAAAAACGGATCGTAGATGCGCTTGAGGTTCTCCGGTTCAATGCCGCTGCCGGAGTCGGCAACCAGCGCGGCAACGTAGTGGTCGTGTTCGTTGGGCATCACGATTTGGGTGGCCACGCGCAGATGGCCTCCGCCGGGCATGGCTTCCTTGGCGTTCAACAGCAGATTGAGAAAGACCTGCTGCAGCTTGCCGGGGTTGCCGAAGATGGGGGGCAATTGCTCGGTGAGCTGGAGATCGACAATGATCTGCGCGGTCTTGAACTGGTGGTCGAGCAGGGAAAGTGTGTCGCGGATGACCTGGTTCAGGTCCGTATCGCTGAACTCGGTGGTCGAGGTGCGGGAAAAATTCAGCAGGCCATTGGCGATCTCAGCGGCGCGGAAGCTCTGCTGGGTGATCTTGTCGAGGACCGGGCCGAGGCGGTTGTCGCCCTTGAGCTGCTTGGAGAGCATCTGCGCGTAAGAAGAGATGACTGCCAGCGGGGTGTTGATCTCATGAGCCACGCCGGCGGCCAGCAGGCCGATGGAGCTGAGTTTGTCGGCCTGCGCCAGTTGGGTTTCCAGAGAGACGCGCTCGGTGATGTCATCGACCAGGATAATGCGGCCGACGGAGATGAAATCCCGCGAGAGCAGGGGCGCAATAGCGATGTTGGCGGTGCGCTGCTCGCCGGCGCGGGTGGTGAGGCGGAACTTGTAGAGGTGGTGGACGCCGGATTCGTTGCGGAAGCTGTCCACAGCTTCGACAAACTCCAGAGGGAAGACGGCGGAAATCGACTGGCCGATGGCCTCGGCGCGGCTGAGCGCGTACATGGCCTCCATCTGCGCGTTCCAGCTCTCGATGCAGTCGTTGAGATCGACGGCCAGAATGCCGACGTTGATGGATTCGACGATGTTTTCGTTGAACTCTTTAAGGCGCTCGAATTCGCCGATCTTGGTTTCCAGGCGGGCGTAAAGGCTGGCGTTCTGGATGGCGATGCCGATATAGCTGGCCAGGGATTCGAGCAGCTCGACATCCTCGCTGGAGAGGAAATCGCCGCCGATGGTGCGTCCCAGGCCGATGACAGCGATGGTGCGCGTGGTGTTGGGCCGATTAGGACTGGCTTCGCCGGCTTGAATCTCGCCCACGGCGACGCGACAGGGCAGATAGTAGTTAAGGTCGAGCAGGGCGGCAGTACGCTGTTGCTCCCGGGGCAGATGCAGGGCGGCTTGAGCGTTTTCCAGGAAGATATGGCTATGGTCTGGAGTGTGGTCGAAGTCCAGGAAGCCCACATCCAGCGCGCCCCAGCCACCGCGGTTTTGCGCAGCCAGGGCTTCGGGGGTAAGACCGTGGGAGGCGGCCAGCCGCAGAGGGCTTGAATTCTCTGCGCCCTGGGCCAGGAAGACCGCTACGCGGGCCACCAGCAGGGTGTGCGGCAACTGCTCGACGATGGATTCCAGCAGAGCCTGTAGATCGGTCTCCGAGCTCAGTCCGCGGCCGAACTCGATCAGCGCCTTGCGATAGTCGTAACGCTGGCGGTCGAAGACGCGGTCAACCCAGCTTTGAATCCGGCGCTTGAGCGGGTCGAAGATGGCGGCGACGACCAGGATGGAGATGACCAGGCCCCAATCCCGAACGTTGTCCGGCATGCGAGTATGGACTACCAGCGTGATCAGCGCGATGATGCCGAAGTAGCCTCCTAAGATCAGGCCGGTGGCCAGCGTGTACGCCACGCCGCGCTTGAAGATCAGATCGGTGTCCATCAACCGGTAGCGGATGATGGCCCAACTGAAGGTCAGCGGCAGAAAGACGATAGAGAAGCCGGCCAGATTGGTGATCAAGCTGGGAAGAGGCAAGTCGAGGAGGAAGAAAACGGTGTAAAGAGTGAACGGAACCACCGCCGCCAAAGTGCCCCGGGTGAGCCATTTCAACTGCTGGCGTAACAGGGGAGTGTTGGCATGGCTGTAGCTGCGCAGGAAGAGAACGGCTGCCCAGACATAGAAGACGGATTCGTAAAGGATACTGACCTGGTCCAGGCCGTGCTTGAGTAGCGCCGTGGCCTGCCAGAAGTTGAAGGCATAGAGCCATAGGCCCAGCAGCACGGCACCGGGCGTGTAGATCAGCGGCAGCAGAATGCGGCGGCTGAATTTCTTTAGACGCTCCTCGGGGAAGCTAAGGGCAAAATGCAGAAACAGAGCCGGTTGAATGGATTTAGCCAGCACGTTCAGCCAGAAGACGGTCCAGTCGAGCGTATCGAATGTGCCAGTGTACGCCAGCGCGTAAAGAGCAAAGGAGACCAGGCAGAAGAGGTAGAAGTGGGTGGCGCGCGGCGCCGTCCAGCGGCGGAAGAGAACATAGATGCCGATAGCCAGGTAGATGAGGCCGATGATGCGCTGACCCAGCTCCAGGCTGCGGTTCAGCGGCTCCGGAATCACTTCGACTGGCCGACCCAGAGAAGTGCCATTGCGCATGATCCGGTAGTCGATCTTGAAGTAGCTTCCGGTGTGATAGAGGGCGCGTTCCAGATCTTCCACGCGCGCCACAGGGGTGTATTTGACATCGGCGGCCGGCAGGGCAAGTGGCTCTTCGCTGGATTGCCGGACGGCTTCGCCCGGCAGTTCCTTGACCGCTGCGAGAGGAACCTGCGGCTTGATGCTGCTATTCAGCCCGGCAACAGGCAGGACACTCACGCCGGTCAGCAGATCGTTGGCTTTGATGCCGGCGCGCTCGCCGGGTGTGTCGGGTAAGACCTTGTCGGCCACCAGGCCGCTGCGGTTAGCAGCCTCGCGCCACCAAACGCCGTCGTCGGGCAGCTGGGAGTGCCGCTCCTGCCAGAAATTCAATCCCGCGAGCGCCAGGAGGCCGAGAGTGACCAAGGCCAGCAGCGTCAACTGCAAACGGTTGATGAGACTTGTCTCCATGCGCGGGGAACACCTTACATTCTTCTGCTCTTTGTTTAATAGCACGTCAGTTGCCATGGGTGAAGAATCTGTCGAAGACCTGGAACAAAAGGGCAATTGGTTGAGAATACGCATGATAGGGACGTTTCGTCCCAGAAAAGGTCAACCGAATTCTGCGACGGCGCTCAAGAAAATACAATAAATAGCATACAGTCTACGACAAAAGGGATTGACCTACTGAAATCTGTAGGTGTGAAATATCCCATACTTCTGAGTCGATTGACCTCCGTGCCGCCTCCGGCGGAAGGTCCTGCCACGCTGCCGCCTATATCAGCGGCAAAATGCAGAGAGGAGGCGAACGCTTTGCCCACTGTAAAACTCTTTACAGAGTAGTAGTGCCTAACGCGGTTTTCGTGGTGTATTCTGGTTCGGATTCCGGGTTTATTCCAATTCCGCGGGAGTTCTTTTATGCGTCGTGTCTTGTTCCTAAGTTTGAGCGGGTTTGCGGTTTGCGCACTGCTTTCTACGGCGGTGCTTGCCGCGCACAACATTGCTGAATATCCATTGCGTGTCCACATCTTTCAGTTCAACGGGTATTCGCATTACTACCATGGGGGTGGGTACGGCGGGATAACCTCCCTGGACGTCGTGGACGGCGAGGGCCGGGCGAATCTCTATGAGAACGGAGAGCCACGCGGCTTCGACTTCAAATATCGTTGCGGAGAGCGGCTGCGGGGGAATGCGGGGTTTGAGACTTACCCGGCGAAGTGGAAGAAGCAGGGCAAGGAACTGGAGGTTCTGCTGCCGCAGTTTGGCAAGCCGGATTCGTTTGATACGTGCGATCTGGTGGTTTTGATGAAGAGCGACACGGTCTATCACCGGCACAATGGTTTGCTGGGTGAAGAGCCGGCGGCCCAGTTCAAAGCTTGGATGGTCAAGCACCAGTACGATCCGGAGCATGGCAAGAATGAACCGGTTGCGGCGGCTCCTGAGCCGGCAGCCGCCGGAGTTCCAGCGGTGAGCGCGCCCAAGCAAATCGCGCCGTAAAGGATGGGTCCGGCCTCTTCGGAAGAGCAATGTCAAACCCGCTTTGGCCGCAGCAAAGAATGCTCGGCAGGGCGGAACAACCAGTTTCGAATAATTTATATCGATGAGATATGCCGCCGAGGCTGTAAACTTGCAGCCGGTGCGGGCGTCTACCTGAGTGATGGCAGCCGGCACAGCATTGGAAGCGATGACCATGGCTACGGCACAGGAGATTGCCGCCGAGGAGTTTTCGGCTGTCGTCACGAAGCACCGTCCACAGATCTTCCGGTTTCTGCTTTCGTCGACGCGCGATATTGACCTGGCGGAGACGCTGACACAGGAGTGTTTCCTGAAGGCGCACCGGAACTGGGGGAGGTTTCGCGGCGAGTCGAGCGCGATGACCTGGTTGATGCGCATCGCCATCAACCTGCAGAAGGATTACTGGCGGAATCGTCGACTTCAATTCTGGCGGAAGACGCAGACGAACGTGGTGGAGCTGGACGAGGCCAGCGATTGGTTGCCCAGCGGGGAACGGTCCGTGGAACAGCAGTTGCTGGCGCGCGAGCGGGTTGCGCAGGTGGGCAAGGCTGTCGAGGGGCTGAGCGAGCGGCAGAGGACGGTGTTCCTGCTGCGCTATGTGGAAGAGCAGGAGTTGAGCGAGATTGCGCGGGCTACCGGGCTGAATGAGGGCACGGTGAAGGCGCACCTTTCGCGGGCATTGGCAAGAGTGCGCGCGGAATTGGGGGGAAAACGATGAGCTTCAAGGACAAGACTGATGCGGTTAGCGCGGCGGGGGAAGAGATGACTCCGGAGTTGGATTTGGCGCTGCGGGAGTTCCGCTTGAGCGTTCATACCTGGAGCGAGGACGCTTATAGCCGGCCGCGAACAGCGGACGCGGCAGCTCGGCGGAAGCAGGTTTGGCGTCTGGCGGCCGGGTGGGCGCTGAGCGTTGTCTTGATTGCCGGCGGCGTCTCGACAGGATTCTGGGAGCATCATCGGCAGGAGATGAGAATGGCCGCGGCTCGCGTGGCCGAGCACGAGCGGCTGGCCGCCAAGCTGCGGAATCAGCAGCTTCGGCCAGAGGATGAGGATTTGCTGGCCAAGGTGGACAGCGATGTATCGCGGGAAGTTCCCAGCGCCATGGAGCCGCTGGCTCAGATGATGGCCGAGGACACGACCCGGTAAGAGAGATAGGAAAAAGAAGCATAACCTCGACAAGATCGAGGATAAGGAGAAAACGATGAAGGCATTCGGGGCAATGGGATTGGCGATGGCGGGAGTTTTGCTGACGGCGACGGCGCTGGCGCAGGGGCCGGGCGGCGGTATGGGGCCTGGGCCGGGAATGGGGCCGGAACCTGGATTCGGCGAGCATAGGCCTCCCATGGAGCGGGCCTTCGGAGCCCCGGGCGATCATGGGCGCTGGTGGAATAACCCCAAGGTGGTGGAGCGGTTGAAGCTGACCGATGAGCAGCGGAAGGCGTTTGACGGCATTCTGCTGGATCACCGGGCGAAGCTGATTGACCTGCGCGCCAGCCTGGAGAAGGCTGAACTGACTATGGAGCCTCTGATGAGCGACGATCCGCCGAATGAGGCGAAGATTCTGGCGCAGATCGACAAGGTTGCGCAGGCGCGCGCCGAGCTTGAAAAGGCGAATGCCGGCTTTCTGCTGGCGATTCGCGCCAAGCTGACGCCGGAGCAGTGGAAGCAGATGCAGGCATTCCGCACCGACCGGGCGCACGCGGGCCGGGGCGCGATGGAGCGCGGGCCGGGAGATGGCGGCATGGGACCGGGCGGCTGGCGGCCAGGCGGCCAGGGAGCAGGCGGCCAGCACCACTACCAGTACCAATACCAGGCGCATCCTCCGGCTCCTCCGGATGCAGCGCCACCAACGCCCCCGGCTCCGGGTTCAGCTCCGGGAGCGGGAGCCGAGCAGTAAAAGTGATTTGCGCAGCTGGTTTCAAGCAGAGAGCAAATGCGGTTGCAGCAAAGATCGGTGGCGGCAGGAGGCGATCCTCTTGCCGCCGTCTTTTTACAAGGGTCAGGGAACAGGGGTCAGGGCTGTTGGCGCGCCTCGCAGGTTCCAAATCGCGACATGGGGCACACGGCGATTCTGAGAACTTAGAGGAAGGGATTACGAACCTGGAGACCTCCGAAGCGTTGGCCGTGCTGAAGATCCTCGGTAAAAAGTAGATCGCACCGTGCCTGGATGGCAGCCGAGACGATCAAGGCGTCGTACCAGGAAAGCCCGCTTTGGGCGTGCAGATGCAATGCCTCCGCAAAGAGCGCTGGTGACGAATGTATGCCGAGCAACGGGCGGAATACCGTGCTCAGATACTGTTCGGCGTCGGCCGTCTGCATCGGTTGGGAGAACCGCCGCAGGGCCACGTTGAAGAACTCCTGCACGACTTGATAGCTGATGACGCCCTTCTGCGTCGTCAGGGCCTCACGGATGAGTTCCGTGGCTTTCCGGGCCTTCGCGGCGGCGCTTTGATCGAACGAATAGATGAAGATATTCGTATCCAGAAAGAATCTATCGCTCATTCAATTCGTCCCTGCTGAAGCGCCGCCCTGCATCGACGTGTTGCAAGCGCTTCATCAGCGCATCGAAGCCCTGGGTGTCTCCCGCGCTCAACGTAAATTGAGAAAGCCATTCACGGAAGACCTCGTTCAGTGTTCTGCGCTGCTCGCGCGCAATCAAGCGCGCCCGCTCGATCAGGTCCTCGTCGGCGCTTAAGGTGATGTTCTTCATACGAGACTAGTGTACACGATATTCGTGTGGTTGGCTAGGCTGGTTGTCCCTGTGCGCGTTTGAAAGCCGTGAAACCGCAAAATCAGGAGTTGCAGAGGACGAACCCCGCAGGTTCATCGTCTCCCACATCTCAGAATCGAGATGTAAGCCACCTGGCGCCCCTACTGTCTTCTACCACTCACCGTTAGTCAGGTACTCATGAATCGACGCGGCGGCCTTGCGCCCCGCGCCCATGGCCAGGATGACCGTTGCGCCGCCGGTGACAATGTCGCCGCCGGCAAAGACGCCCGGCTTGGAGGTGCGCAGAGTCTTTTCATCCGCGACGATGTAATTCCACTTGTTGGTGGCGAGATCGGGCGTGGTGCTCTGGATCAGCGGATTGGCGGTGGTGCCGACGCCGATGATCGCTACATTTGCGGGCAAAACGAACTCCGAGCCTTTGATCTCGACCGGCCTGCGTCTTCCGCTTTCGTCCGGCTCGCTCAGTTCCATGCGCACGCAGCGCGCGCCGGTCAGCCAGCCCTGCGGGTCCCCCAGGAACTCGATGGGATTGGTCAACAGATGGAATTCTATGCCCTCTTCGCGGGCGTGCTTGACCTCTTCTTTGCGGGCCGGCATCTCGGCCTCGCTGCGGCGATAGACGAGAGTCGCCGTCCGAGCGCCCAGCCGCCGCGAGGTGCGCACCGCGTCCATCGCGGTGTTGCCGCCGCCCACTACGATCACGTCCTTGTCGCGGCAATCGTAGACCGGCTCGTCGAACTCAGAATTATAGGCGCGCATCAGGTTCACGCGCGTCAGGAACTCGTTGGCCGAATATACCCCATTCAGGTGCTCGCCGGGGACGTTGAGAAAGACCGGCAGTCCCGCGCCGGTAGCCACAAAAATTGCATCGTAGCCCTCTTCCTGCATCAGCTCGTCAATGGTGACGCTCTTGCCGACGACCACATTGGTCTCGAACTCGACGCCCATGCGGCGCAGGTTGGCCACCTCGCCTCTCACAATGGATTTGGGTAGGCGAAACTCCGGAATGCCGTAGACGAGCACGCCGCCCAGTTCGTGCAGCGCCTCGAAGACGCGCACGCGATGACCCTTCTGTACGAGATCGCCGGCCGCGCTCAAACCTGCTGGTCCGCTCCCGACGATGGCTACGCTCTTGCCCGTCGCGGGCGCGTTGGCCGGCAGTCCAAGCTGGCCGCTCGCGCGCTCGAAGTCGGCGACAAAGCGCTCCAGGTTGCCGATGGCCACCGGCGCGCCCTTCTTGCCCAGAATGCAGCCGCCCTCGCACTGATTCTCCTGCGGGCAGACGCGGCCGGTAATGGCCGGCAGGGCGTTGTCCTCGCGCAGTTTGGCCGCCGCCCCCA
The DNA here is from genome assembly GCA_052147235.1 of Occallatibacter sp. Lineage (GTDB taxonomy): Bacteria > Acidobacteriota > Terriglobia > Terriglobales > Acidobacteriaceae > Telmatobacter. Next base: position 11,526 of record JBKQLG010000092.1, read on the forward strand.
GGTAGTCGCCGGCATGGATCATGGCCACAATGGTCTTGATCTGCACTCCCACCGGGCAATCGACGATGCAGCCCGGCTTGGCGCATTCGATGCAGCGCGAGGCTTCGGTCACGGCATCCAGCACATTCAGGCCTAGGTTCACTTCGGCAAAGTTGCGGCTGCGCACCAGCGGGTCCAGCTCCGGCATATGCCTGCGCAGGATTTTCATGCGCTCCTTGACCGGAAGAACATTCATTGCGGAGCGGGGCAGAACTCTATTCTCAGGCATAATGTCTCTCCCCCGCAGCCAATTCTTCACGAAGCTCGGCCACCTGATCTTCCATATTTTCCTGGAATTGCTTCAGCGAGGCGCACTCCTTCTCGCGGTACATGGTATTTCGCTGCATTAAAACTTCAAAGTTGACCATGGAGGCGTCGAACTCCGGCCCGTCCACGCAGGCGAATTTGCTCTGCTTGCCCAACAGAACTCGGCAGCCGCCGCACATTCCCGTGCCGTCTACCATGATCGAGTTCAGGCTGACCATGGTCTTGATGCCCAGTGGCGTGGTCATCCGCGCGACGGCGCGCATCATCGGCACCGGGCCGACGGCCAGCACAAAGTCGATCTTGCGCCCGGATTCAATCAGCTCATCGAGCTTCCTTGTGACCAGCCCCTGTTCGCCGTAGCTGCCGTCGTCGGTCATCATATAGGCTTCGCTGCTGGCTGCGCGCACCTCGTCTTCAAAGACAACCATCTCCGCGCTGCGCGCGCCTTCGATAAAGACGACGTGATTGCCGGCCTGTTTGAGCGCGTTGGCCGTGGGCAGCGCCATCGCCGTGCCCACGCTGCCCGCCAATACCACAACCGTGCCGTAATTCTCGATCTCCGAGGGCTTGCCCAGCGGGCCGACGATGTCCAGAATGGAGTCGCCCGTCTCCAGGCAGTTGAGCAGCGAGGTGGTCTTGCCAATGGCCTGCACCACGATGGTGACCGTGCCCGCCACCGGGTCAGAGGATTTGATGGTGAGCGGAATGCGCTCGCCCTTCTCATGAAGACGGAGAATGATGAACTGGCCCGGCTTATGCTTGCGCGCAATGCGCGGCGCCTCGATCACAAACTGCTTGATGTTGAGCCCGGCGCCGTGGGCGTCTAAGATTTTGTACATAGCAGGAATTTTACGACGTGGCCGGGACCATCTGCAATTCTCCCTCGCAAACCGTTGAAATAACCTACCGCAAGGACGAATGCTCAGTAAAGATTCAACTTTATGCTACGCCTGGATGCTTCAACCTTCCGGCTGCGGATTTTGCGCCGCTTCGGCTTCCATGGTGGTGAGGATGGCGCGCATCCGCTCGAACTCCGGGTGGCCGTGGAGAGTGTTTAGGCGCGGATCGGCCAGCGTCTGGAAGAACCAGGGGCAGCGGGTTTCGTTGGCG
>JBKQLG010000093.1:0-2922 GCA_052147235.1 Occallatibacter sp.
CTTTATTCCGTCTACCGTCTACCGTATTTCTTCTGTTCAGCATTAATCATTCAGCATCATTCAGCATTCAACATTTCTTCCTCGGCTTCCACCAGGATGTCGGCCAGGGCCTCCTTCAACCCTTCGATCTCGGCCTCCAGGGTGGCACACGCTTCCGGAGCGCCTTGCAAGTGGCTTTGGCGGCCCATTTGGGCGAGGGCTGCGGCCGCCTCCATGGCGGCTGCCGCGGCGAAATTAGCCACCGATCCCTTCAGGGAATCGGCCGCCCACTCCAGGGCTTTGCCGTCCTGTCGCGCCACTGCGGTGCGGATCTCCGACAAAAGTCGAGGGCATTCATCGAGAAACAGTCCTGCCATTTCCACCATTAGCTCCGAATCTCCGCCTAGCCTCTCCTGGGCGGCTTCCCAGTCTATGGCTTCCTTGGCCGGCCGCGACACCAGAGCGCTCGATTCCAGGGTAGGGGTTGTCGCCGCCCAGGCTTCCACCGCCTTGAAGAGATCCTTGGTTTGAATCGGTTTGGCGACATAATCGTCCATGCCTGCTTCCAGGAAGCGTTCGCGATCGCCTTTCATCGCGTGCGCGCTCATGCCGACAATCGGGATGTGCCCGCCGCTCTGCCGCTCGCGGGCACGAATCTCAGCCGTCATCTGGATTCCGTCCATCCGCGGCATCTGCACGTCGGTCAACACCACGTCGAAGGATTGGTCCTTAAAGGTGGCAAGGGCTTCTTCGCCGTTAGAAGCCACGACCACAATGTGGCCCCGTTTCTCGAGCAGGCGCCGGGCCAAGTTCTGGTTGACGAGATTGTCCTCCACCACCAGGATGCGCAGGCTGAGGCGCCCTTCGTGCAGGGAATGCCGCGTGATGAGGTGGGGCGAGGTTGAGTGCCCAGCCCTGGCTTCGAGGCCGGCCAGCATCGCGGCCTGCAACTCTTCCTCGCTGATGGGTTTGGTCAGATAGGCAGCAATTCCCAGGCCGCGGCAACGACGCGCGTCGCCGCGCTGACCGCTGGAAGTCAGCATCAAGATGGAGGCTTGACTTGGTTGCGGAGTCTCCTTCAGCCGTGCCGCCATTTCGAAGCCATCCATCTGGGGCATCTGGGCGTCCAGCAAAACCAGGGGAAATGCATCGCCCTCATCCGCCGACCGCTGGAGCCGCTCCAATGCTTCAAGGCCGCTCGCGACCACCGTAGGTTTCATTTCCCACCGGAGGAGCATCTCTTCGAGTATGCGGCGGTTCACCGGGTTGTCGTCCACCACTAGCACGGGCATGCCCCGTAGTTTTCCGGGCGCGCCGAGAGGCGACTGTCGCGGCGGCTGGTCCGATGTCCCAAAGCAGGCCGTGAAGTGGAAGGTGCTGCCTTTCCCGACCTCGCTTTCGACCCAGAGCCTTCCCCCCATCATCCCTACCAGTTGAGCCGAGATGGCGAGGCCCAGCCCGGTACCGCCAAACTTGCGCGTCGTGGAGCCATCGGCCTGCCTGAAAGCTTCAAAGATCAAGTCTTGCTTTTCAGCCGCGATACCGATCCCGGTATCGGACACCGCAAAGTGCAGGACAACCTCACCCGGGCCGGCCGACTCCGTGTTCACACCGAGGCTGATGCCGCCTTGCTCGGTGAACTTGATGGCGTTGCCCACCAGGTTTACAATCACCTGCCGCAGGCGGCCAGGGTCGCCCACCCGCGCCTCCGGCACGGCCGCCTCAACCTGGCTGGCCAGTGCGAGCCCTTTCTGGTAAACGCGCAATTCCAGCATCTTGAGTGTTTCACTCAGACTCGGGCGAAGGTCGAAACCGATGGCCTCCAGTTCGAGCTTGCGCGCCTCGATCTTCGAGAAGTCCAGGATATCGTTGATGACCGAGAGCAGGGACTGGGCCGACAACTGGATCGCTTCCAGGTACTCGCGCTGCTCGGAGTTCGGGCCGCTGTCGAGCGCCAGTTCCGTCATCCCTATGATTCCGTTCATGGGGGTGCGAATCTCGTGGCTGACGTTGGCCAGAAACTCTCCTTTGGCGCGGCTCGCTTCCTCCGCCGCTTCCTTGGCCTGCTCCATCGCCTGGGCGGCGCGTTTGCGCTCCGTGATGTCGACAACCGTGCCCTCGATCAGGTTCAGGTCGCCGCTCTCCCCCTGGAGGAGGGTGGCGTTTTCCAGCACCCAGACCGGGCTGCCATCTTTCCTTCGCATGCAGAATTCCAGGCTGGCGACGCTGCCTTTCTCTCGCAGCCGGGAGATGAACGCGTCGCGGCCGTCGGCGTCCGCATAGAGCGAAGTGGCCTGCTGGGCGAGCGCTTCTTCAACCGACGCATAACCGAAGGCGCGAGCGAAGGCTTCGTTGCAGTCCAGGATCCGCCCGTCCAGAGTGCTGCGATAGACTCCGGCCAAGTTCCGTTCGAACAACAGCCGGTAACGGCTCTCCGAGTCGCGCAAGGCCTGCTCGGACCGGCGGCGCTCGCTGATGTCGCGCGCATTACCCTGGACTCCTACAGCCTTGCCGTCCTGGTGGATCACGCGGGCGCTGACCTCCAGCGGAACTCGACGCCCGTCCTGGGCAACGATCTCAATTTCGTATGCGCAAGCTGGAGCTTCGGCCAGACTCTGCCGGATCTTCTGTTTCGCCAGTTCGCGGGACTCCGGCGCCACCATCTCCAGCAGATTCATGCTCAGCGCTTCCTGTTGGCGGCAACCCGTGATCTGCTCGCCCACCCGGTTCAACGAGGTGAGCTTCCCTTCCAGGTTGTGCGTGTAGACCATGTCGTTGGCGTTTTCGAACAGGTCGCGGTAGCGTTCTTCCAGGACGACTTCGCGCTGCAACCGCTCCAGGATGATGCCGGTCTGATCGTGAACGCGTCGCCCCAGCACCACCGAGCATGCCAAGGTGGTGAGGGCCACCGCCGACACAATCGCCAGGATCAGTGTACGGTGC
>JBKQLG010000094.1:0-9173 GCA_052147235.1 Occallatibacter sp.
CACACGACAGACGGACATGACCAGCGGATTCGAGTTATTTTCGCGGAATACGCTGGCGATGGTCATTGGCCGGGGAATTCAGTCCAGAGCGCACTTTTTTCAGACCGAGATCAAGACGCATTGCAGGAATCTGAAGTTTGTCGAGGTGCCTATCACTTACCGTGCGGCAAGCCCGCGTCTTAGCGCCTCCTCGCTCCAGGAAGCCTTCCAGCAGCTCTGGCGCCTCTTTCAACTTCGTCTCAAGGAGCAACTGTGAAGGATTCATCATTTGCTGGCCCCGTCAGTGTAATCGTAACTTCCATCGCCGCGCCCAATGCGGAGATGCGGGAGTTAGCCAGTCAATGCAAGGCGCGCGGGTATTCGTTTTACGTGATCGGCGACGCGCCCAGCCCGGCTGATTTCACTATTGATGGGTGCGAGTTCTTTAGCCTGGAGCGGCAGCGAGCAGCGGGCTTTAAAATAGCGGAAATACTGCCCGCGCGGCATTATTCGCGGAAGAACATCGGCTATTTGCTGGCGATCCAACAGCAGCCGAGTATGCTGCTTGAGACCGATGACGACAATCTTCCGTTGCCGGAGTTTTGGGACTCGAGAACTCAGTGGCCGCGTGTACCGGCGCTCTCCGCGAACGGATGGACAAACGTTTATGGATACTTTACCGAGGCCAATATCTGGCCGCGGGGATTGCCCCTGGATGCGATTCAGAAGCCGCTGCCGGAGTTTGAGAAGCTGCCGGAGGCCGAGTTAGACTGTCCGATACAGCAAGGACTGGCGAATGAAGACCCGGATGTGGACGCTATTTACCGGTTGTTGCTGCCGCTTCCTATCTCTTTCAGAACGGACCGGCGGCTGGCTCTGGGACGCGGGACATGGTGCCCTTTCAATAGCCAGAATACGGCTTGGTTTCCAGCAGCGTATCCGCTGATGTACCTGCCTTCTTACTGTTCTTTCCGCATGACGGATATCTGGCGCAGTTTTGTGGCGCAGCGCATCGCGTGGGAGAACGGCTGGAGTGTGCTGTTCAAGGGGCCGGATGTCTTTCAGCGGCGCAACGAGCATAACTTGATGAAGGATTTTGCCGATGAGTTCTCAGGTTATTTGAACAACCGCCGAATAGGAGCTCAATTGGATGCGCTGAAGCTGGAAGCCGGGACGGAGAATCTCGGACCGAATCTGATTCGCTGTTACGAGGAGCTGGTTCGTCTGGAACTGGTTGGCGGAAAAGAGATGGATTTGGTGAAGGCATGGGTGATGGACTTAGAAAGCTTTTGATAAGTTGAGGTTTTACTAGGGCGCGGCTTTAATTTTGCCCTTCTGGTAAGTAACTCCTGTTTTTGTTCAAAGATCTGTTCCAGGCGCTGCAATCATAATTTCCTCTTACAGCATCTTGTTATCGGCGCTGCTTTCCGTTGTATCTGCAGCAGCTCTGCTCCAACCGATGCGTAAGTCTTTAACACCGCGCAGAGCGAAGGCTCCATCGGCCCCGCGAGGAGCCGTAACGGCAAAGAAATCCGCCCGCTCTACATCGGTCAGATAGAACGCGGGACGCGCATCGGGAGTGGCGTTAGCGATCTCCACGTGGCTCATCTCCACATTGCGCATATGCCGCAGGAAGAAGCCTGATGCAGGCATCGCGCCAAACATCGATGGCTCCGGATACTTATTCTCTAACTCCGGAGGCTCGATCTCTGCCATCTCGGCCGTCGCTCCTCCCACCGTCTCGATATATATGTTAGATAGCTTTACATCTTCAATCGCATAGCCCGGAATGCCGGTCAAGATAGAACTGTAGTTCTGCGGTGCGTTAAAGCAAGTTAGATTGCTAATCAGGATGCGCTTCATTGTTCCTACTACAGTTCTTTCTTTGGGTCCGCGCAGGCGCGCGCCAAGGCGAATAAAGATAGGACTGGTATTCAGATCACGCATCGTTTATTTGTGATGGTGATGTCTTCGAAGAGTGCGCCATCGACGGTCTCCAAAGCATACCCCTGACAGCCTTCGAAGACGCAGTTGGAGATGGTGATATTGATAAATCCACCATTGGATTCCGTGCCGCACTTGATGCGGCCGGTGTGCGGAACACGAGACCCCGGCGCATACTTCTTGAATCCGCCGTCCAGTACCGTGCCTAACTCATAGCATCCTGTAACCCAGCAGTTGGTTATGGTCAGGTTACTAGTGGGACGCGCATAACCCAGGGCATAACTCGACTTGGGGCAGATGCCGTCATCCCAGGGCGAGTTGACGGTGCAGTTGGAAACGCGCACATTTTGGCAGCAATCAAGGTCAATGCCGTCGCGGTCAGTATCAATTATGAGATTGTCGATGGTCAGGTTATCTACGCCGGTCAGCAGCAAGGCAAAGTGGCCGCCCTTTAGCACGGAGAAATCGCGCAACAAAACATTATGGCAATTCTTGAGCGCGATCGCCTTATTGCCCACTCCGGGCTGCTCGGCCTTATAGGTCGGATAGCTGCCGCGGGCGGAGCGATCCGCGCCGAAGCTGAGCCCCTTGCCCCATATCAGCCCGGAGCCGGAGATGCTTAGGTCTTGCAGATTTTCGCCCCATAGCAGCGAGTTATGCCAGTGGTTATGGCCGTAATCCTGATATGCGTCCCATGCTGTATTTGACTCGGCGGCATCATAGACGCCTCCGTTGTAGCCGGTCTGGTCCCCCTCGCGTGGCGAGTCTGCTGCCACGATGGCGCTACCCTGCTCAAGATGTAGATGGACCTGGCTTTTCAGGCGGATCGAAAAACAGAGATAGCTTCCCGCCGGGAAGAAAACTACTCCTCCACCAGCACCAGCCGCGGCTTCGATTGCGTTGTTAATAGCTTTGGTGTCCAAAGTTTTGCCATCGCCTGTCGCCCCGTAGCTGCGAACATTAAACACTCCCAGAGTTGGCGCAGACGCGGCTCCTGAGTCATGGGCGGCAGCCGCATAAGTCAGGGCGGGGATAGAGGCCGCTGCCATGCCGATGCCGCCTGTACGCAAGAGATCGCGGCGCATTGCATTGAAGTTCTTCATCAATAATCCTCCTTGAATTGCCGAAGTAAGCTGTTAATAAATACTTTACGATGCCATTCCCAGTCCAACCAGATTGGCGGCCGCAATAATCACTAACATTCCAATCAAAAGAACGAGAATCGTCCTTTGCCGCACCCCTTTCCACTCTTTCAGGGCGAGGCCTACCAGGCCGGCGCAGAGAACATAAATGCTCATGTGCAGCATCCAGTTCACATAGAAGAGGCGCTGGGGAATGTTAGCCGCGCCCCAGGCGTAAAAGAAGAACTGAAGATACCACATGATCCCGCCGGTTGCAGCCAGCGCGCCGTTGATAAGCAGCGTTCCCCCGGTTTTTGATAAATCGTCGCGGAGGGAAATCCGCTTGAGCGCGGCCAAGCGGATAAAGCAGTAACTCAGGTTCACCAGAGCGCCGCCGCCCATGATCACGACATAACTCGGCAACGCCGCATAGAGCGGATTCACGCCGAGATGCAGCGCGGCGGATTCCATGGGTCTGGCTGCGTTAATAGCAAAGGACATACCGGAAGAAAACACGCCGCATAAGCCCGCCAGCAGCAATCCCAGCTTCAAGTTGAATTCCCGGAGTTCTCCGCGCTGCTGCACTTCCTTCTGATGGCCGGCATAGGAGACAATCGCCACACCCATTAAGGCAACCAGCACGCCAGCCATGGTGTAGAGGCCGCTTCTGGTTGTAAACAGCATTGCCCCCTGGCCGTTCAGCACTGGCGGCATCAGCGTGCCCACCATCAGCGTAACGCCGATAGCGACGCCGACGCCCAAAGATATTCCCAGATGGCGCATGGTGAGCCCATAACTTACATTGCCGACGCCCCACATGGCTCCGAAGAAGGCGACCTTCATGAGCAAATGCGCGCTGAAGATCGCATAGAAGCTGTGAAAGTCGGGAAGAAGCATATAGCTCACAGAAATTGGCAGAAGGATCCAGGAAAAAAGTCCGGCCACGGCCCATGTGGTTTCCCAGGACCACTTCTTTACTTTGCCAATAGGCGCATAGAAGGATGCTGCAAAGGCCGCGCCTACTACATGCCATCCGATTCCCGCGTGAATATTCACAATTGATTCTCCTGTTCTATGGATGAATTTGGCAGAGCGTCTCGGCCCAGCGGCGAATGGCCTCCGGGGCAAGCGGCTGAGCATGGGCCTCACTCGCGGCTAACTGGACTGCAAGATTGCCGATGGTGGAGCTTTCGGGCTGGCCGGATTCGACCGGCAAACCGGTGCGCAGCGCGGTGAGTTCCGTCAGCAGCTTGTTGCGGCTGCCGCCGCCCAGGATATGAATGCGTTCAAGCTTGCGGCCCAGCATCCATTTGAGCTGGGCGATGGCAGAGGCATAGCGGCTGGCCAGGCTCTCAAAGATCAGCCGGGCATAGAGTGGCTCGTTGCCGGCAACGTCAGGAATGAGCAGCAGTCCGCGGCTTTGTAACTCGCGGTTGATGCGCTCGGGCATCTCGCCATCGAGCAGCAGCGGCTCAGCATCGACGTCGATGACGGCGGGCGGCGTCTGAATGGCGGCAGCCTGGGCGACAAGATCTTCGATTGTCCAGCAGCGGCCTTCCGCGCTCCAGCCGTCCATGCACTGCTTCAGCGTCCACATACCGTTGATGTTGGAGTGGAAGCAGAATCCGCCGCCGGCCGCACCCTGATTGGTATAGCGCGCGCTCAAGGCCTCGGAAGTGGCGATGGGAGCGGGGAGGAGCGTGCCGACCAGCGACCAGGTACCGGAGCAGATGTAGGCGGTGGAGTGCAGGCGGGTGGGAATGCCGGCGATGGCCGAGGCGGTGTCGTGGCAGGCGGGCGCGATCAACTGCGTATCGCGAAAGGCGGGGAGGGCGGCCAGCGGCCCTTGCAGGCGGCCCAGAATGGTTCCGGCGGGAACGATGGGCGGCGCGGTGTCGAAGGGGATTCCGAGCAGCTCGAAGAGGTCGCGCGACCAGCCGCCAGTCTCGATGTCCACCAGGCCGGTGTGTGTGGCGTTGGTGTACTCGGCGACGCGGCGGCCGCCCAGCCAGTAGAGAATGAACTCCGGCAACAAGAGCCAGGGAGCGTGAGAGTCGACTCCGGAGGCGGCGTCGGCGAGCAGTTGGTAGAGGGTGTTGATGCGGAGCGGCTGCGCGCCGGTGCGACGGAAGAGCATTTTGGGCGCGGCAATCAGATCGGCAGCCTCCTTGGCGGCGATGGTGCGTTCATCGCGGTAACAGAAAGGATCGGATATGGGCTTGCCGTCGGAATCGAGGCGGACATAATCAACCGCCCAGCCATCCACGGCGATGGAGGCAACGCCTTCGGGGGCAAATTCGGCGGCCTTGCGCAGACCCTCTTCCAGGCCGGCCAGGATGGTTTCAAGAGGCCAGCGGAGCGCTGCACCACGATGCACGGGAGCGTTGGCAAAGCGATGGATGAGTTCGATTTCGGGCTTGCCGCTCTTCCAATGCAGCAGGGAGAGTCGGCAGCTTTCCGCCCCCAGATCGATGGCAATGCGGGCAGGTTCCTGCGGACCGGCAGACACTTCCACAATTGGGTTCCTCGCAATCACTTTTCCGATCCAGTGATCAGGGACTCCGGGGTGACAACACGGTGGCGGACGTAGTTATAAGGGGGCACGGCGTGGCCGCGCAACAGGGCAATGCCGATCTGAATGAGGCGCGGTCCGTAGGTTTCTACCTCGTGGGAGATGGAGCCAACGAGCGCGCTCTTGCCGGAGCGCATCTCCTCCATCACCTCGGGAATGCAGTCCTGCCCAACGATGGCGAAGTTCTCTTCGCGGCCAGCCTGGCGTGCGGCGTCGAGGACGCCGAGAGCGCTGGAATCGGTGGCTGCTGCCACCAGGATGCGCTCGTCCCCGGGGTGGCTCTGGAGGAATTCGGCCACCGCCAGGCGGCTTGGCTCGCGCATACCCCGCCCCTCGATCTGTACAAAGCGGTCAGCGGGGATCTCATTGAGGCGCTGGCGAATGGCATCGAATGCGCCGGTAATGCGGCTCTGGACAAAGCTGCCGGCCTCTGCGAAACCCACGCCCAGCACGTAGTCCGCTTTGCCTTTCCACTGGCGCACCGCGTATTGGGCCAGCACGGAGCCAGCTTCATAACCCACCTCGAAGTTATCCACGCCGAAATAAGTGGCGTTAGGATGGGGCACGTCGATGGCGACCAGCGGAATATCGGCTCGTTTGAAGATTTGCGCCACGCGCGGCGCTGCCGCCTCTTCGACCTGGAACTCGAGCGCCAGGTCCACCCTCTTGGCGACAAACTCTTCCGCGTTCTGAATGGCGAAGCCGGGATCGTAGCGGTTGTCGAGCAGCAGCAGCTCCACGCCCGATGCGGCGGCGGCGGCGGTGACGCTCTGCACCACGGCTTGCGAAAAGGGCATCTCCGCGCTCTGCGCCGCGAAGCCGAAACGCAGGCGCCGGGGGCGCGAAACCAGCCGGTAAAGGCCGTTCTGCGTCTGAGCGACGTAGCCGCGATGCACCAGCGTCTTGAGAATGCGATAGACGCTGGTCTTGGAAATCCGCGTCTTCTGGAAGACATCTTCCAGAGAAACCGGGGATTGGTTCTCCTCCAGCAGCTCGATCACGTCGAGGGCCTTGGAGAGAATCGGGATCAGATAGAGCCGTTTTATCTTCGCTTTGGGCAAGGTTTCCTTTCCGCGCGTGACCTTCCGCAAGAAGGAAGGCCGCTGATTCGAATCAACTCTTCAAGCCTAACTAACCGCAGCCGAGCGGCGGCTGACCCGCACGCGGGTGGCACGCTCTACATAGCCGCCGGAGCGCAGCGCGGCCAGCGGATCGGCGGGCAGGCCGCGCGCCTCGCGCCAGGCAGCGGCGAGCGGGCGCACATCGCTCCAGAATGCGCCGCGGAAGAGCTCCTCGGCTTCCACCAGCTCGCAGGATTGCTGATAAACCGCCAGCAGCTTGCGTTCCACAAGGGCGGCTTTGAGCCATAGCTCCTGCGCGGTGACCACGGTCTGCACCGTGGCTTCGATCTTACCCTTCAGATTGTGGCTCTGGTCGACCATGAAAGCGATTCTGCCGCCCAGACCCTCGGCAACTGCCACATGAATCTCGTGAAAGATGCGAAAGATCTGGTAAGGATCGATGGAGCCCAGGGTGAGATCGTCGTCGGCATAGCGGCGATCGTTGAAGTGGAAGCCGCCCAGCAGGCCGGTGTGCAGCAGCCAGGCCACGATCTGCTCGATGTTCTGGGCGGGAAGATGGTGGCCGGTATCGACCAGGACGCGGGCTTGCGGACCGGCGACACGCGCCAGATGCGAAGACATTCCCCAGTCGGCGATGTCGGTGTGATAAAAGGCCGGCTCAAATGGCTTGTACTCGATCAGCAGGCGTTGCTCCGGCGCCAGATGGCCGTGAATGGCGCGCAGGGCCTCTTCCAGCCAGCCGATACGTTTGCGAATGCTCTGCGTCCCGGGGTAGTTGGAGCCGTCGGGCAGCCAAAGCGTGAGCTCCCGCGAGCCGAGCGCTTTGGCAATCTCGATGGAATCGAGCACGTGACTCAGAGCCTGTTCCCGAATGGACGCCGATGGATTACAGAGCGAGCCGAACTTGTACTCCTGGTCCTGAAAGAGGTTGGGATTGATGGAGCCTGCGCGCACGCCATACTTTTTCTCGAGAGCCTGCACCTCGGGCACGTCCGCGAGGCCGTTGGGCATATCCCACAGGACGTGCATAGCCATTGTTGGCGTGACTCCGGTGAGACGGTTGACCTCGGCGGCGTCGGCAAACTTCTCCTCAATGGTGGTAGCGGCGGCGGGCTGGGTGAATTTGCCAAAGCGGGTGCCGGTATTGGCGAATCCCCAGGAGGGAATCTCAATACGGAAAGAATCCAGAGCTTGCACAGCCCGGTCGAAAACCGCTGATTCCGATGGCGCCATACTGGTCTTCCTCACCTGTACCGAGCCGGTATCCGCCGGTCTCAAATCTGGATTCGTTCCGTCATTGTTCATCTCAATCAACTCTTATCGCGCACCGCAGCCCTACCGTCTCCGGGTAGAGAGTGCCGGTATCGCAGTGATAAAGAGCAAGGCACGCATCTCTGCCGCCGAATGACGCAATGCCAAAGCTCGAAACGGTAATAATATTCGATAGAAGTACAATTTGTCTATTGCATAATATGACTGAGTGATTCATTCCCACTTATGGAAGTGGGAAACGCTAACCTCAATCAGCCTCGTTCCTCAGGCGCGAAAGATACGGATGATCTCCATGTACTCGCGCGCGGTTCGAGTGATGATCTCCGGCTTGCCATCCGCGATGGCCTGGGGATTGACCAGGTCGCCGCCCACTCCGAGGGCGAAGGCTCCAGCGGCGAGAAACTCCGCCGCAGTTGCCAGCGAAACTCCCCCGGTGGGAATCAGCTCGATCTGCGGCAGCGGGGATTTCAGAGCCTTTAGGTACTTTGCTCCGCCCAGCGCGCTGCAGGGAAAGACCTTGACCACATCGGCGCCGGCCTCCCAGGCAGTGACGACCTCGGTCGGCGTCAGCGCTCCGGGTATCACCGGCACGCTGTAGCGGCGGCAGATCTCAATCGTCCTCACATTCAGCGACGGGCTGACGATGAATTCCGCGCCGGCCAGCATACAGGCGCGCGCGGTCTCCGGGTCCAGGACCGTGCCCGCTCCGATGAGAATGCGCCCCTGGGTCTCCCGCACCAGCAGGCGGATGACTTCAATCGCTCCCGGAACGGTCATTGTAACTTCCAGAGCAGTAACTCCTCCGGCCTCGATGGCCGCGGCGATAGCCAGCGCCTCTTCAACCGAGCGAGCGCGCAGCACCGGCAGCAGACCTATCTCGCGAATGCGCTTGAGTACATCTTCCTTCTTCATGGTCATAAGTTTCCAGTTTCTCCGTCCATCAAAAGCAACTAGGGCCTGTTCACACTACCCCGGCGGGTGGCGCTGCTAGTGAAAATACGGCCAGACGAAGCCGAGCCCGAAGGCTGTGGCGGGTCCACCGTCGAGGGTGAGAATGAAGTATAGACGGATTTTCGCCGCAGCCCGAAGGGACGGGGCCAATTTTCCCCAACTCTTCGTCCATCGTCGCTAGGATACACCCGGTATTCGTCACCCCTCATTCCTCGACCTGAGAAAAATTGGCTCCCGTCGCCGCCCACCGGG
>JBKQLG010000095.1:0-6846 GCA_052147235.1 Occallatibacter sp.
CACGCAGTACCTTCAAGTCTCCCCGCTTAATGGCCGAGTGGAGAGTGCGCGCGGACAATGCGCACTGTTCTGCCGCCGTCTTCACCGAAAAACAGATTGCCATCTGCGAATCTCCTTGACTTCTCGCACAGGATTGCACTATCTTGCCCTAGAGCGCAATACTTGAAACGTACTCTAGACAGTGGATCGACGAATATCGGAATTGCAGTCGAGACGGGAGTTTCCAGCGCCGAACTCCAAAGCGCGGATTCCGAGAGAAATTTCATTGTCGGGCGATGGCTGGCCGCCCCCAAGGTGATTCGCGCAAAGGCATCCCGTCCCATCGCTGTCGAGCTATTGAATTCACTCGAAGGGGCTGAGCCAGAACGTCTCCCAAAACCTGCGGAGCTATTGAGCGCACTTGAGGGCGGGCTCCCAAAAGTTGCGGAGCTGCTGGACTCACTCCCTGGCGTTGGGCGGGGCCGTCTCGAAAAGGCCGCACTGGATTTCACAAGGAAATATGGGCCGCTTGAGTTTCCCTATCGCGCCGGAGAGCCGTTCCGATTCTCGGTGCGCGACTGGGGCGTGAGCGTGGGACAGTTGCAGGATATGTGGGCTTGGATTTCCAAGTGCAGGCGAAAGGGGATTCCGCTTTCCATCGGAGACGGCCCCTTTTCGGCCCGGCTCCGATTCATCAACGGCAGAATCACGTTCGTAACGGATTTTCTTCCCGCGTTCGTCGCGCTTGAGATGGCGTCTGTACCCGCTCCCCTATTATGCGTTTGCGCGAATCGCGGCAAGGGCTGCAAGGCTCCGTATTTAATTGCCGGTGATAAGCGAGAGAAGTATTGCAGCGAGAGTTGCGCTCAAGCGGCGCAACGAAGGGTCAAGCTCGAATGGTGGAACAAGAACCGAAGGGGGAAGTAACATGGCACTCAAAAAACGCGGCAGGACGTGGCACTGTCATTTCGTTGTCAACGGGCAGCGATTCCGGCAGAGCCTTGGAACATCGGACTGGCGGGAGGCACAGGCCAAAGAGAAAGAACTGATAGCAGAGGCGCAAGCGGGCAAGTTGCACCAGACCTCAACATCGCTGGCGCGTCAGCCGTTCGGCGATGCGGCGGACGATTACGAGACGGCCCGCAAACTGGAGTTGGCCCCGGCCAGCCGCGCCAAGGAAAAGCAATTGCTGGTGCAACTGCGGGCCTACTTCAAACAAGAACCGCTGAAAACGATCACGGCGAAGCGGATCACCGAATACCGGGCATGGCGGGCCAGCCAAACCAGAGAAATGAAGGCGGGCGAGACTGTCCGGCAGGTGCCATGCGCCGGACCCGCAACCTTGAACGCGGAACTGGGCATCTTGCGCCGCATCTTGAAGCGGGCGAGACTCTGGGCGCGGGTTGCTGACGATATACGGCCCCTGAAAGAGCCGTCTACCATCGGCAAGGCATTGACTGAGGATGACAAGCAACGGCTGCTCAAAACGGCTGTGATGCGGCCAGAGTGGGAGACGGCCTACCTTGCGGCCATCCTCTGCCTGAATACGACCGCACGGGGTTGCGAGTTGAAAGGGCTGCAATGGTCAGACGTTGACCTGTTCGAGCGGACGGTGACGGTTCGCAAGTCAAAGACGGCGGCAGGGGTCCGGGCCATCCCTCTGACGGACGTTGCTTGCTCTGTCCTTGCACGGTTGTGGACGCGGGCGGAATCCTTTGGCCCGGTCGAACCCGAACATTACGTCTTTGCCGCCTATGGCACCAGAATGACCTTCAACGATACGGCAATTGTGGGCAGCAAGATGGTGGCATTTGACCCCACTAGGCATGTCGATAGCTGGCGGACGGCATGGCGGACCCTGACAAAGAAAGCAGGGCTCCCCGGCTTTCGGTTCCACGATCTGAGGCATTGTGCGATCACTTCGCTTGCGGAGAGCGGCGCGTCAGATTCAACCATCATGGCGATTGCCGGACACGTCAGCCGCCGGATGCTGGAGCGGTACAGTCACGTCCGCATGGAAGCCAAGCGCAAGGCCGTGGAATCCCTCTCAAAAGGCACTGGAATGGGGGGTTATGACACAAACCGTGACACAAATAATCGGGGATTGACCGTTCGTCCTGTCTAAGCTATTGATAAATATGGTAGGCACGACTGGACTCGAACCAGCGACCTCTTCCGTGTCAAGGAAGCGCTCTAACCAACTGAGCTACGCGCCTGCAAAAGCAACTTCAGTTAGTCTATCAGGGCCGGTGCGGCAGGAAAAGATGGGCGGTCAGAGCTGCCATACTGTACTATCGTGGGTTGCAACTGAATTGCCATGAATGACAGTGCCAGCATACGATTCCACCGATACCGCACTACTCCTAACCTGCTCACGCTGATGCGCATCTGCCTGGCGCCGTTCCTGGTGGCCGCCATTCTGGAACGCCATTTTGCGCTGAGCTTTGGACTCTTCGTGGGTGCTGGGCTGACCGATGCGCTGGATGGCCTGCTGGCGCGCTACTTGAAGCAGCGCAGTATGCTGGGCGAGTACCTTGATCCGGTGGCCGACAAGCTGCTGCTGAGCACGCTGTTCCTGGTACTCATGCATATGTCGCTGATTCCCGTCACAGTGACGGTGCTTGTCTTCGGCAGGGACGTGGGAATCCTGGTGGTGGCGGCCATTCTGTATGCGGCGACGGGCAGGCGGGAGTTCACTCCCAGCCTGCTAGGCAAGGCCAACACGCTGGCCCAGGTGGCCGCGGTGGCCGCTGTGCTGCTGCAAGCCATGTTGCTGGATCAACACACCTCACTCCGCTGGGTAGAGGTCTTCGAGGCTTGGGCGCTCTATGCCACCATGGCGCTGACCGTCGCTTCGGGGCTGCATTACGCCTGGGTCGCGGCCCGGCGCGTGGGCGCTCAGGCCGCCGACGGGCACGGAGGCAAAGGATGAAATTTCGACCCATATTCATGTCCATACTCGCAATCGCCCTCACGCTGGCTGTGTTTCTGGCGGCGCTCTACGCAACGAAGATAGTCCATCTTCCGCGAGGAAGCTTTTTCCCACCGTCTTTAGTGACGCATTCTTTGATGCTGGTCCTATCTCTGGTGGCGATGTTGCTGATCTCGAAGGGGCGGCTTGATCTCTATGGGTTTACCAGAGGAACGTATAAATTTAGCCCCAGCATTCTCTTGTGGATTCTTCCCATGGCGGTGCTTGCCACCGCGGGAGCGCTAGCTTCACGGGGCGGGCATGGGGTTGCCGGACCGGCGGCTGGATTTACAAAGCTCCAGGTGATTGTCTTCGTCTGGATCTACGCGAGCATCTGCGAGGAGACGCTGGTGCGGGGCCTTCTGCAAACGTTATTGAGCCGAAGCGCCAAGGCGGGCGCATCGGCCGGTTGCTGGTTGAGTATGCCGGTTGTCGTGAGCGGGATATTCTTCGGCGCCATGCACCTTATGCTCGTCAAGCAAATGGGCTCCGGAGCGATCCCGATCATTTTACTAACAACGTGCCTCGGTTTAGTTGTAGCGCGCTACCGTGAGAAAACCGGGAGTCTTATTCCGGCGATCTTCATCCATATGCTTTTCAATATCGGCGGCACGTTGCCATTGTGGGTGATCCAGTGGCTGTGGGGAGGCCTGTAGCGGCCTGCAATACACATGACCCCGAGACGCGCCGAAGCCGCCGGGAGGCGCATCCCCTTCCTCTCTCCGCTGTGAGCCAAACGACGGAGCGCGCTTCAGACGTCTTCCAGGCTGGGTTCCGATTCGGCGTTTTCTTCAATCTCCATGTCGCGAAACTCTTCGGAGTCAAAGACATCGCCACATTCCAGGCATTCGACATACTCGCAGTCTTCGTGCCGGGAAACAATGCGTACTTTAGGGTGTTTGCAGATGGTTGCCATCGCTCGTAGGATCGGTGAAATAAAGTGCCCTACCCGCAGATTGTATCGGCATTTCCCCCAATTTCATACCTGAATTTGGTGAATATTTTTATACCCCTGTTTTTTGGCGCCGCAAAAGATTTCCGGCGGGGACTTGTAATCCCGACAGAAACGGTCGTATACTGAATGCGGACCGAAGAAGTCGGATATCCGATGCTCAAGCTGACCAAAAAAGCGGATTACGGGCTGATGGCGCTCAAGTACCTGGCCGAGCACCCGGAGACGCCCGCGCTCAGCGCCAAGGATGTGGCCGACGCCTACGGGATTCCGGCGCAACTGCTGGCCAAAATCCTGCAACAGTTGACCAGGTCCGGCCTGTTGCGCTCCCACGCCGGCATGAACGGCGGCTACGCGCTGGCACGGGAGGCGCGCTCGATCTCCGCCTACGAGGTGATTCTGTCCATCGATGGGCCGTTTTTCATCACCTCCTGCACCAAGGGCAAGACCGGCTGCGAGTTGACTTCCAACTGCACCATCAAGGAGCCGCTGGCGCGGGTGAACGAGACCATCGCCGGGGTTTTGAAGAGCATCAGCATTCAGGATCTGGCCGAGCACGAACAACCGGCGGCGCGAGAACGTAATGCAAGAGAGCTGGTTGCATTGACGCTGTAAAGAGCGGAGCTAGCGATAAGCGGAGTTAGCAGTCCCGGTGAGCACCGCTAGCACCGTTAATACCGTTACCGAAGGATGGAGACACAGATGAGCACAGTGGACAGCCAAGTAGAAGTACCCGCGGGAGTAAGCCTTCCGATTTATATGGACAACCACGCCACCACCCCGCTCGATCCGCGCGTGCTGGAGGCGATGATGCCCTACTTCACGGAGAAGTTCGGCAACGCGGCCAGCCGCAACCACTCCTTCGGATGGGAGGCGGAGCAGGCCGTGGAGACCGCGCGCGAGCAGATTGCGCAACTGATCGGCGCGACCGCCAAGGAGATTATCTTCACCAGCGGCGCCACGGAGTCGAACAACCTGGCCATCAAGGGCATCGCCGAAATGTATCGCGAGCGCGGCAACCACATCATCACCCAGGTGACCGAGCATAAAGCCGTGCTGGACACCTGCAAGCGGCTGGAGAAGCAGGGCTATCGCATCACCTATCTGCCGGTGAAGGCCGACGGGCTGATCGATCTCGATGATCTGGAGCGGGCCATCGACGCGAAGACGATTCTGGTATCGGTTATGGCGGCCAACAACGAGATCGGCGTGCTGCAGCCTATCGCCGAGATCGGCAAGCTCTGTCACGAGCGCGGCGTGCTCTTCCATACCGACGCGGTGCAGGCGGTGGGCAAGGTTCCCATCGACGTGATCGCCGACAACATCGACGTGCTCTCGCTGAGCGCGCACAAGATTTACGGACCCAAGGGCGTGGGCGCGCTCTACGTGCGCCGGCGCAATCCGCGCGTGCAGATCGCCGCGCAGATTGACGGCGGCGGCCACGAGCGCGGCATGAGGTCCGGCACGCTGAATGTGCCCGGCATCGTCGGCCTGGGCAAGGCCTGCGAGATTGCGCAGCAGGAGATGGCCAGCGAAGCCGCGCGTCTGAGCGGTTTGCGCGACCGGCTCAAGGAGAAGCTCGAAGCGAACCTCGACTACATTCATGTGAACGGCTCTTGGGAGCATCGTTTGCCGGGCAATTTGAATATGAGTTTCGTTTACGTCGAGGGCGAGTCGCTGCTGATGGGCATCAACGACGTTGCGGTTTCCAGCGGCTCGGCCTGCACCTCGTCGACGCTGGAGCCATCGTATGTGCTGAAGGCTTTGGGACTGGGCGACGATGTGGCACACAGTTCGATTCGCTTTGGGCTGGGCCGCTTCAATACCCAGGACGAAGTGGATTACGTGGCCGATAAGGTCATCGACGTAGTGAAGCATTTGCGCAAGCTTTCGCCGCTTTATGAGATGGTGCTGGACGGCATCGATCTGAGCAAGATTCAATGGGCGGCGCACTAAAAGCTAGTTCTCAGTTCTCAGATATCAGTTGTCAGTGACGGCGCACCTGCAACAAACAACTGAGAACTGAGAACTGAAAACTGACAACTGTTTTTCCGCGGCTTCCCCCGCAAAAGGAGCAA
Organism: Occallatibacter sp.; assembly: GCA_052147235.1. Classification (GTDB taxonomy): domain Bacteria; phylum Acidobacteriota; class Terriglobia; order Terriglobales; family Acidobacteriaceae; genus Telmatobacter. Next base: position 5,981 of record JBKQLG010000095.1, read on the forward strand.
TGACATGGCATACAGCGAGAGAGTGATCGACCACTACAATAACCCGCGCAATGTGGGCCAACTGGACAAGAGTTCGACGGAGGTCGGCACGGGTCTGGTGGGCGCGCCGGAGTGCGGCGACGTGATGCGCCTGCAGATTCGCGTCAATCCCGCGACGCAGGTGATCGAAGAGGCGAAGTTCAAGACCTTCGGCTGCGGCTCGGCGATTGCCAGTTCATCGCTGGCCACCGAGTGGATCAAAGGGCGGACCGTGGACGACGCGCTGGGCATCAAGAACACCGACATCGTCAAGGAATTGTCGCTGCCGCCGGTGAAAATTCACTGCTCGGTGCTGGCCGAGGATGCCATTCGCGCGGCTATCGGCGACTGGAAGAAGAAGAACAGCGCTCCTGCGGCGGTCGCGGCCGAGGCTGTTGCGGTCGCGGGGTAAGGAAGAAGGCAAGTATGTCGAACACCGTGACCATCGGAACGTCGCCTTCGCACGAAGTTCTCGCGGCGCAGCCGCAGCCAGCCGCACCGCAGGTGGCGCAGGCGGGATTGCAGGTCACCGAGAAGGCCATCAAGCGCATTCGCATCGCCATGGCCAAGGAAGGCATCTCGCCGGAAGAGGGCGGGCTGCGCATCGGCGTGATGGGCGGCGGCTGCTCGGGACTTTCTTACTCGATCAAGTTCGATTCGCAGCCCCGCGAACGTGACCGCATTTATGAGTTCGACGGCGTGAGAGTTTTCGTTGACCCAAAATCATTTTTGTATTTGCACGGCATGACGCTGGACTATCATCAAGCTGCGCTTCCCTCCGCTCTTCCTGTCCAATAATCCGTTCGATATCTTCCGTCTCTGCCCTGAACGCCGCGCGCAGGGCTTCG
>JBKQLG010000096.1:0-14212 GCA_052147235.1 Occallatibacter sp.
GCGGCCGCTGACGGCGTCTTCCTGGATCTCGACGGCCAACGGCGTGACCAGCACCAGGCCGCTGGCGTGCAGGTCGTCGCCGCGACAGACAACCAGGTACGCCCCTTCGTCCTTCAGCGGCAGGGCCAGCTTCTGCGTGCGATCGCGATAGTCCTTGCCATCGCCCAGCTTGACGCTCGTCTCGTGCAAGGGGCGGATGCCGGCCAGGTTGATGGTCGCGATGCCGCCCAAGTTCCGCCGCAAGAGACTGAACATCATGAGGTCGATGCGATAGACCTTCACGTCGCACCCCGGGACATTGCGGAACTTCAGATCCACATCGGTCACGTCGCCCGGCTTGATCGTTGTCACTTCGGGCAAATCGATCGACTTGTGCAGGAAGTAGGCGATCGCCTCCTTGGCGTCGGCAAAGCGGTCTGCCACGCGGCGATATTCGCGGATGGCGTCGGCCGCCTCGCCCAATCCATGATAGACCTGGCCGAGGATGTAAATCGCCTGCCACTTGTTCGGGCTTTCCACCTCGCGACCGGTCGTCTTGTCCAGGCGTTTGGAATCGGCCACCTTCTGGCACATCTCTAGGGCCGCCTTGTGCTGGCCCGTGGCGAACTCGCAGTAGCCGATGATGTACCAGTAGCTGTCGACCAGGTCGCTCTGCAAATAGCGCTTGGCATAGCGGTTGCAAGCCGCCGCCGCTTCGCGATAGGCCTTCAGGTCCAAGAGCGTACTGGCCGAGGCGAAGGCCGCCTGGTCGGCAGCCGGATCGTCGGGCCAGGCCGTCAAGAACCCTTCCAGCATGGTCCATGCGCGGCGGAGCAGATCGACACTGTTGACCTTCTGCTGCCGCAGCTTCGCATCGGCGGCGGCCTCCGGCGCCTTGGCCGAGACCTGCTGGGCCAGGGCATAAGTAGCGGCGGCAATGTAGCCTTCCGGCGGATAATTGCGCAGCAGGCCGTTCATGGCCTCGACGCTCCGCAGCAACTCATCTGTATGAGACCATCGGCGGCTTCTATGACGATACCCAGCGCTTCTTCGCTGCTTTTCGTGGATTTGATATTGACGAGTACTTCGATATTTACATGAGTCTGCTCGAAGTCAAACCCGGCGATTCGGTGCTGGAGACCTCGTCGGGTACTGGTCTCAACTTCAAGTACATGCCCCGCGGCGTGAAGCTCTCCGGCCTGGATCTTTCACAGGAGATGCTGGCCAACTGCCAGAAGAATCTGCGCCGCTGGCAGATGGACGCCGACCTATATCTGGGCAATGCCGAGAACCTGCCCTTTGCAGACTCCAGCTTCGACGTTGTCTACACGTGCGGGGGCTTCAACTTCTTCAGTGACCGCGCCAAGGCGATTCGCGAGATGATCCGCGTCGCCAGGCCGGGCGGCCATCTGATGATCGAGGATGAGACCGAAGAGTATGTGAAAAGCACCTATGAGAATATCCCGTACACCAGCAGTTTTTTCGGAGATCGCAAGGAAGCGGTGACCGTGCCCATTGATCTGGTGCCGCCGGAGATGGAGCATATCCATCTAGAAATGCTGAAGGAGGGCAAGTTCTACGCAATCACCTTCCGCAAACCACCTGCGGCGGGGCCATCCGCCTTCGGCAAGAAAATGTCCGACTCGGTGGTGGCGGGATAATCGTTGATAAGCTGTCCATACCAACCGAAGAAAGGGATTGCTCGCGATGAACAAACTCGAAGAGATTACCGCCCGGCGGAAGCGCGCCCATGCACAGTTGCTGGCCAGCAAATCGAAGGTCTACGAAGGCTTTCTGGCCATGGAAAAGGCTGCCTATTGCGACGGCGCTCTCGCCAAGAAGCAGAAAGAGCTGATCGCCGTGGGAATCTCCGTGGTGAAGAACTGCGAATCCTGCATGCAGTGGCACATTGAGCAGGCAGCTGCCGGCGGCGCAACCTATGAGGAGTTGCTGGAAACCATCGAGGTTGGCATCGAGATGGGCGGCGGCCCGGCCACGGTCTCGGCCCGTTTTGCGCTGGAAGTGATGGAGAGCCTGGGAGTGAAGCCACGCCAGAGTTAGTGCATCATGGCCCAAAGGCATGTGCCCAGCCCGCCAGAACGCCCTACAATGAAACCATGATTCTGGAAACTTTTCCCGTCGGCCCGCTGGCCTGCAATTGCACCATCCTCGGCGACGAAGCCTCCGGCGAGGGCATCGTCATCGATCCCGGCGACGAGGTTGGCCGCATTTCTCGCCGCCTCACTGAACTCGGCCTCAAGCTCAAGCAGATTCTCGTCACCCACGCCCACATCGACCACGTGGGCGGCGCGCTCAAGCTCAAGCGGCTTACCGGCGCGCCCATCCTGCTGAACGTGAACGACCTGCCGCTGCTGAAAATGATGGACATGCAAGCAGGTTGGATCGGCATGGAGACGCCGGAGACCGCCCCGCCCGACGCAAGCCTGACCGACGGCCTCGTCGTTGGCCTGAACAGCTATCCCGCCCAGGTGCTGCACACACCCGGCCACACACAAGGCTCGGTCTGCCTGCACTTTGCCCCGCTCAAGCTGCTCATCGCCGGCGACACGCTCTTTGAAGGCAGCATCGGCCGCACCGACCTGCCCGGCGGTAACTTCGATCAGATCATCGACTCGATCCACACCCGCCTGCTGGCGCTGCCCGACGAAACCCGCGTCCTCCCCGGCCACGGTCCCGCCACCACCATCGGCGCGGAACGCCGCAGCAATCCCTTCCTGCGCGGGTAGGGAGACAACATGGATCAGTGGAGCAAAACTCAACCGCGCGAGACTTTACCGGGTCACTCCCTCGGTCCGCAACACATCGATGCAGCGCTTCAGGCCCCCGTCATTCGTCAATATGCTCCAGCGTTTATGAGTGGCGACCGCGCAGATCAGAATATCGATTGCTCCACACTCTACATCTCGATTCCGACATAGGTTGAAGAGGCGCGCCGCCTCTTCGTAATGCTGCGTCGTTATGGGTTCGTCGGGAAAGGCTTCCAGCTCGCCTTTGAGCTTTTCAAATTGAGTAGTCTCTTTAATCCCAGATAGCACTTCCTGGCGGATTGGGCCGATAATGGCTACCCTGCCACTCTGGATCGCATCCGTAAGCAACACCACCATCTGCCTCTCATCGTCACTCAAGGCAGTCTTGTTCTTGCGGCGAAGAGAAAGCGACCAGACGCAACTATCAACCAATATTTTCATGGTTCAATTTCGATCCGATCAAGTTGCCGTACTTTCTTGTAGTCGTAGGCCGGGTCATAGTCGATTGTCCCAAAGAGTTTCAGGATCTCCATCTGCCTGCGCCGGCTGATGTACTCCTGCAAGGCGGCTGTGACCGCAGCCTTTTTGGTCATGTGGTGGCCAATTCGCCGTGCCTCGGCGATCAGGCTGTCATCGAGGGCAAGATTGGTGGGCATGGTTGCGGCTCCTTCTATGTGTAGAGTATCACAGATTCAAATGTGTAGCCAAATGAGTGTAAGCAGGGGAAGATGAGCGCAGATAATCCATCAGCCGGTCAACTCCAGCGCTGAACTCCTGCTCCGGTCCCAGCAAACTTACCACCAGCCAGCCCGAATCCTTCATGCCGAAGAAATAGCCGGGATGGACCCAGACGCCGCGCTCCAGCAGAGCCAGCACCGTCTGCTCGTCGGGCTTGAGCGCAGTAATGCGCAGCATCGCGTACCAGCCGCCTTCGACCTCCAGGCGGCTCACTTCAGGCAGTTGAGCTAACTGCCGGTCGAGTTCGACCAGGTTGGCCGCTATACGCGACTGAATCTGCCGCTGAATCGCCTCACGGCCTTCCAGCCAGGCCGGCAAGGCCCATTGCACCGGCGCGTTCATCGAGAGAAATGTGTCGGCAATGACCTCCAAACGGTCCAGCGCCACGCAAGCCTCCATAGTTGCTTCGGTTCTGGCGGCCACAATCCATGCCGCCTTCATCTGCGGCAGCCCGGCAATCTTGCTCAGCCCGCTGACCACGAAGACCGCAACGCCCTCGAGGCCGGCGGCAAAGCTCTTCCCTGCCCCGCCAAAGCTGTAGTCGAGAAAGACCTCGTCCACAATCAGCGCCAGGTCGAACTCCCGGCAGAGCCGCGCCAGCTCCTCGACCTCCCAGGGCTTGGTAAAGTGGCCGGTGGGGTTGTTGGGATGGACCAGGACGATAGCCCGCGTCGTGGGCGTGATGGCGCGCCGTATGCCCTCCGCATCGATCTGCCAGCCATGGTCGTAGACCAGCGGCGCGGCCTTCAGATTCACGTCGTCCAGCACGGCGAGGAAGTCGAAGAGCGGGTAGCCGGGCTGGGCGGCAAGAATCTCGCTGCCCGGATCGCAGAGCAGGCGGAAGAGGAAGCTGTAAGCCTCGCTGGTGCTGGTGGTCAGGAAGATCTGCTCTGGCTCGAGCGCCACACCATGGCCGGCATAATAGGCGCAGACCGCCTCGCGGGCGCTGAGCAATCCGCGCGGCTGTGGATCGTAGTCGAGCGCGCGTGCATCGCTGAGCGCCGCCAGCAAGCCGGGATCGTAGGCGAAGCCGCAGCGGGTAGGGTTCGAGGCCGTCAGATCCGCAATCGGCTGCCCGGCCGCAACGCGCCGCCGGTGCGCCCGCGACAGCTCGTTCTCCTCCATATTCCAGTTGGTTCGCCGCGAAAAACGCATAGGCCCATTATCTCCCGGAATCCTTCCGGTGAGCCGCCTATCACGGAGATCATCCCTGATCCAACACGGCGTGTTGAGGTTGAAGGATTCCCAGGTCCAAGAATATGGATCTTCACCCCACGGACGAAGACCTGTCCGTGGGGGCCCGGAAGCTGGGGCACCCGACGGTGGGATCGAGATTCACCAAAACCAAGCCGGATGGGGTTCGTGGTCTCCCACCCTTTCCGCGATGGGGCTGCGGAAAGGATGGGGCACCCGGCCAATATAGAAATTATGAAATCGAAGTGCGCGGAACAAGCAACCCTGAGTAAATTATCTCGCCCGCGGATGTGTGCGGTCATAGACCACCGTCAACTGCGCGGTGGTCAGTTGCGTGTAGCGCTGGGTGGTGGAGAGGCGCTCGTGACCTAGTAACTCCTGAATGGCGCGCAGGTCGGCGCCTTCTTCTAACAAATGAGTCCCGAAGGCGTGGCGCAGTGTGTGCGGATGCACATCGGCGGAAAGCCCGCGCAGAATGGCGATGCGCTTGACGATGCGTCCCACGCTGCGCGTGGTCAGCCGCGCCTGTCCTGATTTGCCGAGGCCGCGCAGTTGCAGGTTGAGGAAGAGCGCGGGCGTCTCGATTCCCTTCCCCGCGCCCGCCTTCGCTCCCTTACCCGTGCCGGACGCGGCCAGAAGCGCAGCGCGCTCGGCCATGTAGGCCCGCAACGCCTGCGCCGCCGCGTCGCCCAACGGAACATATCTTTGTTTTTGACCCTTGCCGCGAATCAAGATCGCTTCGTTGGCCCAGTGAATGTCTTCCAAATTCAGCCCGGTCAACTCGGCGTTGCGGATGCCGCAGCCGTAGAGCAGCTCGAGAATTGCCGTGTCGCGCGCCGGCCAACTAGCCGCGTCTTCGCCGACCGACTCGACTACGCGATTCATCTGCTCGATGGACGGCACACGCGGCAAGTGCCTGGGCAGCTTGGGCGTGGCCACCAGCGAGGCGGCATTCTGCTCCAGAATGCCAACACGAGCCAGCCACTTGAACCAGCTGCGAATGGCCGCCAGCGCCCGCGCGGCTGAGGCCTTTGCCAGTCCACGGTCATAGAGCGTGCCCAGGTAGGCGCGAATGTGCGTGTGCTCGATGCGCTCCGGGCATTGATCCTTTCCATAGTGCTCAGCGATATAGGCTGTGAATCCATGCAGCTCGCGCTGATAGGCGCGCAGCGTGTGCGCCGATGCGCCGCGCTCGTTCGACAGTACACGCAGGAAATCGGCCACCAGCGAATCCATCGTGGCAACGAGGATGGGTACGGCCGCGGTACTCATGCCGTCTCCTCACCGGGGCGTGTGGTGGGGTTGAATCGGGCCGGTTTGGGTTCATGGTTTCCCACCCTTTCACCAAGTGCGCGAAAGGATGGGGCACGGAGCTTTATTGGACGGTCCGGCTTACTTGATTCGCTGGCGCGGGCAACCAGATGCAATCCTTTACGCCCTGGGTTGGCCGGAAGTGGAGTATCCACAACCTCGACCCGTTGCCGCGTGGCGCGCGGATGGTGCTGGCGATGCACCTCCTTCAGCCGCCCCAGCGCGAGGTGCGTGTAGACCTGCGTGGTGGAGATGTCGGCATGGCCCAGCAGCAACTGCACGCTGCGCAGGTCGGCGCCGTGCTCCACCATATGCGTGGCGCAACTGTGGCGCAGCCGATGCGGACTGGCTTGGCCGTTGGCCATCTTGACGATGTGCCAAACCCACTGGCGGGTCAGCGGCATTCCGCGCAAGGAGAGAAAGAGGCGCGTGGAATCCTGTCTCGCCGGATTTGGCCGTGCCGTGGGAGCCTTGCGCGCTGGGCTGATGCGCGCCGAGCTGATGCGGGCCAGGTGGGGCCGTCCCTCGCGCAGATAAATCTCCAATGTCTCGACGGCGGCGCGTCCCAGCGGCACGATGCGCTCCTTGTCGCCCTTGCCGCGCACCTGCACGCGCCCCAGGTCCAGCGCCAGGTCGCCGGTCGAGAGCGCCGTGACCTCCGAAACCCGCAAGCCGCCCGCGTAGAGCAGCTCCAGAATCGCGCGGTCGCGCAGAGCCGTGGCCCGCGCCTGGGGATGCTCGGCGTTCATCTGCGCCCGTTCCAGCATCTCCGCCACCTCCGGCTCGGCCAGCGACTTGGGCAGCACCTTCCAGGCCTTGGGCGACTCAATTTTCACAGTCGGATCGTGATGGATGCGCCGGTCGAGCAGCAGCCACTTGTAAAGGCCCCTCAGGCAGCTCAGCTTGCGCGCCGCCGAGCGCTGGTCGATGCCGTGGATGCGCAGATGCTCAAGAAAAGCCGCCACATCCTGCTGCATCGCCGTGAGCAGCACGCCGTTGCGCCCCTCGATGAACTCGGCAAAAGTCTTCAGGTCGCCGTCGTAAGCCTCGCAGGTAAGCGGGCGCAGCCCTTTTTCCACGCGCAGATAGGCCTGGTAATCCTTCAGAAGCGATAGATTGCGCGCGGTTTCCACACTTTCGATTATCCGCGCCTTCGGCTGCCTCAGGCGCCGCCGCGCGCGCCGCCGAACCTCGTTCATCATGGACTCAACTTCGGCAACAGCGCATGGCACGCTCCCGGCCCAACGGAGTATAACGACGAAATGGGAGACTTGGCCGCGGACGAGATCAATACATGGCTGCGCGAGGGCGGCCTGGTGGTCACAGCCAGCGACCGCGCCGCGCGCGCTGTTGCCGCCGGCTTCCATCGCGCCCGCCGGGCCGAAGGACTGACCGCCTGGCCTACGCCCAACATCCTTGATTGGAAGAGCTTTGCCCAAAGGAACTGGGAACAACACAGCATCGACTCTCGCCTGCTGCTGAATCCCGCGCAGGAGCAGGCGCTCTGGGTGGAGATCGCCGGGGCGGACCGCTCGCTGGCCACGCTCCTCGAAGGCCCGTGCCATCGATTGGCGGGCCTGGCGATGGAGGCGCACGAGCTGCTGTGCTCCTATGCGCCGCAGTTCCTGCGCCCGTCCGCACGCGCCGCCTGGCAACAGGATGCGGCCACCTTCAGCGGCTGGCTGGCGGCCTTCGACGAAGCCTGCCGGGCCGGAAACCTGCTCAGCCCCAGCCGCCTGCCGCACGAATTGATTTCGCTGCTCTTGGAGGACAAATCAGACCGTCCGCCACTGCTTCTGGCTGGTTTTGACCGCATTCTTCCCGTACAGCGCAGCCTCTTCGACGCATGGGGCGATTGGCGCGAGGCAGCCCAAAGCGAACCGGCCGCCGAGGTCTACTTCCGTGAAGCCGCCGACGCCCAAGCCGAACTCGCTGCCTGCGCGATCTGGTGCAGCCGCCAGCTCGCCGCCAACCCCAGCGCTCATCTTTTGGTCGTTACTCAAGCAGCCAGCGCGCGCCGCGGCGAGATCGAACGCGCCTTCCTACGACGCACGGGCCCGGCCTTCGAGTTCTCGTTGGGCGTCCCACTCAGCCAGGTTGCGCTGGCTCGCGCGGCGCACCTCATGCTGCGTTGGCTCGACGGTTCTCTTGTCGAGCAGGAACTCGACTGGCTGTTTTCGACAGGCCTCGCCGCCGCCAGCGCCCAGGAGTCCGCGGCGTTGCAAGCAACTATGCGCGCCCTGCGCCGCTACGGCCTAGAACGCACACAGTGGACTCTGGCGGCCTTCCTCAGCGAGCGGTGTGCTTCTGAACTGATTCCGGCTCCCTGGGTCGAGCGTATCACCGCAGCCCAACGCCTTCTGGCCAGCTTCGCGCGCCGCACGCAAACTCCGCTCGACTGGGCGGAGCTGATTCCGCGCCTGCTCGACGAGCTACATTTTGCCGCAGCGCCACCGCTCACGAACACCGAGTTTCAGGCCCTTCGCCGCTGGCATCAGGCCGTGGAGAGCTGCGGCTCGCTGGGCTTCGACGGCCACCGCGTGAGTTGGAGGGATTTTCTCTCGCAACTTGACCGCGCACTCGACGAGACGCTCTTCGCCCCCGAGTCGCGCGACGCGCCCATGCAGATCGCCGGTCCCGCCGAGTCGGCCGGCCTCACCGCCGACGCCGTCTGGTTTCTGGGAGCCGATGAGGCCGCCTGGCCCGCGAACGGCGCGCCCCATCCGCTGCTGCCGGTCGAGCTGCAGCGCGATGCCGGAATGCCCCACGCCACTCCGCTGCACGATTGGGAGCTGGCCGCGGCCGTCACCCACCGCATTCTGGCCTCGGCACGCGAGGTTCACTTCAGCTATGCAAAGCAGAATGAGGCTGCGGAGGCCCGTCCCTCGCGACTGATCGCCCTGGTTGCCGGTGAGGCGCAAAAGCTGACGCCTGAGTTGACAGCGCCAGACGCGCCGCCTCCGCTCACCGTTTCCTTTGAGGACTTCAGCCGCATTCCCTTTCCTCCCGGCAAGGTCGCCGGGGGCGCTGCTGTTCTCACCGCGCAGTCGCAGTGCCCCTTCCAGGCCTTCGCCACAGCACGCCTGGGCGCGCAGGAGTGGAGGCCAGCCGAGGCCGGCCTGACCGCCGCACAGCGCGGCAGCCTGCTCCACGCTGTGCTCCACGCGGTATGGGCGGGTCCGCCGGAAGGCATTCGGAGTTACGCCGAACTGATGAGCCTGAATGATAAGCAGGCTTTCGTCGCGGACCACGTTCAGCGCGTACTAGCGCGGGAGCTGCGTCCGCAGCAGCAAGAGCTGATGCCTCGCCGCTATCTGGAACTGGAAGAACAGCGGCTGACGAAGCTGGTCACCGAGTGGCTGGAGTACGAAGCCACGCGCATCGAATTCGAGGTCGCCGATACCGAGGTCAGGCGCACAGTCCACATCGCCGGACTGACTCTCGACCTGCGCCTGGACCGTCTTGACCGGCTGAATGACGGCTCCCAGCTGGTCATCGACTACAAATCCGGCAACGTCTCTCCCAGCGCATGGGAGCTGCCCCGCCCCGACGACCTGCAACTGCCACTCTATGCTGGCTTTGCCCTCAATGCCGATGAAGTCCTCGGCGGGCTGGTCTTCGCCAAGGTGCGCGCCGGTGAATCAGGTTTTGCAGGACAGGTCTTTGATCCCGCGGCCACTCTCTCCAACAGCCTCAAGGGAACAAGCTCCCTGGTAAAGAACAAACTCACCCTCGATCAGCTCATCGGCTGGCGAGATTGCATCCAGCAACTAGCCAAAGACTTCCTCGCCGGACGGGCTGAAGTTGACCCGCGCGAAGCTCCCAAGACCTGCGAGCACTGCGGCCTGCAAACCCTCTGCCGCATTCTAGAGCGGGAATCGCAATTTGAATCTGAGGACGAATCGGAAGGCGAGGAGGCAGGCGATGAGTAAGACCACGACTCAATCCGAGCCTCCCGATCAGCCTGAGCGCCAGCGCGCCTTCGACCCTGGCCGATCCATTCTGGTGCAAGCCCCGGCCGGCTCGGGCAAAACGACCTTGCTCACGGAGCGCTTTTTACGCCTGCTGGCCGAAGTCGAGGAGCCAGGGCAGGTGGTGGCGATCACCTTCACCAACGCCGCCGCCGCCGAGATGCGCAATCGCATCCTCGATGAGATGAGAAAGGACGAGCCCAATTCCCTCGCCCGCCGCGTGTTGGAGCACTCCCAAGCGCTTGGCTGGAAGCTCCTTGATCTGCCTGCTCAACTGCGCATTTCTACGATTGATTCCTTCTGCCGTGAGCTGGCTTTGCAACAGCCGCTACTCTCCGGCCTGGGCGGCGGCCTGGAGATCACCGAGCAGCCTGACGAACTCTATCGCCGCGCCGCCCGCGAAACTCTCCGAAAGATCGATCAGACCGGCTCAGCCCTCGGTGCGGCCATTGAAGAGTTACTGCTGTGGCGCGACAACGGCTGGCAGGAGATGGAAACGCTGCTGATCGAAATGCTCAGGAGCCGCGACCGCTGGATGCACGGCTTTGTCCTCGGGCGCGAGCCGGACTGGAATGCACTTCGCGAGCGCCTGGAGCGGCCCTTTGCGAATGCCGTGCGCGACGCTCTCCTCCAGTTAAGTGAGCTTCTCGACCATGTTCCGGGAGCGCGCGAAGAAGCGTTGGAACTGGCGCGCTTTGCCTGTGAGCAAAGCGGCGGCCAGCTTCATCAGGAACTCGCCGAGTTGGTCGAATTTCCCTCCGCTCCGTTCACCGGTAGCAACGATTTTGAAGAGGCTCGCCAGGCCCACGTGAGTCTTGCAGCGCTGCTGCTTACCGGCTATGGCGCCTTCCGCAAGACTGTGAATAAGCTGCATGGCTTCCCCGCCGACCGCAAGCCCGAGAAAGCTCGCATCCTCGATTTGATTGCCGCGCTCGCCGCCGTCCCCGGCCTCGAAGCCGCACTCGCCGCTGTCCGCGCCCTGCCCCCGGCCCGCTACACCGAAGAAGACTGGCAGATCGTGCGTTCCTGCTTCACGCTGCTGCGCCAGGCAGCCGGCGAACTGCAAATCGCCTTTGCCGAAGCGGGCCGGGTGGACTTTACCGAAGTGGCGCAGATCGCCCAGCGCGTGCTACGCGGCGACGACGGCCACCCAACCGACGCCGCGCTGGCTGTCTCCGACAACATTCGCCACCTGCTCGTCGATGAGTTCCAGGACACCAGCCGCCGCCAGCATCAATTGCTCTCCAGCCTCATCGCCGCATGGCCCGAACGCGAGGGCCGCACCTGCTTCTTTGTTGGCGACCCCATGCAGTCCATTTACTTCTTCCGCGACGCCGACGCCGAGCTCTTCCCGCGTGTCAGGGCGGTTGGCCTGGAAGTCGCGCACGATGAGCCGCTGCTCTTCGACTCCGTTTCCCTCACGGCCAACTTCCGCACCACGCCTGGATTGGTGGAGCGGCTCAATCGGGACTTCGCGCAGATCTTCGCGCCCGATGACGGCAGCGGCGTCTCCTTTTTCTCCGCAGAAGCGGCGCGAGAAGAAACAGCCAATGCCGGCGCGCCCTTCTCGCTGCACCTGCGCTTCGTTCCCCAGGCCGGACGCGGACAATCCGCCAATGCCATCGACGAAAAGGAGACAGCCCGCACAGCACAGATCGATGAAATCGTTGCTGTGATTCGCAGCCATCAAGGAACGATGGATGAGGTCCGCCAAGCACGAGAACTTGGCGAAGATAATAAGTTCCGCATCGCCGTTCTGGGTCGCGCGCGCAGCCACCTCGCCCCCATTGCCGCAGCTCTACACGAAGCCGGAATCCCCTTCCGAGCCGTCGAACTGGAAAAGCTTGCAGCCCGCCCCGAAGTCCTGGACGCTCTCGCCCTCGCCCGCTCGCTGCTCAATCCCGAGGACCGCGTGGCCTGGCTGGGAGTCTTGCGCGCTCCCTGGTGCGGCCTCTCGCTCGACGACTTGCATACGCTCGCCGGCTGCGACGATCCTGTGTCGCACCCTCACCCCATTCCTGAGCTGCTGGCCGAACGCATCCACTTGCTCAGTGAAGAGGGCCGCCCAGCCGTTGCCCGCGTGTTACACGCGCTGGCCGCGGCTGCCGATCTGTGCACCGCCCAGCCTACAACTTCACTGGGAACTTGGTTGGAACAAATTTGGTTGCGACTGGGCGGAGCAGCTTGCGTGGACACGACCGCCCGCGCCAACCTCAACCTGCTTTGGAGCTGCCTGGACCGGCTGCCGGGCGGCGAAGAGGATCTGCTCGGCCCCGGCCTCGGCGCGGCGCTCGACAAGCTCACAGCACTGCCCGACCCTGCCAGCAGCAGCGATTGCGGCGTGCAGTTGATGACCATTCACAAATCCAAGGGCCTGGAGTTCGAGGTGGTCATCGTCCCGGAGTTGCAGGCTGCAGTGCGACGCGGAAGCCATAAAATGCTTTCCTGGCTCGAGCGCGGCCTCTCCGAACCTGACAATTCGGGCGAGATCACCGAGTTCCTGATCGCGCCCTTCCAGCGCAAGGGCGAGGAGAGAGGCAGCGCCAAGGCCTGGGTAGATCGTGTCTATCGCGAGCGCGAGTCGCAGGAGGCGCGGCGCATTCTTTACGTTGCCGCCACGCGCGCCCGCGAGGAGCTTCACCTCTTCGCCCGTCCCGCATGCAAGGAGGAAGACGGGAGCTTCACGCTGATGGAACCCGTCAACAGCCTGCTGGCCACGGCCTGGCCGGCGCTGGAAGAGGAGGTCCGCGCGCGCTTTGCGGAATGGAAGGTAGAAAGAGCCGGCGCGGAGACCGGCGAGGAAGAGATCGCGTCCATCGCCGCCTCCGGCGATAGCAATCTGCTGGCGATGCCGTCCCCCATCCAGCCCACACCGCTGCGCCGCCTGCCGCCGGATTACCGGACGCGGGTTGAGGTTCATGGTTTCCCACCCTTTCCTCAAAAGGACGCGGAAAGGATGGGGCACCCATCGAGTGTGGTTTCACAGGCTCCCGATTCCCAGGTCTCAGAATCGAGACCTGGGTCACCCTCTGTTTACGGAAGTGGCCCCGCCCGCCTCTACACGCGCCACGAGGGAGGTCTGCTCTCCCGCGCTCTGGGCACGGCCGTCCACACTCTGTTGGAAGAGCTGGCCCGTCTGCGCCTGATACAGGAATGGGAGGCCGCCCGTGCGGCGCTCGTTCGCTTTGAGCCGCGCGTTGCCGCTCAGGTGCGAGCCGTCGGTGTAGACCAGTCCCAGGCCGAGCGCATCGCCGCTCAGGCGATTCAACTCGCACTCAACGCCTCCCGTGATTCGATCGGCTCGTGGATCCTCTCGCCTCACAGAAGCGCCGCCAGCGAGACCGGCTGGGCAGGAGTCGTCGCCGGCGGCCTGCGCGCGGTTCGCGTGGATCGCGTCTTCCAGGCCGGTCCCACGCCCGGAAGCGAGGGAGACGATTGCTGGTGGATCATCGACTACAAGACCGCCCACGCCGATAATCTTGACCCGGCCAAGGCTCTGCCCGCGCTCCGCTCACTCTTCGCGCCCCAGGTCGTAGCCTATGGCGAAGTGCTGCGCAACCTGCTCGGAGGGGACGCCCGCGACTGTGCGATTCGGGCCGGCCTCTACTATCCGCGCATGGCGCTGCTGGATTGGTGGGAGCTGTAGCCGGCGCGGTCTCTTGATGAACCAAGATGGTTGAGAGTTGGGTCTTCTTCATCCTTTCGCCAAACTCGCCAGGATGGGTTTACCATTTAGCGGGTTAGCCACCGCTTCGCGGTGAGAGCGAGTTCGCGAGTTAGCGGATTCATTGCCGACGTAACTTGAAACGGCAAGCCGGGCTGTTCCCGAGGCCGCACCCTATCAAAACCGTAAAAACTGCATTCCAAACCCTCAGACGGCACAAGTTTTTTATTTTCAGAAGATTCTTTGTATGCAAATGACACATCGGGCTGTACAATTTTCACGAGGAGACCCATGGCCGGAGATATTCAACTTACGTGCAGTGACTGCGGGCAGGACTTTGCCTTCACCGCTGCGGATCAATCGTTCTTTCAGGAACGTGGTTACTCGACCCCAAAACGTTGCAAGAATTGCAGTATGGCAAAGAAGAACGATCAGGGGGGTTCCGGCTACCGTTCGGCTCCAGCACAGGGAACACCTGTGATTTGTTAGGGTTGCGGCCAGCATACAACAGTGCCTTTTGAGCCGCGTGGCGATCGCCCGGTCTACTGCCGGGATTGCTACCAGGCGCGCAAGGGCAGCGGCGGCGG